>CAYVZZ010000060.1:0-13420 GCA_964456185.1 uncultured Alcanivoracaceae bacterium
GAGCTGCATTGTGTGGGCGCCACCCCGCTGGACGAGTATCGCCAGTTTATCGCGAAGGATGCCGCGCTGGAGCGGCGTTTCCAGAAGGTGCTTATCGACCAGCCCAGCGAGGAAGATACCATTGCCATTTTGCGTGGCCTGAAAGAGCGCTACGAGGTGCATCACGGGGTGGATATCAACGACAGCGCCATTATCGCGGCGGCCAAGTTGTCCAACCGTTATATCACCGACCGGCAGTTGCCGGACAAGGCCATTGACCTCATTGACGAGGCGGCCAGCCGCATACGCATGGAAATTGATTCCATGCCGGAGGAAATGGACAAGCTCGACCGTCGTCTTATCCAGTTGAAGATGGAGCGCGAGGCGCTGCGCAAGGAAAAAGATGCCGCCAGCAAAAAACGCCTGAGTGATTTGGAAGGCGAAATTGCCGAGGTGGAAAAGGAATACGCCGATTTGAAAGAAGTGTGGAATGCGGAAAAAGCCGCCCTGCAAGGTGCCCAGCAATACAAGGAAGCCCTGGATGCGGCTCGCACCGAGATGGAGCAGGCACGCCGCGCCGGTGATTTGAACCGCATGTCGGAGCTGCAATACGGCAAGATTCCCGAGCTGGAGAAAAAACTCGCCGATGCCCAAGCGCATGAAGCGGCAGGCGAAGCCGAGAACAAGCTGTTGCGTAACAAGGTCACCGACGAGGAAGTGGCCGAGGTGGTGTCGCGCTGGACGGGCATTCCCGTGGCGAAGATGCTGGAAGGCGAAAAAGACAAGCTGCTGCGCATGGAAGATGCCTTGCATCAGCGTGTGATTGGGCAAGACGAAGCCGTGACCGCGGTATCCAATGCGGTGCGCCGCTCGCGTGCCGGCTTGGCCGACCCCAACCGCCCGCAAGGCTCTTTCTTGTTCTTGGGCCCCACTGGGGTGGGGAAAACCGAGCTGTGCAAAGCGCTGGCCAGTTTCCTGTTTGATACCGAGTCGGCCATGGTGCGCATCGACATGAGTGAGTTCATGGAAAAACACTCCGTGGCACGTTTAATCGGTGCGCCTCCGGGCTATGTGGGCTATGAGCAAGGCGGTTATCTCACCGAAACCGTGCGCCGCAAGCCCTACTCGGTGGTGCTGCTCGATGAAGTGGAAAAAGCCCATCCGGATGTGTTCAACATTCTCTTGCAGGTGTTGGACGATGGCCGCTTGACCGATGGCCAGGGCCGCACGGTGGACTTCCGCAACACGGTTATCGTGATGACCTCCAACCTGGGTAGCGACTTAATCCAACAGTTGGCAGGCGATGGCGACTACGCGCAGATGAAGCAAGCGGTGATGGAAGTAGTCGGCAAGCATTTCCGGCCGGAGTTCATCAACCGTATTGACGAAACCGTGGTATTCCACCCGCTGGCACAAGAGCAGATTCGCGGCATTGCGCGCATCCAGCTGGGCAACTTGCAGCAACGGCTGGCCGAACGCGAGCTGTCGCTATCGCTCAATGACGCCGCGTTGGACAAACTGGCCAGCGTGGGCTTCGACCCGGTCTTTGGTGCGCGTCCGTTGAAGCGGGCGATTCAGCAAGAGCTGGAGAATCCGCTGGCACAGGCGTTGCTGCAAGGCGACTTTGTGCCGGGGGATGTCATCAAAGTGGGCGTTGGCGATGCGGGGCTGACGTTTGCTAAAGGGTGATTATTTATTCGTGTTGTGCATAAGGCGCCTGGTTGTTGGGCGCTTTTTTTTGGGTATTAACTAAGTTTGTCGCGGACAGGGTCCGCTCCTACGTATAGTGGGATATTGATAGGCAAGCTACATTTATTTTTGTACTATGGTGCAGTTTTAAAATAATAAGATGGGTCGGGAGGCCTTATGTATCAAGCTGGGTGGAGCAAGGCAGAGATTAAACTTACCCCCAAAGGTTATGCCATGCATGGCTTTGGTCAGTGGAAGCATCGTGCCTGGGGGCAGGAGTCGCCTTTAATGGCGCGCACTATCGTGATTTCCGATGGAAAAGCACCGTTGATTTTTTGCTGCCTTGATTTGGGTTACATCACCTACGCCATGCGCTCAGGCATTGTGAATCGGCTGTCGAAACACATCGCAAACTTTGATGAAGAACGCTTGGTGCTCACCTGCACCCATACTCATTCCGGCCCTGGTGGTTGCAGCCACGATGCCTTTTATAACGTGGTCACGCCGGGCTTTGTGCCCGCTCATGTGGCGGCAATTATTTCCGCCGCCATTAAAAGCATCGATACTGCGTATAAACAAATGCAGCCTGCCGAGATCTCATTGGATTTGGGCCAGTTTGATGACGATATCGACGTGGCGTGGAATCGCTCATTGAGTGCGTACAACTGCAATCCGGATGTCACCCAACGTGCCGATACGGAAACCCACCTAGCGCTAGACCGTGAAATGCAGGTACTCAGCCTGCGACGAGACGGTAAAACCCAAGCGTTATTGTCACTATTTGGCGTACACGCGACCTGCTGCGGCAACATGTTGGACAAATACTCCAACGACAACAAAGGCAAGGCTGCCGCCCAAGCAGAGGCAGCTCTACAGTCTCAAGGTGCCGTCGAGCCGGTTGCTATTTTCGCGCAAGGCACAGCGGGCGATGTTTCCCCCTTTTACCATGGACCGGGTGACATTAAACGCCGCAAAGCCATTAAAGGCGATGCTCACTATGCTTATGCCGCCGCCAATGCCAAGAAGCAAAGCCAAAAGGCACTAGAGATCAACCAGGAACCGGGCTTTTTATTGGAAGGCCAGATTGATGGCGTTCTCACCTATGTCGATTTTTCGCATATAAAAGCCGACCCGGCCTATGCCAACGGCAACGACAATGCGCTCACCAGCGACCCTTGTCATGGCGTTGCTTTTTTTGAAGGCACCCCGGTCGACGGCCCCGGCATGCCCGGCTTTTTAGGAAAAGGCGCACGCAGCCTAGCCAACCGGCTGCGCACAAAACGCCTCAGCAACGCCAATAACCAGCCTAAGCAAGAGGCTGATTATTACCGTCAGCTGTATACCGCTCAGGGGCCGAAAACCATTCTCATGGAAGCGGCTCGCAAGAAAATTTTAGGCTACGATATTGCCAAGTTGCCGCTGCCGGGTTTTGTTGACCCGCTCGTCAAAGAAATTAAGCGCCAAGCGCGCTTAGGTGCCATGGATGAAAGTGCAATGGTACCCACCGTATTGCCCTTGCAAATTGTGCGCATTGGTCAATTGGCACTGGTTTGCTGCCCTGGCGAATTTACCACCGTTGCCGGAAAACGCATTAAAGACACTGTGCGCGATGTATTAAAAGACAGTGATATCGACGACGTGCTGATCAGCACTTACTGCAACGACTACATGGGCTACTGCACCACCAACGAAGAATACCAACAGCAAAACTACGAAGGCGGCCACACCATTTTTGGCCAGTGGCAACTGGCTGCCTTTCAGACCTGCTTTGCCAAATTAGCGCCGGAGCTCGACCGGCATCCTGACGACCGGCACTACGATAACACCACGCGGCCACGACCCGTGCCAGAGGACGAACTGAAGTTACGCACCAACATTCGGCCGCCAAAGCGTTAACCTACCCGTCAATTTACGTCGCACAATCGAGCAAGCATTTTGATCCGGCATTGATAGAGCCTTTTCATTAAGCTGCTGCCCAAACTGCGGACATCAAACAGAAATACTGTGAATAGCCCAGACGAAAAAAAGCCCCCTACTCACCATGAGCAGAGGGCTCTTTTCACCGGTTAGCGCTTAGGCTTGGCCGGTCAAACGCAAAGGATCAAGCAGCTCTTTCAGCTTGTCTCGACCCAGGTCGGTTTCTTCATCCGCCACGTCCAAAATAGAACGCCCGGTGTCATAGGCGACGTGCGCAATGTGCGCCGCTTTTTCGTAACCGATGGCAGTGTTAAGCGCTGTAACCAAAATCGGGTTACGCGCCAGGTTTTCTTCCAACGCCGCATGGTTCGGCTCGAAACGGGCAATGGTTTGATCAGTCATCGAGTCGGTTGCGGCAACCAACAGCTTCAGCATCTTCAGCAGGTTGTTAGCCACCAGCGGCAGGTTCACGTTCAACTGGAAGTTACCCAGTTGCGCCCCCAAGGCATTAGCGTGATCCAGACCTTGCACTTGCATAGCAGCCATGACGACTGACTCACAAGCCACTGGGTTCACCTTACCCGGCATAATAGAAGAACCCGGCTGCAGCACGGGCAGTTTGATATCAGACAGGCCGTGCAAGGGGCCTGAGTTCATCCAGCGCAGGTCGTTGCCGACTTTCACCAACCAAACAGCGTAAGCACGCATGGCGGCGGACAAGGCCAAGGGACGATCAATGACGCTTTGGCCACCAAAGGGAGATGGCAGCGGTTTGAAATCAAGGCCGGTGCGCTCTTTCAGACGACCACAGAAGGCGTCACGGAAACCTTCCGGACAGTTTACACCGGTGCCGACAGCGGTGCCGCCTTGAGGCAGATACAGTAGCCCGTCAGCAGCAGCTTGCAGTTGCTCGCCAATAAAGGCCAATTGGTCGCGCCAGCTGTTTAGCAACTGACCAAAGGTGAGCGGCATGGCGTCCATCAAGTGGGTACGACCCGGCTTAACGACAGTTTTCAGCTCTTCGGCACGTTGTGCCAGGCACTCATCCAAACGCTTCAAGGCTTGCTGCAAAGGCGCTACGCCTAGGCGCGCCGCCAGGTGAATGGTGGTCGGGATAGTGTCGTTACTGCTTTGGCTGTGGTTAACGTCATCATTGGGGTGAACGTCTACGCCATCACGCGCGCACAGGTGAGAAATTACCTCATTGGCGTTCATGTTGGAGCTGGTGCCCGAGCCGGTTTGGTAAATATCGACCGGGAAATTGTCGGCATGTTCACCGGCCATCAGCTCTTCACCCGCCTTAACGATAGCTTTCGCCTTATCTTCCGGCAGTTTGCCTAGCGAAGCGTTGGCTTCGGCACAGGCCACTTTGACCAGCGCCAATGCGCGGATAAAGGCATTGGGCATAGGGCCGTCGACGTCGAAATTATCTTTAGCACGCTGGGTTTGCGCACCCCATAGCACGTCATCGGCAACTTCTACTTCACCCAAACTATCGTGTTCAATATGCGACATGATGTTCACTCTCTGCTTCGTTGAAAACAATTGACCGCCAATATGATAAAGATGTTTTGTTACCTTGTCTGCCTGTTGCCGCCCTCATACATTGATTAAAATGCACAAATAACCTCAGTAACATGGATTCAACATGACACCCTGGCTTGGCCTCGACCGACTTTTCTTTTTTCTTCTGCGTCTATTTCTCAACTGGTGTACCCGCGCCAATGTGCTTCCCGATCCGATTGATGAGCTGCAACTTAACCCCGACGCCCCCATTGTGTATGTGCTGCAAGACACCTCGGTGATCGATTTGTTGGTCGTCGATAAAGCGGCTACCGATCACAACCTGCCGTCGGCACTGCAGTCGATTAAGTTAGAAGATGACCGCATTAAACGGGCAAATTTTTCCATTTATCGCCGCACCATCCGCCGTGGACACCAACGCCGCGCAGCCAAGCATCGCCGTCTGACCAAATTAATCGAACAAATCCAGCAACACCCGGACACCGACATTCAGCTGGTGCCGGTCTCGGTTTACTGGGGTCGTAGCCCGGAAAAAGAAAACTCGGTGTGGCGCATCATTTTTTCAGACAACTGGTCACCAGTTGGCCTGATCAAGAAATTTTTTATCGTCTTGGCGCAGGGGCGGCAGCTGTACCTGCAATTTAGCCCGGCCTTGTCGCTCCGCCAGCTAAACGAAGAGACCAACGACTCCGACCTGGTATTGCGCAAAGCACTGCGTATTTTGCGGGTGCATTTCCGCTTGCAGCGTGAGGCCACGATTGGCCCTGACCTGTCACACCGCCGCATGCTGGTTAACTCGCTAGTGCAAAGCACCGCCGTACACTCCGTTATCGAAGCAGAAGCCCAGCGCAACAATACCACCATCAAGAAAACCGAAGCCAAGGCGCGCCGCTATGCACTCGAGCTGGCAGCCGATTACTCCCACACCACGGTGCGGTTTCTGGAGCTGGTGCTCAACTGGGTGTGGAACCGCATTTTTGACGGGGTGCGCATTTATAACCTGGATAGAGTGCGCCAGGTCGCCAAGGATCACGAAGTAATTTACGTGCCCTGTCACCGCAGCCACGTCGATTACCTGTTGTTGTCATTTACGCTATACCGCAACGGGCTTGTGCCACCACATATTGCAGCGGGCATTAACCTCAATTTGCCTGTTGTGGGCACCATTCTCCGCCGTGGCGGGGCTTTTTTCATGCGCCGCAGCTTCCGCGATAACCCGCTGTATAGCGCAGTATTCAATGAGTATATGCACACTATTCTCACGGGCGGTTATTCCATCGAATATTTCGTCGAGGGCGGCCGCAGCCGCTCCGGTCGTATGCTGTCACCGCGCACGGGCATGCTTGCCATGACGGTAGACAGCTACCAACGCGACAGCAGCAAGCCTATTGCGCTGGTGCCGGTGTATATCGGCTACGAGAAAGTCATTGAGTCGGGCTCTTATATTGGCGAGCTGCACGGCAAAAAGAAGAAGAAGGAATCGATTGGCAGCTTTGTGAGCTCGCTGAGCTTGCTGCGTCAGAATTGGGGCCAGGTGCACCTTAACTTTGGCGATCCCATTCGCATGGGCAATTATCTCGACCAGCATCAGCCCGACTGGAAAACGGCCAACCAGGACAACTGGCTACGCCCACTGGTTAATAAGCTGGGGCTGGAAGTGACCCACCAAATCAATGCGGCCGCCGTGGCTAACCCGATTAACCTGCTGAGCCTCGCTCTGCTTGCCACTGACAAGCACACCATCGATGAACAGTTGTTAACATGCCAGCTGCAGCTTTACATTCAGCTCTTGCAGCAGGCGCCATATAGCAACACGACGGAACTTGCCGAAACCAACCCCGAAGCCATTATCCAATATGCACTGGACAACGAATTTGCCTATCGCATTGAGCACCCTCACGGCAACCTGATTTCCACAGATGAGGTCACCGCGCTACAAATGACTTATGTGCGCAATAATACCCTGCACCTGTTTGCGCTACCGGGTTTAATCAGCTCGCTTTTCCTGCATGACCGCCGGCTCAGCCGCGAACGTTTGCACCAGCTGATTAATCTGCTCTACCCCTTCCTGCAAAGTGAATATTCGCTGCACTGGCAGCTGGGCGACGACCTGGATCAAGCCGTCGACACCCTGCTAACCGCCATGCAAGAACAGCAACTGCTGCGCAGCGATGGTGACGATTTGCTGGGTGCAGAGGCTCACACCTTAGAATCCGAGCAGCTTTATCACCTGGGTAAAACCGTGTTGCAAATGCAGGAGCGCTTCTTCCTCACCATTCGTATTTTGGTGCAGCATGGCTCTGGTTCGCTGACGTCGGAAGAGCTACAACAAGTGGCACAAGAAAGTGCGCAGCGACTGTCATTGTTGCACGAATTCAACTCGCCGGATTTCTCGGACAAGGTGGTCTTCAAAAGCTTGGTGAAACAACTACAGCAGCATGAATTGGTGACTGTTGACGAGAATGACAAACTCACCTTTGCTGATGGCGTCTTGGCATTGGATGAGGAATCCAACTACATCCTCAGTGCCGAATTACGCCTGACACTGCAGCGGGTGGCACGCTACAGCGGCGTGTAAATATCAAAGCGCACGGCCTTGCCACGCACGCTGGCGGTTGGTGCGCAGTCTGCCAAGGGCGGCGCTTTTGCCGCCCTTTTCACCACCACGCGGCGTTTGGCGCTTTGTCGGGCCAGTCGCAGCAATGGCTCAGCCTCTTGCAGCTGGCCTTCTCCCAGCAGCTGCTGCATCCAACGCAGCGCTTTTTTCACCTGACCGCGGCTATCGCCTTGGGCAAACATCGGGTCGAGATAGACCACATCAAAATCGGTCACTGTAGGCAGATATTCCAATGCATTAGCTTGCTGCAAGGTGACACGCCCATGCCATTCGGCTCCCTCTGCACGTTGTAAGCCATCGGCCAAGAGAGCCGCCATAACGGCATGACGTTCAAGCAGAGTGACTTGCAGACCGGCCGCCGCCAGCAGCACGCCATCGCGCCCCATACCCGCAGTGGCATCCAGCACGCGGGTATCGTCAAGGCTGTATTTCCCCAGACAAGCGCGTACCAAGGTTTCCCCGCGAGCGCGGCCGGCAGACAAACGATAACCCAAGCGTCCCGAGGCAAAATCAATGCTTAGCGGATGGCTTTTGCCACCCGGCTGCCAGAGTGACAAGGCGGCCTGTTGATGGCCCAACACAAATGAAAAGCCTTGCTCACTGGCCACCGCTTCGTCGGCCACAGTAGGCAAGGCAAGTGACGGTGGCGCATCCGGCAAGGCTGCCACCAACTGATTGGAAGAGGTCACTCCTCGACAGCCGTGACTTGATAGGCATTCACAAACTCGGGCGGCATGCGCCGTGGTTTGCCGGAATCAATGGCAATGCACACCAATTTCATACGCGCGCGCATGACGGTGACGCCATCGGATTGGCGTTTGATTTGAAAACGCCGAATCATGCTAATGCGTTTGTTGTTTTCGACAATCCAGGTGGCCAGTGTCAGCTTTTCATTAGGACGCACTGGCGCCAGATAATCCAGCTCGGTATGGCGCACCACCATGCCGCGATTGAGCTTTTCAAACACCTCCCAAGTGATATTCAGCGCATGAGAGTGATCCCAAGCCACGCGCTCCAGCAAGGCCAGATACTCGACATTGTTCATGTGCTGCATGCGGTCGATCATGCTGTCGTCAACCGCTGCCTCCAAGAGGTGGGGGTCGGGCAAATCCCAATCGCTCATCTAATGGCTCCCTGAATAACTTGGTTACGCAAATATACCGGACTCACCCTGCTGGCTTCCAGCGTGTCGCCTTGTGCCACTTTTGGTGCAGCAAGGCGGGCAATGGCCGCCGCCTGAGGGTAAAGGTCAGCCTCGCCCACTGACAGACGCAATTGCTGTGCCAAGGTATCTTGCCACACTAAGCCCGAGCCGCCAGCCAACCACTCATGGCTTGGTAGTTCAGGTAGTGAATCGGGCGCACAGACGCAATCGGCCACAAGGGGTGTGACCAGCTGTGTCTCATTCCGTTCATAGGCACCCAGGTAAACCTCTTGCATGCGCGCATCCAGCAGCGGCAGAAAATAATCGGCCTCGGGCTGTGCCTCACTCAACTGCAAAGCAATACTGGCCAAGGTCGAGACACCGACAACCGGCAAATCATGGCTAAACGCCAACCCTTGCGCCACCGAGGTAGCCAAACGCACGCCGGTAAAGGCACCGGGGCCATGACCAAAGGCAATGGCATCCAGCTGCGCCAACGACAGCCCCGCATCGGCCAGCAGCTGCTTGCTCCAAGGCAGCAACAAGCGGGTTTGCTGGCGCGGTGCCAGTTCACTGCGCTCTAGTAACTCGCCGTCTTGCCAAATGGCCACGGAACAGGCTTTGTCACCACTCTCAAGCGCCAATATTTTCACGTTGTTCTGCTCTCTCTGCTACAAATTTGAAAAACCGTTCTACCACGGCCTGTTTGCGGGTGCGTGGCATGGGCGGCAAGCTGTCGAGCACGCGTTTGCCATAGCCCTTGGTGACCACACGCGGGTCGCCCAGCACCAACAAACCGCTATCGCTAATATCACGAATCAGCCGTCCGACACCTTGTCGCAAGGTGATAATTGCCGATGGTAGTTGCAGCTCAAAAAAGGGATTACCGCCCTCTTCCCGGCAACGGGCAATGCGTGCAGCTATCACCGGATCACCCGGCGAGGCAAATGGCAGTTTATCGATAATGACACAACTCAGCGCATCACCGCGCACGTCTATGCCTTCCCAAAAGCTGCTGGTGCCCAACAATACTGCATTACCAGCGGCACGAAAGTCATCCAGCAGTTGGCGTTTACTGGCTTGGTTTTGCACCAACAAAGGAAAGTCCAACTGGCCTTCCAACAACGTCGCCGCCCGTTTCAGCGCACGATGGCTGGTAAACAAGAAAAAGGTGCGGCCACCGGCAGCCCGAATGACGGGCAGCATCTGCTCGACCAGCTGATCGGTATAACTAAAATCATTGGGCGGCGGCAGTCCTTCTGGGACATACAACAATGACTGATGCCGGAAATCAAACGGACTGGGCAGCGCCAAGGTATCGGCCGATTCCAGCCCCATGCGTTGTAGATAGTGGTCAAAGTTTTCAGCAACGGACAAGGTGGCCGACGTAAAAATCCACGAACAGGGTAAATTGGCACGGTGTGCGTTAAAGCTCTTGGCGACCGACAAGGGCGTGGCATGCAGCGTAAAGCTGCGCTTAAAGGTCTCAAACCAAAACACTTGCTCGGTGTCGTTGGCCGCCTGCAAATATTGTAACAAACCGCCCTGGTCACCACAGCGTTCAAAGCAACTTTCCACTTCGCGATTGGCGCCTTTGTGGGGTTCGAGCAAGGCATACAGCTCGTCATAGGCGTCGGCCAATGCGGCCATGGCACTGATTACCGCCTCGTCATCTTTGACCTTGTCCCAAGGGTCGCGTGCGCCCTCGCCACCCAATGCCAGGTGCAGGTCGCTAACGGCCTTTTTCATGGCATCGGTGTGGTCTTTTATATCCAGCGGCAAGGTATCCAGCTGCGCTAGACAGTCATTCACCAGCTCGCGCACTTGGCGTGCGCCCAAGTGCTTGCCAAAAAAATTGGCGGCGATATCCGGCAGTTGATGGGCTTCATCAAAGATAACCGTTTTCACATCCGGCAAAATGCTGGCGACGCCTTCTTCACGCAGCGCGGCATCGGCAAAAAACAGATGATGATTAACCACTACCAAATCGGCTTCCAGCGCCTTCTTGCGCGCTTTCATTAGCGGACACTTGTCATACACCGGGCAATCTTGCCCTAGGCAATTATCGCGCGTACTGGTGACATAAGGCCAAACGGGCGCATCTTCCGGCAGCTCTTGCAGCTCGGCCAAATCGCCACTGTCGGTGCGGTCTGCCCAGCGTCGTACAATGGCCAGCTGATGATGCACCTTGGCACCGGCATGATCCGGCAAGTGGGAAGAATTGACCTCTAAATGATAAGGGCACAGATAATTGGCACGCCCCTTTAATAACGCCACCCGCCGGTTTATCCCCATGACTTTCATCACCATGGGTAGGTCTTTCAGGAATAGCTGGTCTTGCAAGTTTTTGGTGCCGGTGGATACCAGCACAGGGCCCTCGGACAAGAGCGCCGGTAGCAAATACGCCAGGGTTTTGCCGGTGCCGGTTTCGGCCTCGACTACCAAGGTACCGCCGGATTCGATAGCCTCATCAACCGCGGTCGCCATTTTGATTTGCGAATCGCGCGGCTTAAAGCCAGGCAAATGGGCGGCAAAACGTTCGGCATCTTGCAGCCAGTCGGAAGCTCGGGTCACTTAAGGCTCCCGATGCGATTTGAATAAACCCGAGTGAATGCCGGCCACAGCTGCCACCACCCAAACCAACAAGCCCACGTAAACGCCAATGTTTGTTGCCTCTAGTAACGGTTGGAAGTGCAGTATTTTACCCAAATAGTAAGAGCTCACCACGTACATGCTGACGGGGAATACCATCGTCCAGTCAGAGCTTTCATAATGCAAAGGCACCTTGCCGACCAGAAAACGCCAGATTTCCAGTAATATGAGCAACGGAATCCACCAGGTGGCTAGTGCCCAAAAGAAAAAGGTAAACCCTTCGATAAAAGGCACCAGATTCTGCAAAAAGCGTTGATGGGTAAAATGAATGGATAGCAGTGCACCGGCCAGGGTCGAAATGGCAATGGCTCCCATGTTGATCCAATAAGACGGCGTCATATCAGTGGGACGAAAACGCAAAAACACCATTCGATAAAACAGCAGTGTAATCAGCATCAAATAAATGCCACACCCCACCATAAAAAAACTACCCGACACAAACAGCCAAAATACATTGCCACCCGCCTGTTGCGTGACGGCCACCGAAACAGCCTGGGTGGCCACCACCAGCAATAGCCAACCGCCGTGCAATGTCTCCGAAAAATCGGCTTTTTGCGAGACCGTGACAACCACGGTCATCAGCAAATAACACAGCAGCAACCAGAGAATGAACCCGAAAATAGTGAGCCCCAGCGCGACATCCGGCCAATGCACGACCATTAGGCACTGGCTTGCCAGCACCAGGGTGCCCGCCACCAAGGTTAAAAAGCCGGGGCTAACCGCCAAATTACGCAAGTCATCCCAAACCGCCTCAGGCCAAGCCACCCAGCGCCACATTTTCAAAAATAATAGCCAGCCCCAAAACACGCTATTTAATACAAATAATGCTAACGCCAGCCACACCAACCCATGCAGATGCAGGTCGATAGACACGATGCCTGTCGCCATAACAAGCGCAAAACATCCCGGGTGTAAATGTTCAACGCGTTTTGGCAGGTTACCAAGAGGATTGTTAAGCAACTTTATCATTTGACAATATTGTCTTTATAAAATAAACATATAAACACAAAGGACGTATTTTGTGTGATTTATAACGCATAGCCTTTATATGATTACATCATACAATAGATGGGGGAAGCATCATGGGGAACGATGTCATCAATATTATATATATTGCCTTAGCCTTACTGCTTTTGGGTGCAGTTGGCGGCATTATTATGGCTTTTCGTGTTTTCCAAGGTAAAGGACTTGCCATTCCTCCCGCACTGGCTGGCGCTCACGGCACCTTGGGTGGGCTAGGCATCACCTTGATTCTGGCTGTATTTCTTACTTATCGAGATATCGCCCCGACCACATTAAGCATTGCGCTGGGTGTATTAGTTGTCGCAGCCTCAGGTGGCTTTTATCTTGTTAGTTTCCATATCCGCAGAAAACCGCAACCCAAGCCTGTAGTACCTATCCACGCTTATTGGCTGTCTCAGGCGTATGCACCCTGATCTGGACTTTATACATTCTCTAAAATCGCAAATAAGCGCCCACGGCATCATGATCGGATACCGGCTTGTTGCCGTGGGTAGCATACAGCGAATGATAACGCCCGGCATTGCCATGCACATATTGCGTTTCAACCCAATTGGACTGTAACGCCGAGCCGAGATAAATATGGTCTAACTGCTGCCGCTTGCAGTGATAAATGTAGCTATAATTTTCGTCCCGACGCGCTCCCTTGGCCAATGCCTCCCACCAACCGGCATCCTCTAATCGCCGCCAGGGCGCAGTGAAAAGCCGCTTACCCTCCTGACTCGAATTAAAATCGCCCAAGATGATATAGCGCCCGTCTTGTTGACGTGCCCACTTAATTAATGCCGTTGTCTGTCCCCGCCGTTTGGCCTGAACATAGGCGCGTTTATCAGCATCATCCAACCCATTGCTACTGCGCAGGTGCACCACGACAACCT
>CAYVZZ010000061.1:0-10328 GCA_964456185.1 uncultured Alcanivoracaceae bacterium
CGGTCAACGACATCGAGCGCATCAAAGCTGCCGGCATCGATCCCAAGCAAATGGCCGAAACCGGCGTCGAAATCTTTTTCACCCAGGTGTTCCGGCACAACTTTTTCCACGCCGACATGCACCCGGGCAATATCTTTATCAATCCGGCCAAGCCGGACTCGCCGCAATATATGTCCATCGACACCGCCATTTGCGGGCATCTTTCCGAAAGTGATTTGTTGGTGCTTGGCCGGTTGGTGTTAAGCGTCATTCGCCGCGACTATGCCACGCTGGTCGATTTGGTAATTCGCGCCCGCTGGTGCCGCCCCGATATTGACCGCTACCGCTTCGAGCAACGTCTGGAACAGCTCGTCAGCCCCATGCTCGACCAGCCGCTCGACCAACTCGAGTTTGCGCCTTTGGTCTTAAAACTTTTGGACACTGCCCGCGAGTATCACGTCGAAGCTCCCACGCAATACATGCTATTGCTGAAAACACTCATTCACGTGGAAGGCTTGGGCAACCAGATTTACCCCGAACTGGATATCTGGCAAACCGCCAAGCCTTTCCTGGAAAGCTGGATGATGGACACCTTCGGCCCCATGGCCACCCTGAAAAAACTGCAAGACCGCCTGCCCGAATGGCTAGCGCAACTGCCCGACATGCCCGAGCTGCTCCGTGGCGCGCTGGAAACCCACCAGCAACCGGCCTTGCCCGCCGCGCCGCTGGAGCCCCAACTCACCCGCCACCGCCGCAAGCAACTGATTGGTTTCATTGGCCTTGGGCTAATTGCCAGCCCCTGGGTGACCACGACTCCGGTTGGGGTGGCAGTGGCCGGTGCCGTGCTGGCACTCTGGTCTTGGCGAAAATAACACCTGCTGGCTCGCGTTCAATCTGGTAGGCTTTACCCCGCCTAAAACAGATGCTCGGCAAATAAAACCTGTCAGCTATTAAGGGCATTGATATACTAGGGCTTACACAACCGGACACCGCGTTTTCATGAGCGATACACTTCAACAACTGCATCAAACATTAGAAGCACGCAAGCAGGCGTCGCCCGACGATTCCTATGTGGCCAGCTTATATCACAAGGGCCTCAACAAGATTTTGGAAAAGGTCGGCGAAGAAGCCACAGAAACCATTCTTGCGGCGCGTGATGCAGAAGTATCGGGCGACAAAGCACATTTGATTTCTGAAACAGCGGATCTCTGGTTTCATTCCATGGTGATGTTATCCAAACTGGACTGTTCACCCAATGATGTCCTGAAAGAGCTGGAGCGCCGTTTTGGCCTCTCGGGGCTAGAAGAGAAAGCCGCACGACAAAAGACCGGAGGTTGATATGTTTGCAGGCGTAAGTATTTGGCAACTCTTGATTATTTTGCTGATTATCCTGGCTATTTTTGGCACCAAGAAACTGCGTAATATTGGTGGCGACCTGGGTGGCGCTGTGAAGGGCTTTAAAGACGCCATGAACGAAGGCGAAGCTGAACAAAGCCAAAAACAGCTCAACACCAAAAAAAACCAGACCGCTAGCAGCAATGAGACGGCCGACAAACAGGAAGACAAGGCGTAAGTGCATGTCTTTTTGTTTTAGCCTAACTACAGAGCTACGCCATGTTTGATGTCGGTGGCGGCGAGCTTCTTATTGTATTGGTTATCGCCTTATTGGTGCTCGGCCCCGAGCGCCTACCCGAGGCGGCGCGCACCGTTGGCAAGTGGACGGGGCGTGCCAAAGCGATATTCAATAATTTACGCTATGAGCTTGAGCAAGAAGCCTACAACCGCGACCTTCAAGAGAAATTTAACAAACAAATGCGCGAAATGGGGATAGACCCGGACACGCTCAACGAGCCTGGCAAAACGCCAGCCGAGCTGGTCGACAACAGCCCTGCCGCCGACGTGACCAACAACCAGCCCGCCGATGACGACGACAACCCCCGATAACGACCCTACCGACAAGCGCTCAACCCAATCGCTGATTGGTCACCTGCTTGAGCTGCGCAGCCGCCTTCTGCATATTGTCATGGCGGTACTGATCGTATTTGCCGTCATCATGATGATGCCTTTAGGCGACGGCGTCATGCTTTACCAGTTACTTTACGACTGGGTGGCCTCACCTTTAATGTCGGTGATGCCAGAAGGCACCTCCATGATTGCCACGCACCCGACCTCTCCCTTGCTGGTGCCCATGAAGCTGGCCTTCTTTTTCAGTATTTTTGCCACCATGCCCTACACACTGCATCAGGTTTGGGCGTTTGTCTCACCGGGGCTTTACAAACATGAGAAGAAGCTAGCTGTTCCGCTGCTTGTCAGCAGTGTTTTGCTGTTTTATGCCGGCTGTGCCTTCGCCTTCTTTGTGATCTTCCCGGTGCTATTCGGCTTTTTCACCTCGGTAGCGCCAGAAGGCGTTGCCGTCATGACGGATATCGGCAGCTATCTGAGCTTTGTCATTACGCTGTTTATTGCCTTTGGCGTTAGCTTTGAAATGCCGGTTTTCATCATTCTGCTGGTGGCCTCGGGGCTGGTCAGCCGTGACACACTGAAAGACAAGCGTCGTTACGTCATCGTCGGCTGTTTTATCATGGCGATGTTTTTAACCCCGCCGGATATCTTCTCGCAAACCATGCTGGCCATTCCCATGTGCCTGTTATATGAAGCCGGTATCTTCTTCTCGCGCAGCGTTAAGCCCCGCCAGAAAAAGGACAAAGCGGAAGACACTGAGGATTAAGCCAATAGGACAATAGCGCCCCCAGATCAAACGGTCGACGGACGCTTGGTGCTTCCTCACTGCGATTGTGCGCTTTAGGCAATAAACCCGCCGCGCCCTTGTCAGCCACCTGATTACGCTTCCAAGCGGGCGGCCGGTTGGTCTTTACTTCCACAATGCGTTCAACATAGATACGCGTCTGGCGAGGCGCTTGTTCTGCGACTGGCGGCCAACTGTCTGGCGGTGGAGTCGCTCGATTATAAGCCCGCAATATCCCCGTCAGCCCCGCGTTATATGCACCAAACATAAAATACAATTGCTGCATTGAAGGCAAGTCGTCCCAATGCACTTGCACCCGACTCAGCAGATAGCGGTCATACCAAATGCCACCAGCGATATTCCAGCGAGGTGTATCAAAGGAGCCAAACCAGGTATTTTCTGCCTTAATTTCATAGCGCCATGTGCGCGGCATAATCTGCATTAAGCCTCGCGCTCCTGCCCCACTCTCTACCCCGGGGCGCAAGGAAGATTCCACAATGGCCTGCGATTTAAACCAGCGCCAGTCGACAAGGGGGCCGAAATAATGTTTCGCGTACTTGCGGAAATAATGGTCATAGCGGGTTGTCCAGGTATCGTCACCAACCCAAGGTTTTCCCGCCCAGCTTGTCATGGGCAGCAGCAAACAGCAGATTAATACCAACCGCTTGACCATTGCTCGTCGCCTCTAGTTTAACGCCAAGCCCACCACTAGCCCCATGCCGATGCCTGTGGCAATAAAAATTCCCATCACCACCAGTCCAACGGCAACATTGCCATTTTTCAGTTCATCACGAACTTGAAAACCGACCTCAAGTAGAAACACCCGATACGCCAGCCAACCACCGGCCAACATCAGTAAGCCACCCATAGCGGCGTAGAGTAAATTCAACAGTAATGGGTTCATTGATAGCATCTCTTATCCTTTTATTATTCATCTCTAATCGATACCCCATGACGACACCCATCGTCAAGACAAAAAAATACCGACCCGAAGGCCGGCATTTTTTACGGTGTTAAGACACCTTCGCGTTAATCGCTTTAGTCTTCAGCATTAATTGCCTTGATTGACAATTTGATGCGACCGCGGTTGTCCACATCGAGAACCTTAACGCGAATCTGGTCGCCTTCGTTGACATAGTCGGTGACCTTCTCGACACGCTCTTGAGCGATTTGCGAGATGTGCAACAAACCCTCCGTGCCGGGGATGATTTCCACGAAGGCACCGAAATCGACGACTTTTTTCACTTTACCGTCGTAGATTACGCCAATCTCCGGCTCGGCAGTAATGGCTTCGATCTTGGCTTCTGCGGCTTTCGCAGCTTCCTTGGTATCGCCGTAGATCTTGATAGAGCCATCGTCTTCGATGTCGATGTTACAGCCAGTTTCTTCGGTCAGCGCACGGATGGTGGCACCGCCTTTACCAATGACATCGCGGATCTTGTCCGGATTAATCTTGATGTTAAGCAGCGTGGGCGCAGAATCGGCCAACTCACTGCGTGGCGCGCTAATCACCTGATTCATTTCATTGAGAATGTGCTGACGGGCTTCGTGCGCCTGCGCCAATGCTTTCTCCATGATTTCCTCGGTAATGCCTTCGATTTTGATATCCATCTGCAAGGCATTCACACCCTTGGCGGTACCGGCAACTTTAAAGTCCATGTCACCGAGGTGATCTTCGTCACCAAGAATATCGGTGAGGATGGCGAAACGATCGCCTTCTTTCACCAAGCCCATAGCGATACCGGCAACTGGGGCTTTCACCGGCACACCGGCGTCCATCAGTGCCAAAGAGGTGCCACACACGCTGGCCATGGAAGAAGAACCATTGGACTCGGTGATTTCAGACACAACACGAACCGTGTAGGGGAAATCATCCACACTTGGCATCATGGCGTTAATACTGCGCTTGGCCAGACGACCATGACCGATTTCACGACGCTTGGGTGAACCCATGCGACCGGTTTCGCCAACACAGAAGGGAGCGAAATTGTAGTGCAACAGGAAGTGATCATGATGTACGCCTTCCAGCGCATCGATCAGCTGCGCGTTGCGTAGGCTGCCCAGCGTACACGTCACGATGGCTTGGGTTTCGCCACGCGTAAACAAGGCAGAGCCATGCGTTTTAGGCAGGTTACCCACGCGTACATCCAGCGGACGCACGGTAGAGTGATCACGACCATCAATACGCGGCTTGCCATCCAGCACAGCACCACGCACCGTGAGATATTCAACCTGATGGAACAGCTCGGACACTTCGTCTTTCGACGGCTCGGCATCGTCTTCACCGGCCAATGCCTCAACGCAGGCAGCCTTCAACTCGGCAATACGATCTTGGCGCTGCAGCTTGTCGGTAATTTGGTAGGCCGCAGCCAGATCGGCACCGGAGTGGGCTTTGATCTTTTCAAGCAGCTCGGTGTTTACCGCAGGCGCTTGCCATTCCCACGCGGGAGTCGCCACCTCGGCAGCAAACTCTTTAACGGCCTGCACGGCCACTTGCATTTCTTGATGACCGAACAGTACGGCGCCCAGCATTTGGTCTTCGCTAAGCTCTTTCGCTTCCGACTCAACCATTAATACGGCTTTATCGGTACCGGCGACAACCAGGTTCAGGCCGGACTCTTCCAGTTCGGCATAGCTGGGGTTAAGCACATACAGGCCATCTTTAAAGCCCACACGCGCCGCGCCAATGGGCCCGTGGAACGGAATACCGGAAATCGACAAGGCGGCAGACACGCCAATCATAGCGGCGATATCGGGATCATTTTCTTTGTCCACCGACATTACAGTCGCTACCACCTGCACTTCGTTTTTGAAGCCTTCCGGGAACAGTGGGCGAATGGGGCGGTCGATCAGGCGTGAGGTTAGTGTTTCTTTCTCGGACGGACGGCCTTCACGGCGCAGGAAACCGCCGGGGATGCGACCAGCCGCATAGGTTTTTTCTTGGTAGTTCACCGTTAACGGGAAAAAGCCCTTGCTCGGATCAGCTTCTTTCTTGCCAACAACAGTCACCAGCACAACACTGCCGCCCATGGTGATTTTTACCGCGCCAGTTGCTTGGCGGGCAATTTGTCCGGTCTCCAATACCACGGTATCGCGACCAAACTGGAATTCTTTCTTCACAACATTAAACATACGTTTTCTCTTTTCTCTTAAATTAACTTCGTCTTCTTTCTAACTTCCCATGACAATTGGCTTTTATGACGTCAAGCCAAGTCACGCATCTTACTGCATTTACCAACAAACGCACAAAAAAACACCGGTAAAACGAAAAACCCGACTCGCCTGCTAACACAGGAATCGAGTCGGGTTGGAAGCATTCGTCAAGCGAATATTAGCGACGCAGACCCAGCTTCTTGATCAGATCAAGGTAGCGGCTACGATCTTTGCTCGCCAAATAGTCGAGCAGCTTACGACGCTGATTAACCATGCGGATCAAACCGCGACGGCTATGGTGATCTTTCTTGTGTCCCTTAAAGTGGGATTGCAGCTGATTGATGTTGCCTGTCAGCAGTGCGACTTGCACTTCCGGTGAGCCGGTGTCGCCTTCGCTACGCGCGTGCTCTTTAACAATCTCAGCTTTCTGTTCGGCAGTAAGTGCCATGATGTTTCTCCGTCATTGCATTTCAAAATCACGAACAGCCGTGCATGACAACAGCTGCCGCTACAAGAGCCCTGTGCTCCTGAACGCTGCATTCTACCCTATAACGCCACAAAATCCGAGCGTATTTGAGTCAAGCTGCAAGCTAGGCTTGTCGAGCAACAAGCCGCCGTGGGGCGACTTGTCCGTCTTCTTGGATTTTGCCTACGCCGAGGAAATTGCCGGTGGATTGCTCATACAAGCTGACAAAACCATCAGCCGGACGATCGGGCACCATGACAGCCTGGCCTTGAGTGAGGTAGTAGGCGGCGTTGTCGCTTAGTTCGACGCGAGGCCAACCGTCTACCGAGGATGAAATGGGTAGCAGTTTGGCTTCTATGGTGTCAAAGCCGCCTTCGCGTTTGAGATCGCCCAGTTCATCCAGAGTCAGCATTTGGTCAACCGGATAGGGGCCGGCGGACAAGCGACGCAAGGCGGTAACGTGGGCGCCGCAGCCGAGTGCTTCACCCAGGTCTTCGATGAGGCTGCGAATGTAGGTGCCTTTGGTGCAGTCGACTTCAAAGCTAGCGCTGTCGCCATCGCGCTGTAGAAACTCGAAGCGATGAATAGTGACCGGGCGCGGCTGGCGTTCTACTTCAATGCCTTGGCGTGCCAGTTTATAAAGCGGTTCGCCCTTGTGTTTGATGGCCGAGTACATGGAAGGCACTTGTTCGATGTCACCGCGAAAAGCGTCCATGGCGTCGAAGAGCTGCTGGTCGGTGAAATTGACTTCGGCGGTATCACGGACGTCGCCATCGGAATCGCCGGTTTCGGTGCGCACACCAAATTGCGCGGTGACGCGATAGCTCTTGTCGGCATCGAGCAGAAATTGGCTAAACTTGGTGGCCTCGCCAAAACAAATGGGCAGCATGCCGGTGGCTAATGGATCCAAGCTGCCGGTGTGGCCGGCTTTGGCTGCCGCAAACATGCGCTTGGCAATTTGCAGGGCACCGTTGCTGGTAATGCCAGTATCTTTATCGAGTAATAGAATGCCGTTTACCGGACGGCCATGACGACGTTTTTTTGCCACGGGGGTTATTCCTCGGAATCGGTGTCCGCTTGCTGACGCTGCGCATCTTGGCGACGCGCACGCGTAATCACTTTGTCCATGCGTGCTGCTTCTTCTGGCAGCAGGTCGTAATGAAAATGCAACTGGGGGGTGGTGCGGGTATTGAGCCGTTTGGCCAAGGCGCTGCGCAGGAAACCCGACGCACCAGCCAACACCTTTTCGGCGGCGGCTGCCGAATCACGGTTTTCGCCCAAGAGGGTGAAATACACCTTGGCATGCGCCAAATCGCGGGTCACATCCACGTGCTGTATGGTGACCATGCCAATGCGCGGGTCTTTCATTTCCGTGCGAATCAGATCAGCCAACTCCCGTTGAATGAAGTCGGCTACCCGGTCGGTGCGCTGAAACCCTTGCGGGCGATGGCGTTGTCGGATCATAACGGTTTACCCTGGGCGCGGCCTTACAGGCTGCGCGCCACTTCTTTCACCTCGAAGACTTCGATCTTGTCGCCTTCTTTCACATCTTTATAGCCTTTCACCGCGATGCCACATTCCATGCCATTGCGCACTTCGGCGACATCATCCTTGAAGCGGCGTAGTGATTCCAGCTCGCCTTCGTAAATCACCACTTCATCACGCAGCACGCGGATGGGGCGATTACGGTAGATGGTGCCATCGACCACCATACAACCGGCAACGGCGCCGAACTTGCTGGAGCGGAAGACATCGCGCACTTGAGCCGTACCCAAGATTTCTTCGCGGCGTTCGGGCGCTAACAAGCCGCTCATGGCTTGCTTCACATCGTCGATGAGCTCATAAATAACGCTGTAATAACGCAGATCCATGCCTTCTTGCTTACACAGCTTCTTGGCGGCGCCATCGGCACGCACGTTAAAGCCAAGCAATACGGCGTTACTGGTCATGGCCAGGTTAACGTCGGACGAGTTAATCGCGCCAACGCCGCTAGACACCACATTGACCTGCACTTCTTCGGTGCCCAATTTGTCCAGGGCACCTACGAGGGCTTCCAAGGAACCACGCACGTCGGTCTTCAAAACGATGTTGACCTGGCTGGCTTCGTCTTTGCCCATGTTGTTGAAGAGGTTTTCCAACTTGGAGGCTTGCTGACGCTTGAGCTTGTCTTCGCGATCTCGCTGTTGACGGAAGTCGGCCACTTCGCGGGCTTTCTTCTCATCGCTGACCACTTGGAATTGTTGGCCGGCATCGGGCACGCCGCCCAAACCTTGAATTTCCACCGGGATAGACGGCCCTGCGGATTTAACTCGATCACCACTTTGGTCGCTCATGGCACGTACGTGACCATAGTGGGCGCCGGCCAGCACCATGTCGCCCTTCTTGAGCTCGCCTTCTTGCACCAAGAGTGAAGCCACAGTACCACGGCCCTTAGCGACCTTGGCTTCGATGACCACACCACGCGCGGGGCCACTGGGCACTGCTTTCAGTTCAAGCAGTTCCGCTTGCAACGAGATGGATTCCAACAAGTCATCTACGCCTTCACCGGTGTGAGCAGACAGGTTGATGAACTGGTAATCGCCGCCCCAGTCTTCCGGGATGACTTCCAGCTTCGCCAACTCGCTCTTCACGCGCTCGGGGTCGGCTTGTTCTTTATCAATCTTGTTAACGGCGATCACGATGGGAACGCCGGCGGCCTTGGCGTGGTTAATCGCCTCTTCCGTTTGTGGCATCACGCCATCATCAGCCGCGACGACAATCACAACGATGTCAGTGGCTTGGGCACCGCGCGCACGCATGGCCGTAAAGGCGGCGTGACCCGGGGTATCCAAGAAGGCAATGTTGCCTTGATCGGTGTTCACGTAATAGGCACCGATGTGCTGGGTAATGCCGCCCGCTTCGCCTTTGGCGATGTGCGTACGACGGATGTAATCCAACAGCGATGTTTTACCGTGGTCGACGTGCCCCATGATGGTCACAACTGGCGCTCGAGGCTCTGGCTCGGCATCGTATTGCACCAATTCGGCCAAATCGTCTTCCAACTCTTCTTCTGTGCCTTTGACGAAAACCGGCTTATGCCCCATTTCTTCTACCAACAAGGCAGCAGTTTCTTGGTCGATATATTGGTTGACGGTGGCCATTTCGCCCATCTTCATGAGTGTCTTGATCAGCTCACGGGATTTGACGTTCATGCGCTGCGCCAAGTCGGCAACCACGATGGTTTCGGGAATTTCCACGTCGTAAATCATTTTTTCGGTTGGGCTCTTGAAACCGTGTTGCTGGTTAAGCGAGCTCTTCATCTGGCCATGTGCCACCTTCTTCTTACGACGGCGACTGCGACGGCTGCGCTTGGTAGAACGCTCTTCATCACGCCAGCTTTTCTCTTGAGCGGCATTAACGATAGATGACCCTTTTTCATTGTCATCTTCTTTAGGCTTGCCATCGTCTTTACGATTGGCCAGCTCTTCGGCAATGCGTTTAGCTTGTTCTGCGGTTTGACGGGCTGCTTTTTCCTCCGCTTCGCGGCGCTTTTCTTCCTCAATGCGCTGACGTTCGCGCAGCTTGCGCTCGGCTTCTTTACGCGCCGCTTTTTCTTCGGGCGTTTCCTGCTTAATGATGGATTTCTTAGGCTTTTTGGTCGTTTTGAGCTTAGGCACTTCTACGCGACGGCTCTTATCGACCGTCGGTTCAGCCGGTTTGCTGGTGGTTGCTTTGGCGTCTTTGGCGGCCTCTTTAGCTTGCGCTTCTTTGGCTGCCTCGGCTTCTTGGCGTGCTTTCTCTTCGGCTTCTTTGCGCGCCTTTTCTTCCGCCTCGGCGCGTGCTTTGGCTTCTTCAGCTTCCTGGCGTGCTTTTTCTTCCGCTAAACGCTGCTCTTCTTCTTTGCGGCGCTGTTCTTCCAAAGCCGCCGCATCGCGTTTCACGTAGGTGCGTTTACGACGCACTTCCACGTTAATGGACTTGCCTCGGCTGGCACCGCCGTAGCTG
>CAYVZZ010000061.1:10338-12872 GCA_964456185.1 uncultured Alcanivoracaceae bacterium
GCCGCTGGCTTTAATCGTGCTCACCGATTTACGCTTAAGCGTAATGCGGCTAGGGCCCGACTCTTTCTTTTCGCCATGGGCACCACGCAGGTGGCTCAGCAGTTGCTGTTTTTCCTCGTCGGATACCTTGTCTGCTGCTTTGGTGTGCGACAAACCGGCACTTTTCATCTGCTTAAGCAGCGTTGCCACTTCAGTGCCTACCAATTCCGCTAATTTCTCTACGGTTATCTCAGCCATTTCTCTGCCAAACCTTATTCAATCAATTAATCAACACATTCTGAATATTCCTGTGCTTATCCGCACAGCCAGAACGGCTGTCATTTTTCGTCTGCCTCGGCAAACCAGGGAGCGCGCGCTGTCATAATCAACTCACCCGCACGTTCCTCGTCAATCCCTTCGATTTCAAGCAGATCAACTACTGCTTGCTCGGCCAAATCTTCCATGGTGACAATGCCGCGTGACGCCAACTCTGCAGCCAATTCGCGGGTCATGCCGTCCATATTGACCAAATCATCGGCCGGTTTTGCCTTGTCGAACTTCTCTTCAGATACCAGCGCACGCGTCAACAAAACGTCTTTCGCGCGCTGGCGCAGGGCATCAACGATATCTTCGTCAAAGCCTTCGATTTCCAGCATTTCTTCCAGCGGCACATAGGCCACTTCTTCCAGCGTCGAGAAGCCTTCATCCACCAGCACACCGGCCAGCTCTTCATCGACATCCAGCGCATTAACAAACGTCGTAATGGTTTCTTCGGCTTCAGCTTCGTGCTTTTCTTCGGCCTCATCCACGGTCATCACGTTCAGCTCCCAGCCTGTTAGCTGTTGCGCCAAACGAATGTTCTGACCGCCACGGCCAATGGCTTTAGCCACACCGCTATCGTCTTCAACCGCCACATCCATAGAGTGTTTTTCTTCGTCGACAACGATAGACACCACTTCAGCCGGCTGAATCGCATTAATGGTCAGCTGTGCAGGATTGTCATCCCAAAGGACGATATCCACACGCTCGCCGCCAAGCTCATTGGAAACGGCTTGCACGCGTGAACCACGCATACCAACACAAGCACCCACTGGGTCAATGCGCTGGTCGTTAGTTTTCACCACAATTTTGGCGCGTTGCCCCGGATCACGAGCCGCACCTTTAATCTCGATTAGCTCTTCGCCAATTTCGGGCACTTCGATTTTGAACAGCTCGATTAACAACTCGGGCATGGTGCGGCTGGCCAACAACTGCGGACCACGATTTTCTTCGTTGACGGCATATAAATAAGCACGCAGTCGATCGTTCGGGCGCACCATTTCGCGTGAAATCATATGTTCGCGCGTCACGAGTGCTTCGGCATTACCGCCCAGATCCAAAATGAGACTGTCACGCGTGATGCGTTTTACCGTGCCGCTAATCAACTCACCTATGCGGTCACGGTATTCTTCGATCACCTGTTCGCGCTCGGCTTCACGTACCTTTTGCACAATCACTTGCTTGGCAGTTTGTGCGGCGATGCGTCCGAAATCGGCCGACTCGACCTCTTCTTCCCAGATATCGCCCAGCTGCAAGCCGGTGTCTTTTTCGTGGGCTTCATCCAATGTCAGCTGATGACCAAACTCGAACAGCTCTTCGTCTGGCACCACATGCCACACACGGAAGCTTTTGTAGTCACCCGTGGCGCGATCAATCTCAACACGAATCTCTACATCGTCTTCGCGATAACGCTTGCGTGTTGCCGCAGCGAGTGCTGATTCGATAGCGCCAAAAATCACGTCAGGCGCTACACCTTTTTCATTGGATACGGTTTGTGCAACCAGTAAAATCTCTTTACTCATGGCCAAGCCCTTGCAAAGTAGACACCACAGAAAAACAAGCCGCTAGCGTGGCAATCACGCCACAATATTCGCCTTGTCAATCTCCTGAAACATTACCTGACACGTCTCGCCATCAACCTCTAGCGACAACGCATCTCCCTCAACCGCTAACAACTTCGCCTTCATTTTGCGGCGCCCGTTAACCGGCACCAACAAACGCAATTGCACTTGCTCACCAATAAAGGCTTCGCACTGTTTCGCCGTGAAGAGCGGTCGATCCATTCCCGGCGACGATACCTCGAGCAAATACTCACCCGGTATCACATCTTCCACATCGAGCACGCCACTCACTTGGTGGCTTACCGACGCGCAATCATCCACCGTAATACCTTCGGCAGAATCAATAAAAATGCGCAACTTCAAGCCTTTAGCTCGAATTAACTGCAACCCCCACAAATCAAACCCCATGGATTCGACCGTTGGTCGCAGCAGCGCATCCAATTTTTCCAATTTGCGTGACATACAACTCGCCTACAAACAAAAAATGGGCATAAAGCCCATTCTCCAATATCAGCGCGGATACTAACACAAATCCGCCGCCAATATCGCCTGATACACCACAAATTGGCATATCCAGAAGATAACAAAAAGCCCCTACAAGAGGGGCTTTTCACCAAACCTAATTGGTAGCGGGGGCTGGATTCGAACCAACGACCTTCGGGTTATGAGCCCGAC
>CAYVZZ010000062.1:0-4473 GCA_964456185.1 uncultured Alcanivoracaceae bacterium
GATACGTTGCAGATAATCGGTTGCCATAATCGCCTTCGATCAATAAGGAAAAAATGAAATGGTATGCCCCTGCCGGTGGTTCGTCCACTCTCAGCCGTTATAATGGCCACTCAACAAGAGGGGAAAACCATGGATCAGAACGCACGCAAAAAAGCCGCCGCTTACGCCGCCCTGCAATATTTGCCGGAAGACGCCATCATCGGCGTGGGCACTGGCTCTACCGCTGACTATTTTATTGATGCTTTGGCCAGCTTGGACGATAGCATCCGCGGTGCCGTGGCCAGTTCCGAGGCCAGCGCCGAGCGTTTGCGTAGTCACGGCATTAACGTCGTCGAGCTGAACCAAGTCGATAAACTGGCGGTTTACGTCGATGGTGCCGACGAGGTGAACCTGCATCGCGAAATGATCAAAGGCGGTGGCGGCGCACTAACACGCGAAAAAATCGTCGCCTCCTGCGCCAAACAATTCATTTGTATTGTTGATGACAGCAAGTGCGTCACCCGCTTGGGCAACTTCCCCTTACCGGTCGAAGTGATTCCCATGGCACGCTCGGCCATTGCCCGCAAGCTCGCGGTCATGGGTGGCGACCCGCAATGGCGCGAGGGCTTTGTCACCGACAATGGCAATCACATTCTCGACGTGCATAACCTGAAAATCGACAACCCCATCGAGTTGGAGCGCACGCTCAACCATTGGCCGGGTGTGGTGACCAACGGTTTGTTCGCACTGCGCCCTGCTAATGTCGTGCTGATTGGCGAAAAAGATGGGGTCGAGGTGCGCGAAGGCCCCTTTAGCGACTAATCATTCGGGCACCTGATCAAACCAGGGCTGCGCTTTTTCCAATTGCGCGGCCAATTGCAGCAACAGCGTTTCGCCACCATGCGGGCCGACAAATTGCACGCCCAACGGCAAACCGTTTTGACACCAGTGCAGCGGCACCGACATGGCGGGTACGCCGGTGAGGTTGGCCAGCTGAGTGAAGGGCACCCAGCGCAGGTTTTCCACGGCCATTTTCTCGATCATGCCGCTTTTGGCCACCAGCCCGAAACTGCCGCTTTTCATTAGCATACGCATGGCATATTGCTGCCATTTTGGCGTGGCAATCTCGCCGATTTTTGCCGGCGGTGCCGCCAGAGCCGGCGTCATAAAGAGGTCGTATTGCTCTAGGAATGCATTCATCTGCTGGCTGTATTGCAACCAGCGATGATAGGCCTCGGCGTAATCGGTGGCACTATATCGCCGCCCCATCATGGCCAGCGCCAAGGTATCCAGCTCAAAGCCTTCATTGCCGCAGCCGGTTAATGCTTTGACGCGGTCGACATGCAAGGCGGTGTCGACCATCCACATCACCAAAAAGTCTTGTGCCAGTTGCAAGCCATCGATTGGCGGCTCGGCCATTTCCACGCGATGCCCCAACGACTGCAATAATTGCGCGGCGTCTTCCAACGCCTGCCGCGCCTCATCGTCTACCGGTGTGCCAATGGGCGATTGACTGGAGAAGGCGATACACAAGGTATCGGGCGCTTGCTTAATGGCTTCTTGGTAAGACGTCGCCGGTGGCGCGACGTGAAAAAGTGAAGCGGTTTCGGAGCCACATTCTACATCCAATAACGCCGCAGAATCACGCACGCTGCGCGTTAATACATGATTAATGACTGCGCCGTGCATGTCTTCACCGGCGGCAGGCCCCAATGGTGTGCGCCCACGCCCGGGCTTTAATCCAAACAGGCCACAACATGCCGCCGGAATGCGAATGGAACCGCCGCCATCATTGGCACCGGCTGCCGGCACAATACCCGCCGCAACGGCAGCTGCAGAACCGCCCGACGAGCCGCCGGGGATATGGTCGGTGTTCCAAGGGTTTCGCGTGGCACCCCAAGCATCCGGTTCGGTAATCGCCTTGCGGCCAAACTCGGGGGTATTGGTGCGTCCGGCCACCACCAGCCCCGCATCCAGCCAACGGCGGGTCATTTCACTATGGGCATCCGGCGTGAAACGCGCCTCTTTTAATGCTTTGTTGCCCATGGCCGTTGGCACACCGGCATACTCTTGCATCAAGTCTTTCACCAGAAAAGGCACACCGGCAAACGCCCCCGACAACGGCTGCTTGGCACGCTCACGGGCGATATCAAACATCGGCATCACAATAGTGTTCAACTTGGCTTGCTGTTGCGCACTATCCAATGCCACGCGAAGCAACTCGCTGGCAGACACCTCGCCCGCTGCCACCAACGCCGCCAAGCCAATGGCATCATACTGCCGATATTCCGAAAAACGCATAGCATCCTCACAAGGCAAACAAACAGTGTTTTGAGTGTGTTATGTGCTCGCCAGAAGGTCAATCTCTTTTAGACCTTTTCACACTTGAAGAAACATGACACGGTGGAGAAAAAATAATTACTTAAAGAGGACATTATGAAACGCATCGGACTGCTGCTTGCTGCACTCACTTTTTCCTTCAGCTTGGCGGCCTGCAGCCAAGAACCCGAACCCGGCGCGCATAGCCTGGAGGTCACGGCTACGGCCTACACCACTCGTCCGGAAGAAACCAAAAACTATGCGCCTGGCATTACCGCCTGGGGCGACACCTTAAAACCCGGCATGAAAGCCATTGCCGTGTCACGCGATCTCATCAAAAAAGGACTCACCCATCTCACCAAAGTCACTATCGACGGGTTGCCTGGCACCTATGTCGTGCGTGACAAAATGAACAAGCGCTGGGAAAAGAAAATCGATATTTACATGGGAACTGACGTGAAGAAGGCGCACCATTTTGGCAAGCGCAAGGTAACCATCCACTGGACCGTGCCGCCACAGCACAAAAAATAATAGCGCACTGATATGAGCTACCCAACCATCAAACAACCCGAGCAACTCCCCGCCGTGTTTGTGCAAGCCTGGGCACAACGCGATGCAGACGGTTTAGCCGCACTTTTTGTGGAGGATGCCGATTTTGTTAATGTCACCGGCCTTTGGTGGCATGACCGCGAGGCCATTCGCAAGGCGCACGCTTATGGGCTGGCGCACATCTTTGCCGATTCCAACCTGCAACTATTGGGTACCAAGGTGCGCTATCTCGCCGATGATATTGCCGTGGTTCACTCTCGTATGCGGCTTAGCGGACAATCCCCCATTGGCGATGTCGGCGCACCCGCGCCAAGGCGCACGGTCTTCTCTTTTGTTGTGCAGCGGCGAGAAGAAGAGTGGCGCTGTGTGTCGGCACAAAACACCGACATTGCGCCGGGCATGGAAACCAACGTCATCGATGCCAAGGGGCAGATGCACTCGGTGGATTATCGTCAGTAGGAAGGAGAGTCGGGTCGACACGGATGGGTGCCGACCCGATGTTACATCAGGCGGTCATTTTCGCAGCGACTTCCAGTAGCCGCTTCACCTGCACGGTGATAGTGGCTTTGTCGTCATCACCAAACGGCTGACCTTGAGTGTGGCTGTAGCCGTAGGGATTACCACCGGTTTTATAAATGGCCGGATCGGTAAAACCGGGAGCCGCAATCACACAGCCCCAATGAATCGCCGACGCATAAAACGACATTAATGTTTGTTCCTGACCGCCATGCTCATTTTTGGCGGATGTCATGGCAGAAATGGCTTTATTGGCCAATTTGCCTTGCGCCCAAATGGGACCCAGCGTATCGATAAAGGCGCGAATCTGGCTGCATTGCACCCCAAAACGCGTGGGCGCTGAAAATAAGAAAGCATCCGCCCAGACCAAGTCATCGGGAGTCGCTTCCGGGATATCGGCGGTTTTATCTGCCACGGCTTTCCAGGCCTCCTGGCCTGCCACCACTTCCGCCGGTGCAGTTTCGCGTGCTTTCACCAAACGCACTTCGGCACCCGCCGCTTTAGCTGCTTCAGCGGCGATGCTGGCCATTTCGTAGTTGGTGCCGTAAGTCGAGTAGTAAACGATAGCGAGTTTAACGCTCATGAGAGTCTCCTTGTTTATCAGAATCGCAGTTATCCCACTCCCTGCATTGTGGCAGTTGACAACCAAAAGAGAAGATGTCGTTATGGAACAAACTGTCACGCAAAGCGGGTTAATACAACAACAAATGAAGAAGGGGCGTGGCCGTATTCATTCAATATTGCAATAAAAGTGATATGTCGTATGCTAGTTTGGCCGGTTATATTTAATCGACTAACGTTTAGACTTAACAATCAACAAGAAAGAGGGAAGCATCATGAGCGATACTTGGTTGCCCAGCCTAATCACCGCAACACCACAGGAAGGCTTTGAATTGGCCATCACCTTGAGCCGTCGTGGGGTGAAATACACTCAACCCGATACCGATGTGCTGCACAAGTTGCGTCCGGAATATGCCAACTCGGCGGAAGGGCTGACTGCGGCATCACAGGTTGTTGCCACTAATTTCCAAACAGTTGCCGCTGCGAACAACTACTGGAAGTAATGCCAAAAGCCACACCTAAAAATGTTCAGGTGTGGCTATTGTTATT
>CAYVZZ010000062.1:4483-12486 GCA_964456185.1 uncultured Alcanivoracaceae bacterium
AGCGCAATCCACTGCGCAACAAATATCGCCAACACAATCACCATAAATCCCGCGATAAAGGCTTTTGCCCAACTCTGGTTTATGCTCAATACGGCAAATGACACCGCCGTTACCAGGCTCAACCCAATGGCCGTGCCTACTTGCTGAACAGTCTGCATGACACCGCCAGACGAACCCGCATATTCCAGTGGTACGTCCTCCAACGTGAGGGTTTGGTTGGGGCTTACAACCGCCCCGGCACCCGCACCAAATATGGCTAGCACCAGCATTAGCCACCACTCACTAATCCCGTCTTGGGCGTGCCAATAAACCACCAACATGCAACCCAGAATGCCAACCAGCGCCACATAAATGCCCCAGACCACAAGACGGCGGCCAAAACGATCTACCTGTCGGCCAGCCCAAACCGACACCACGCCTGTCATGATGGCAGCAGGCAACCCCAGCAAACCGGATACCAAGGCAGAGTGATGCAGCCCTTGCTGAAAATACAAATTGAGAATGACCCAAATACTGGCCACGCCAAAGAAAAAGAACGCCAACATTAGCGAGCCATTACGGAAGCTGGACACATGAAACAGGCGCAAATCCACCATGGGACTCTTGCCCTTTGCTTGGTAGCGACGCTCCCATACTACCCACACCGCCAGCAATAACGCCCCAATGGGCAAGGCCAACCAAGTTAGCGCCATTTGCCGCCCCTCGACAAAGGGCAGCAACACCCCTAGCACGGCCAGCCCAAGCAATAGCGTGCCGATGGGGTCCAGGTCATGGCTTTTGCGCGCCGCTTTTCCATCATGCAGGTGCGAGGCCAGCAAGGGCTTCGGAAACCAAATAGTGCCCAGCAAAATAGCCAACAACCCGACCGGCAAATTAATAAAGAAAATATAACGCCAGCCATTTTCCTCACCGAAAAGATGAATCAGGAGGCCACCCAAAGTAGGGCCAATAGCCACTGCCACACCAACCACCCCGCCGAAGATTCCAAAGGCTCGCCCACGCTCGGCGTCATGAAAATATTGCTGAATAATGCCGATAATTTGCGGCACCATAATGCCCGCGCCAAAGCCTTGCACACCACGGGCGATGTTCAATATATCCGGGTCCCCCGCTAACCCCGACCACAAAGAAGCGGCGGTAAAAACGGCGATGCCAATCAGGAACATGCCTTCACGACCAAACAAGTCGCCCATACGGCCGGCTGCCACCTGCAACACCCCAAAGGCCAAGGCGTAACCAGCGACTACCCATTGGATATCTGCCTCGGTTGCGCCGATTCCCACTTGGATAGAAGGCAGCGCCACCGTGACAATGCTGACATCCAACAAGGCCATAAAGAGCCCCATGGATACCACCCACAACACGCGCCAGCGTTGTTTAGACTCGGTTTGATTGTATGTTGTGTTGTGCATGCGTGTAGCCATCACCCAATAAACACCTGTCCCTCGGCATAGTTAATGCGGTTGGGCTGGCGGCGGGTTAACAGGAATGCCAAGGTCAACGGGCCGACACGCCCGACAAACATCAGCACAATCAGCAAAGATTGACCGGCACCAGATAATTTCGGCGTCAAATTAAGTGATAGGCCGGTGGTACTCAAAGCTGATACCACTTCAAACAACTCGGCTTTGAAGGGTTGGTTGGGGTCGGTCAGCGACAAGAGAAACACACCCAGTACCACCGTCATCAAACTGACCAGACTCACTGCCAGCGCCTTATACACCACTGGCAGGCCGATACTGCGCGAAAACACCACCGGCCTGTCGCGCCCGGTGAGAAAGCTGCGCGTGGTGAGCAGCAGGGTCATCATGGTGGAGACTTTGATGCCGCCACCGGTGGAATTGGTGCCGGCACCGATAAACATCAGCACCACCAGTACGACCAGGCTGGCATTGCACAAATTCGTCAAATCAATGGAGGCAAAGCCAGCAGTACGTGCGGTAACGGATTGAAACCAGCCGCCCCAGAGTTTGCCGTCCAGTGCAAGTTGTCCCAGCGTATCGGGGTTGTTCCATTCGATGCAGGTTAGCAGCACAGCACCGATAACCAACAAGGCAATGGTACCGACTAAGGTGAGTTTAGTGTGCAGGCTGAATTTGCGCTGCCGACGCCACTGCCAACACTCGGTAACGACCGTAAAACCAAGGCCTCCAGCGATAATCAACGCACTGATAACGACAATAATAGAACCGTCATCGACGCGACTTATCAAGTTATCCGACCAGAGTGAGAAACCGGCGTTGTTAAATGCACTCACGGCATGAAAGAGGCTAAAAAACAGCCCCTTCTCCCACCCCATTTCAGGCACCCAGCTAAAAGCCAACAGCGCCACACCAATGCCTTCGGCCACCAACACAAACAAGCCAATGCGTTTTAACAACCATTTCATGTCTTGTGGCTGCGTCTGATTCATGGCGTCGCTGACCAGTCGTTGATAGCCCAACCCCAAACGGCCACCCAATAAAATCAGCGTTAAGGCTGCAAATGTCATGATGCCCAAGCCGCCCAATTGCATCAGCAGAATCATCACACATTGGCCAAAGGTGGTGAGCTGACTGCCGACATCGATAACCGTTAAGCCGGTAACGCAAACGGCGCTGGTGGCGGTAAATAGGGCTTGTAACCAAGTTAACTCACCCAGATGCGACCAGGGCAGCTTTAGCGCCACGGCACCCGACAAAATCAGCCCCAGCAACCCTACCGCCAACAACAATGGCGGACTGGCGTGCCAAGCTTTACGGCTATGGCGTCGAAACCAAACACCGGGTGAAATATCGCGCATTGCTGTGCCTTACATTAAATCGGACAAATGGCGAAGGTCGGCCAGTTTGCCCAGCAAGACCAGTTGATCGCCTTCGTGCATAACGCGCGCGGCATCGGGATGACCATGTGCATCACCGCCCTGGCGTAGCACCAGCACCTCGGCTTTGTTTTCGCACTTGCTGAGAAACTGCCCCACACTGACCGAATCCAGTGATTCACGCACTTGAATTTGCACGATAAAGTTGTCGTTACCCAGGCTGATGTAGTCACGTACATCGGGCCTATCAAGGCTTTGTGCCACACGAATTCCCATTTCAAACTCGGGGTGAATGATGCGATCGGCACCCAGCTTGGTCACAATGCGATGATGTGCGTCATTCAGCGCTTTCACCCAGAGTTTGCGCACACCGGCCGATTTCAGCGCCAAGGTAGTTAGGATGCTGCCTTCAATGTTTTCACCAATGGCTACCAGCACGGCATCAAACTGGTCGATATCCAGTTCGTCCAACACCTGCTCGTCGCTGGCGTTGGCGTTGACCACGCGGGTTAGCTCGTCTGCTACCGCTTCGATGCGATCCACACGGGTGTCGATACCCAAGACATCATGCCCTAAACGCATCAATTCCAGAGCGACGGTTTCCCCAAAACGCCCCAATCCGACGACGGCAAATTGTTTTTTACGACTCATCCGCTAAACTGCTCCGAAGGTTATTATTCGAGTGATTATGCAATATACCATTCTGCCGGTTACCGCCTTTCAACAAAACTGCACTTTATTGGTGTGTGAAAAAACACGCCGTTTGGCCATTGTTGATCCGGGCGGTGAAAAAGAACGCATCTTAAAAGCCATTTACGAGCTGGACGCCCTACCGGAAAAAATCCTTATCACCCATGGTCATATTGATCATGCCGGTGCTGCCGCCGACTTGGCAAGCGAGCTGGAGATTCCCATTGAAGGCCCCCACAAGGAGGATGCCTTCTGGATTGATGCCCTGCCGCAGCAAGCCGCCATGTTCCAGTTCCCACCTGCCAACACATTTACGCCGAACCGCTGGTTGGACGATGGCGATGAAGTCACTGTGGGCGAGACCACTTTGCAAGTGCTGCACTGCCCCGGCCACACGCCCGGTCATGTGGTGCTGTTTGAACCGGAATCGCGTTTGGCGCTGGTGGGTGATGTGCTTTTTGCCGGCTCTATCGGCCGCACCGATTTTCCCCGTGGTGACCATCAAGCACTGTTGAACTCCATCACCGACAAGCTGTTTCCGCTGGGTGATGATATCGACTTTATTCCCGGCCACGGCCCCATGTCGACCTTTGGGGAAGAACGCCAACACAACCCATTTGTCGCCGGTCGCCACGGCTAATTTATGTATTTAGGAGCTATTATGCGCCGTTTTCTACTGCTTTCTGGCTTGTTTCTGCTGCTCACCGCTTGCAGCAGCACGCCCATTCAACTCTACCCGGGAGCCGAACGACCGGCCAGCGAGATTGCCACCCTGCGCGTGCCAATTGAAGTGGAAGTGTATTCGCTGAACGGCAAAAAACTCGACTCGGCGCCCGCTATTTTGGGCACTGCCGACCGGCAATTGCAGCTACTGCCCGGCCACTACAAACTATTGGTATTTTACAGCAACATCTGGCAAATCACCGCCGATGAACACACCACGGTTAAATCCCAACCCGTGGCGTTTGACCTGCAACTGCAAACTGGACATACCTATCAGCTGGATTTCACAGAAGCCGGCAGTTACAACGAAGCCAAGCAGTTTGAAGACCACTTCCAGCCTTGGATTACCGACAAGAAGACGAGGCAGAAAATTGTCAGTCAGGATTCCGGCCTTAAATTTGGCGGCAACTTCCTGCAGCAAATCACCGGCCAAACCAAACTGGTGAAAGTGGGCAAGACAGATGACGCCGGTCATCAAATCATTGCGCCTCTTGCAGCAGATGCCGCTGCAACTAGCGCGGCGGCAACTGGTGCTGCTACGGCACCCCCCCCCGTCACGCCGGGCTCGACCCGGCGTCTCCCGACTACAACCCCCACTAGCTACCTCAACCTGCTAAAAGCCCAGTGGAATCAAGCCAGCAAAGCCGAAAAGCGTGCCTTCCTCAAATGGATTAGCACGCATCCCTAATTACCAATAACGCATTGCCCCGCGGAACAATTCGGTTAATACCGGCTTGCTCATCTCACGCGGGGCATTCGACAACAAGCGTTGTTGCGGGAAGGCACCGGCCGTCAGCGCATCCAAATCAGCCTCAGTGTAACCCACACCTGACAAGCCATTGGGAATGTGTACGCCTTTCATGATATGAATCAGCTCATTGCCTAGCGCTTCACCGGCATCTTGCGGACGGGCATCGCGAATATCCGCCCCTAACCAACCGGCCGCCTGCAAATGGCGCTCGGGGCTCATTCCAGCGGTATAACGGAACACCGAAGGCGCATTGACAATCACACTCATGCCATGCGGCACGATAGGTTCATCATCCGGATAACCGGCGGGCTGAAAATCACGCACCAACCCCGCCACCGCATAGGCCATGCCATGCGGTGCATGTACGCCCGAGTTACCAAAGGCGATGCCCGCCAGGGTGGCCGCCCACATCACCTGTTCGCGTGCTTCGCGGTCGCTGGCGTCGTTCACAGCACGCTGCAAATATTCGCCCAGCAGGCGCAAGGCCTCGCGGCATCCCATATCACTCCAGGGATTAGCGCCTTGATACAAGGGGCGCTCCGTCGGGTTTGCCGGTTTCTGGCGCTGTGTGTAAGGGCGTGCGGTATAGCTTTCCAAGGCATGTGACAGCACATCCAGTCCGCTTGCGGCCACCACATTGGCGGGCAGACTGTCGGTGCAATCCGGGTCAATCAGTGCCTCGGTGGGACGCATGTGAATGGAGGCAATGCCGGTTTTCGCCTGCATCGACAACAAATCAAACACCGCCACACCGGTGACCTCACTGCCGGTACCCGAGGTGGTCGGACAGGCAATATGCGGCTTTAACGCCCCGGGCACTGGACGTGCGTTGCCAATGGGGGCATTCACATAATCCAGAAAATCGGCCGGATAGGTGGTGTAAAGGTTAGCCTGCTTGCAGGTGTCGATAGTCGAACCACCGCCCAGTGAAATAAAGCCATCCGGGTCGATATCGCGTGCCGCTTGGGTAGCGGCCTTAAACGAAGCGTCGGTCGGTTCAACGTGAATATCGCTGTAAGGCACCGCATCGATACCGGCTTGTGTCAGCGAGGTCATGAGGGTGTCGTAAAGCGCCGTCTTGGCAATGCGCGGGTCGACAAACACCGCCACCCGTTTCATGCCTTGGGCAAGGGCCCGCGGCCCGGCTTCAGCCAAACAACCCCGTCCGAAAGTAATGCGCGAGGTATCTACAGTAAAAGCGCTTTCGCAGCCGTCGGCAAATTCGTAATGGTGGCAACAACCCATAAGCTTTCCTCTTGTTCTTGTTATTGGGATTGCCCGATTCTGCCACAAACTACCCTGTTAAGGCACGCGCTCCAGCCATTCGCGGGTGCCCAGTTTGTCGGTAAACAGCTTTTTGGCAGCGGCAATTTCCTCGGTGGTCAGCTGGCTTTCTGTCAGCTCACATTGCTGGGAAAAGCTGTCTATCAACGCGGCAATGACGGCTTCACGGGGCAAGTCAGTTTGGCGTCGCAGGGGATCTACCGCCTTCACCGCGCTGGCAATGCCCTTCTCGGATAAGCGCTCCAATCCGGTGCGCAACACTGCTTTAATAGCCGCCTGATCCATATCGTAAGCTAGGGTGGTGTGATGCAAAACGGTGCCTCGACGACGTAGCTGCGCCGCTCCGGCAATTTTGCCGCGCGGTGAAGTAATGTCATTGATGGGTTTATACCACGCCTCGATGCCCAATCGGTTTAAGGCATCAACCACCCAGCGATCGAGAAAGGCATAAGACTCGCGGAAGGGCATACCTTCCACCAAGGATTCCGGCACACAAATCGAATAGGTAATACAGTGGGGCGCATTCATGTACATGGTGCCGCCACCACTGATGCGCCGCAGCAACGTCACCTCTTGCTGTTGTGTGCCCCTCGGGTGTATCTCGTTAGCCAGTGACTGGAAGCGCCCCAGTACCGCACACTTGCCATCCCATTCCCAGAAGCGCAGCAGTGGCGGGCGCACGCCAGCAGCCACTTCATCCAGCAGCACCTGGTCCAACGCCACATGCCAACCCGGATTCGCCAGATGCTGATGAATCACTTGCCAGCGAAAGTCGCGCCAAGAAGCCACGGTGATAACTTACCGGATTAAAGCCGGTGGCACATGCGGGGCAATGGTTTGCAGCAGGGCTTTAAAAATTTTCGGGTTGCCAGCCACGATGGTGCCGTTTTGCAGGTGCTTGCTGCCACCGGCAAAGTCGCCCACCAGGCCGCCTGCTTCGGTAATTAACAATACGCCAGCTGCCATATCCCACTCCGACAGGCCAAACTCGAAGAAACCGTCGGTGCGACCCGCCGCCAGCCAGGCCAAATCCAAAGCGGCCGAACCGGGACGACGCAGCCCGGTGGTTGCCTGGGTAAGATCGCGGAACATGGCGATGTAATTATCCATGTAAGGCATTTGCTCTTGGCGGAAGGGGAAGCCGGTGCCAATCAATGCGGTGTCCAACTGACGGCGTTTGCCCACACGAATGCGGCGGCCATTTAAGGTCGCACCACGCCCACGGCTGGCAGCAAATTCTTCATCGCGAATCGGATCATAAATAAACGCATGCTCTAGCCGGCCTTTATATTTCAACGCAATGGAAATACAAAACTGCGGAAAACCATGAATAAAGTTGGTGGTGCCGTCCAACGGGTCAATCACCCATTGCCAATCAGCCCCTTCGCCCTTGCCTTCAATGCTGCCGCCCTCTTCGGCCAAAATGCCGTAATCCGGATAAAACCGTTGCAGGGTTTCAATGATGCGTGCTTCGCTGGCACGATCGACTTCGGTGACAAAATCGTTGCTGCCTTTCTTTTGCACATCCAGAGAATCTACTTTTTCCAGTGCGCGACGAAGCAACGAGCCGGCGGCATGCGCCGCACGCTGAGCAATATTCAGCTGGGGAGCCAACATGGTCATTTCCTGATTCGACAAAGAGCAAAGAAGAGCGCCAGTTTACCACAGTGTGTGCCCACAAAGTGGTAAAAAGACGTTCAACAGGCTCTTTCATCTCATCTCGTTATGCCCGGAACGTGACAAACGAACCTTGGC
>CAYVZZ010000063.1:0-12485 GCA_964456185.1 uncultured Alcanivoracaceae bacterium
TTACTGTTATATTTAAAATAACTATCGCACACGTAACCGCAAAAATAATCATATTATTTCACCGCCTTTATATTGCTACCACCCGCAACCTAATAAAATTGATTGCTCGGAATTTTCAACTTCCACAAAGAAATTATCCCATGGGATAGTATGCGAGTATGCCAAACCAGCAGCTAGTCCAAAACCTAATCCGACCCCAACACCGATTTGATTAGACGCAGCATCCCCTTTAGAGAAACCTTTTAAAGTTCCCGTCCAAGCAACTCCTGCCCCCCGCCCCAAAGAACCTGCAAAGAACGCTGAAATCCCATCAGTATTACCGTTTGAACTCTGAAATCCACCAACGAGGCTCACGCCACTGCCTAAGCCGACCCCCGCCCCAGCTGATAGGTTTATCCCCGTATTAGTGATGGTTACTGCTCCCATTAACCCTGATGCGACAAATTGCAATTGAACCATGAGGCTATTCTTACCATAAATGGTCTGCTCCAATCCAAGCACATCTACATATTGATTAGGGCTACCACTCACATACTGATACAAATTCAACCCACCCACTTCTCCTACCGGGTCACGATTAATCCAACGAGCAGTTGCCGGATCATAGGCCCGGTAGGTGGCAATATACAAGCCGCTGGCCTGGTGGCGATAGAGGCCGGCATAGGCATAGTTGGGCTGTACGCCTGACTGGGCAATGATCTGGCCATAGGGGCCGTAGGTGGTACGCCCAGCTACCTGCCCACTGGCATCCACCATGGCCACGACTGAGCCAACCTGGTCCTGGGCGTAATAGTAGGCAGTACCGGCGTGCAGCTCGCCCTCTTTGTAATAGCGTGCGACGACTGTGCCATCCGCCAGGTGCTGCTCACAGATGCGCATGCCGCACCAGATGCTTTGAATGCTACTGAAGCCACCGGCCATATCTGCTTCACCGCGTGTGACGCGTCGTGACAAATATGACCTGAACCACTATTTATTCACCATTAAACTTCCGCTCATTCAGCTTTGTCAGCAGAAATCCCCTCCAAATCATTTGAATGCCGATCATAAATATTGCCAGCAAAGCGAGCTTTGCTGATTTCAGACCACCCCCACCCATTTGGTCAGTAACAACCTCATACACATTTAATAACCCAAATGAAGTCAAAGCCAAAACCATCCAACACTTGTAGATGAAGCTCGCACTCCAGGCATCTCTAGATATTCTTGATAAAATTAAAAACGCCGCTGCCGCCGCAAACAGTCCGACTCGCACAGCAACACTAGAGCCAGCACACGAAATACCTAATGCTCCGACACTAGCGACGAGCATCATCACGGCAAAACTTGAATATTTATTGTTTTTATTATTGCTATCCACCTTAATGTTCCCCCGTGAATGTTGACACAATGGCAGCTTGTGCTTCAACGAACACTGCTACTCCTCTTCCCACAGCACCATAGCCAGAATTAACGATCGACCCAGAAACACCCATTGTCACTACAGCCAAGATTGCTTTCGCTATATTTACGTCTGTCGGTTTTACCAAAGCAGTCGAAACAGACCCATACAAACCTATAACGCTCAGAATTTCAGCAGCCCTCAATTGATTAAGTGCCAACGACCCTATCCCACCAACACTTAACAGGGTGTTTGCTGTTGCATCGCTAGTACACGGCGTCCATAACGATGCTAAAACTCCCGGTACTGCGTACCAAACGTTTCCTGTCTGAATCTGTTTATTAGCCCAATATTGAGCAGCTTCAGCACCATAAGATTCACCCGCCGGAATTCCAAACACCAGCCCATTAACATCACTAAACGTAACCGGATTCCCCATAACATAAGCATAAATATTCAACCCGCCCGCCTCTTTAATAGGATCCCGCTTGATCCAACGAGCAGTTGTCGGATCATAGGCCCGATAGGTGGCAAGGTACAACCCGCTGACCTGATGGCGATAGAGGCCGGCATAGGCATAGTTGGGCTGTACGCCTGATTGAGCAATGATCTGGCCATAGGGGCCGTAGGTGGTGCGTCCGGCAACCTGACCGTTGGCATCCACCATGGCCACCACCGAGCCAACCTGGTCTTGGGCGTAATAGTAGGCTGTGCCGGTGTGTAGTTCGCCCTGTTTGTAATAGCGTGCGACGACTGTGCCATCCGCCAGGTGCTGCTCACAGATGCGCATGCCGCACCAGATGTTGTAGGTGACAATGTCACTGCCACTTATATCCGATTCGGTTCGGCTAATGCGCCGCGAGAAGCCGTCATAGGCAAAGGTAGTGACGTGACCTGTTGTTTTGTTTGTGATACTGAGTAATCGATTTGCCGCGTCCCACGTATAAATCCGCTTACTGTCTTCCAGCAAATTACCGTTTGCATCGTATACATATTGAGTTTGGTTAACGCTCCCGGCTTGATTTAATGCGTTGGCAGTTATTGTTTTGGACTGGTTGTCGTGTGTTAGCTGCGTTAGGTTTCCAGCGGCGTCATAGCCATAGGCAAAATCAGTATCACTGCCTTGAGCGGCCACCAAGCGCTGATTGGCATCATATTGATAGTCAACACTTGCGCCTTCTTCATGCCACCAAATTTGTAAATCGCCTAATAACCAATCCAGTCAGTTCCAGCTGACATCAAACTGAATGATCCAATCGAGTCTGACCCCATTGGACTTCGTGCTGTTTGGTCAACCCCACAGCGCAACACACACCCGCCGACAACTGGCAATCTGCCGGTAGCAACTCGCCCTGGCGTGATGAGGCATTACCCGGAGAAGTGACTTTAACGGTGGCGCAAGGGCGGGTGACTTGGAGCGTGAAAAGTTGAGCCTGAGTCCTTTTATTCGTCAGGCACATTATCTTTACGTTTAAAAGCAAATGAGGAATAACAGCAAACAACAAGCCCAACGCAATACCCAACCGTCTTGGGGATAACGTCAACTGTGACAGTTCATCCAATGTAATTGGTATCGTTATCTGTCACACCTCCGAACCAAAAATACGGCCAACCTTGCCTGGAATACCAGTCGTTGCGAGTAATGCTGCCGTAAATGCCTCGCTATAATCCATATCTGACTCGTGCAAGATGACGCGTGGCAACAACTTTCGTCCAGCTTACTTGGTTTTTATTTCATTTATCTTCTGTGAGCTTTTCAAGCCTGTCACTAGGCAACCAGCTACCTTTGCCGTCTCTCGAAGCTTTACCTCCTTCAACCCGTATCTGGTGCCGGTTAATATACTTATTTATCTCATCCAGCATGTCATACACTCGACCATCGAGCACCCGATCTCTGAATGACATAATAATGAAAAAATGCATTCGCTTTATCTTCGGTCTAATAACATAAACAGTTTGCATTTTGCCCGAGCCATCATTGCGCGACAGGACAAACTGCCTAATATTCTTTATTTCCCCCCAACGGTAAAAGTTGATCACTCGCCCAAACATCAATCGGTAAATACCCTCCTCATCGACACATAGATCTGCAACCGACTCTGAAATTCTAGGCAAAAAATAGGCAAACATACAAAATGACAAAAACATAAGCACATAGGGCCAAGTTTCTAATATTGGTTCATCTCCCCACCATATGACTACATTGCCCATAATGGTCAACAATACCGCCAAGGCTGTTGAAGCTGGGGCTACTATGCGCCCCTCGAAACGATACGGGTTGGAGAAACTCTTTTTACTCACGCTTATTCATCCATAACAAAGTCGGGATAATAATTCCTTAGTAGCATGCCCTTTGAGACAGTCCTCTCTGTTGTGATTGGTTCATTGTCGCCAACCCCGCAGTCAGGTTTATGAGGTTACTAAAGAAGCCTAGAATATGCTCTCCAATACGTGGGACAGCATTCCTTGCTACAGCACTTAACCCGGCTGCCGCTGCCTCACCAGAAATAGCAGGAGCCACTGCTCCAACAGTCGCCGCTAATATGACACCCTCGCCAATCGGCTTGTCTTGAATCTTATTCATTGCCATCGTAGAAATCCCCGCCGCGGCTGAATTTACTGCCATAGTTGTAGTTGCTGCCACAACTGCGGCGCCACCTTTGCTTAGCATGCCTGAAGCCAGAGCCGCCGCCTCCCCTGACGCCCAAGGCGCAACTACCCCAACTACACCGCCAGCGACCCCTCCAACAACGGCGCCCCAAACACCTCCTGTTGCGTAACCCACCGCCGCCCCCATGGCCGCACCCACGATTGCTGTTACGGGCCCATTGCCTATCCTGTCCCGATATCCTATGGGGTTTCCTAATACATAAGCATAAATATTCAGCCCGCCCGCCTCTTTAATCGGATCCCGCTTGATCCAACGAGCAGTTGCCGGATCATAGGCCCGGTAGGTGGCGAGATACAATCCACTTGTCTGGTGGCGATGGAGGCCGGCATAGGCATAGTTGGGCTGTACACCTGATTGGGCAATGATCAGGTTATAGGTGACAATGTCACTGCCACTTATGCCTGTCAGACTATCTACACTATTGGGCCTGGCCTTTGCTCTTTGACAACAGTTAACCATAAGTCAAAGGGACGACGCTTTAGTTTGCTATCTCAATCCAGCTCCCTAAGTTGTTCAGGATCCATATGACGTGGCCAAGCAGCTCCACCCAAAGTCACGGCCTCCAGTTCCAATTCACTCTCACTAACTACCGTGCACATAAATGATCCCCCATAAGGAAAATCAGGATGGCTGAAGTTATATTCCCACATACGAACATCCGGCAATTTGTCAAGCGGAACATTTAGTCTTATAGTTGAATAAAAACCAACCCCAGTTTCTTCCCAATCAATGCTTACAGCCTCATCGATACGATCTTTTATAGCCGAGCTCAACTTATTTCCATCACGAAAAATTTGTTTAAGCGCCAATATTTCTTGCTGTCTCAACATAATTAGAAGCCCTTTTTCGCTATAGTTGATATTCTAAATGTTCCATCAATGACTTTTCCTTTAATACTTACTGGAACATTATCAATCATTACCGTTACCCATGAGCCAGTTTGATATGTGTTATTGGCGATGCCCTGCGCCGACTTTTGTAATTCCCTCAATGCCGCCTCGGGAGAGCCAAACTTCTCCAGTAATTTCTGGGGTGTATCACCACCTCTTCCGAACAAGTGGTGGATATCATTCTTGTTGTACAGAGCAATGGCATCGTCCAGCTTGCTTATTGTACTTCTTGCCGCCCTCACTCCGAGACCGGCGCCTGTTACAAATGGCGTAACTGTGGCTGCCGCGTCTGCGCCAAGTGCCGCCAAGTTCGTGCCTAAGTTATCACAATCCCCAAAAACATTATCCGCTCCTATCCTATATAAATCATATAAGATAAACCCAACATCCGCGATGGTATCCAAGATTAACCCGGAAGCATCTGTTGAGCTTACAGGATTCCCCGCCACATACCCATAGAGGTTAATGCCGCCCGCCTCTTTAATAGGATCCCGCTTGATCCAACGAGCAGTTGCCGGATCATAGGCCCGATAGGTGGCAAGGTACAACCCGCTGGCCTGATGGCGATAGAGGCCAGCATAGGCATAGTTGGGCTGTACGCCTGACTGGGCAATGACCTGGCCATAGGGGCCGTAGGTGGTACGACCGGCTACCTGACCGTTGGCATCCACCATGGCCACCACTGAGCCAACCTGGTCCTGAGCATAATAGTAGGCAGTACCGGCGTGTAGTTCGCCCTGTTTGTAATAGCGTGCCACGACTGTGCCATCCGCCAGGTGCTGCTCACAGATGCGCATGCTGCACCAGATGTTGTAGGTGACAATGTCACTGCCACTTATGTCCGATTCGGTTCGGCTAATGCGCCGCGAGAAGCCGTCATAGGCAAAGGTAGTGACGTGACCTGTTGTTTTGTTTGTGATACTGAGTAATCGATTTGCCGCGTCCCACGTATAAATCCGCTTACTGTCTTCCAGCAAATTACCGTTTGCATCGTATACATATTGAGTTTGGTTAACGCTCCCGGCTTGATTTAATGCGTTGGCAGTTATTGTTTTGGACTGGTTGTCGTGTGTTAGCTGCGTTAGGTTTCCAGCGGCGTCATAGCCATAGGCAAAATCAGTATCACTGCCTTGAGCGGCCACCAAGCGCTGATTGGCATCATATTGATAGTCAACACTTGCGCCTTCTTCATGCCACCAGATTTGTAAATCGCCTAATAACCAATCCAGCAGGTTCCAGCTGACATCAATTCCGTGCCGATTTGTGACAACCGAACGATGGGTGATTTGTCCCGATGGGCTGATATTAAACTGGAAGTTAGCCACTGGCCGTTCGCTGCCACCAACAAGGCTCTGATTTAAAATAGCCTTAAGATGACGATCGTTAAGATTACCTGCATATTGGCGCACCACCTGATAAGGCACACCGGCAATCGTTTGCTTGGTCATTTGCCGGGTATCACCTAGATAACGGTAGGTAAAATCACCCAAGCCATTCTGGTTACTTACAAGCCTACCAAGCGCGTCATAGGCAAAGTTTTCTGTGCTGCCGCTTACAACACGGCTGACCAAGCGGCCCAGCTCGTCGTAGGTATATTGGATACCGTCATGCTGGCCAGGCCCATCAATGCTTGCCAAGTGATTGGCGCCCAATCCACCCGCTGGATAGTAGGCATATTGAGTAATGCCTGTGCCATCCACCATGGCAACCAGTCTTGGATAGCTGTTACCATAACTAAAGCTTACTGCTGGTGTGGGGTTGATTTCCTGGGTGTAATTGATGCCCGAAAGCAAGTCACCAAGGGTATAACTGTAATGAGTTACCTGACCCAATGCGTCCGTTTTGCTGATCAACCTGCCGGTTGCATCATAGGCAAAGGTAACACCTTGTCCATCAGCGTATGTCTTGCCAACAATGCGCCCCTGAATATCTCTCTGCCATGTTGTGGTGTTGCCATTTGGATCGGTTAGCGACTTTAATTTTCCGCCTGGATAGTAGGTGTAATGTGTGACGCCCCCCATTGGATCTGTTTTGGCGATTAAATTGCGGCCAGCATCATACTCATAGGTGGTTGTGCGTCCCTCCCGATCAGTAACGGCAACCAGATCGAGCTTGTCCCACACAAAAGAGCGGCTCGTGCCATCGGGATAGGCAATGCGTGTGATACGATTCAACGCGTCGTATTGATATTCGATGCGATAACCCTCGGAATCGGTAACCGAGGCAACGCGCCCATGCGCATCATATGTGAAGCTATTCTGAAGATGTCCTAACGCGTTGGTAATGCGTACCAAATAGCCTTCATCATTGTATTCATAGCCAGTGGTGTGCCCCAGCGGATCGGTAACGGACGTTATCTGACCCACTGCATTATAGGTGAAAGTGGTTACTTGACCGGCGGCATTGGTCACTGTCAATGGTTGGTGCTGGTTGTTATAGCTGTATTGTTTTAATAGATCCCAGCCATTGGCCGTTTTCCTTTCTACCTTTAGCAGATCAATGCCGTTTGTGGCATAGGTGTAGCGTGTGGTACGACCTGTCGGATCGACTTCACGCGTTACCTGCCCACGATCATTATAGGTCCGCTTGATGAGCTGAGTGCTACCATCCTCTAATACGCGCCCGATACGTTTTGGTTTATCCAATGACCCCGTGGTGGATTGCCAAGACTGTCCCGGATAGTTAAACCAAACACGGTTCTCCAGCGGTTCTTTCACACTTTCCAGCACCCTGGATGTTTGGCTTGAGCCGTGCGCGTCATGCAGATAGTGTTTGATCCTGGCTTTGGTGTAGTCACAATTTGCATCACCATCGGCCGTTAATGTACAAGCTCTTGAGAAAGCTAATTTGTTCCAGTAAAAGGAATTGCGGTAATTCAAGTAGGCGTTAAATGCGTCAATGCCATCGGGTACTTTTCTTGTGCTAAAGGGAATGCCTGGTGCATTGTGGCGAAATTCTGTTCTTTCCGTATAACCCAAGGGACCGGTTGCCAGAATGCTAGACTGGGTCGAGCTGCCGACGTGCCGTGTTTTGTGAAAGTGCGTAGTACCATACGGCGTAGTCATGGCGCTAATAAAGGTTCCCGCCCCTTCGTAACTAAAGGTTGAGGTCATACCGATGGCATCGGTAATGGCCACTAGCCTGCCTTGGCTATCATAGTCCAGCTGAAAACTTAACCCGAATGGCCCCGTAACGCCGGTGATAGCAAGCGGGTAATTTGTGTTGTCATAGTGGAAGTGACTTGTTTGGCCGATTGCATCTGTCACCGTTAACAAACGCATTTGAGCATCATAATCCAAACTAATGACATTGCCTTGCGCATCAACCCGCTTGCTAAGAAATATTTTGCGCGGGTAGCTGTTGCTGTTATTGGATTCGGCAAACACAGACTTGCTGCCATCGGCAAAACGCAACTCATAGACAATAGGATTTGTCGATACTCTAACCAGTACCGCCGCATTATTACTTTGCGGATCAAAACGGCCGCTGGCCTGATCAAAACCGTAGTACATTCTGGCTCCGCCACCGGCGATATAACGCTTTACTCGCTGCCCTGGAGCATTGGGATCGTCCTGTATATAGCTTATCCAGTTAAGCGTCCATTTAGGCCCAAGATTAACTGCTTGGAAATTGTCAGGCTGGTTGGCTTCGCGCGCATTGTAATAAAGCGAAAATGCTAGCTTTGACCCAGCTGGCGGCATATAGCTTAATGGGGTGTCCCGCAAACTGAGCCCCGCCAACAATGAGCTGAAGGAGTAAGTGGGCATACCGGAAGATTCGCCGCACTTGGTACTATCGTGACTATCGCAAGTTGATGTAGCATTTTGATTATTCTGGGCTGTCGCACCCGCCCAAGCTGCACTTCCAAACAACACCAAGAAAAACAAAACCAAGACTTTATGCATTTGATATTTCACAGAAGATCCTTCTCTATTTTTTAATTTATTGGCGTTTAATTCATAAGGCGAATCAGGACGGATTCGCAGGCAGGATGGGTAATAACGAGCGCGGGTTGATTTCCCAACCGTTGCTAATAGGTTGTCCGGTATCTAGACTGATTTGTTGACCTTCGGGGTTAAAGATGCCTTCTTTATAACGCCCCAGACACGCCGCATTATTTTGACCGCAAATTGTTGCTACACAACCAGTGACGCCATAAAAGAGCTTCCTGGCTTGCGGATTGGTTGGCGCCTCCCAATTAGGGTCATGCGGGCTGTAACGCACCATATCGCCAATATTGTATTTCGCTGACTCGTATTCCTCGCGCGTCATAAATACTGTTAGCTTCTTTCCTTTTTGCTCACCTTCGGAAACAGCGATGGTCACCATCTTGGTGAATTTGGGATAGGGTGCAAATTCAGCAGGCAAGTCCTGCCAATAGCCATGCGATTTGGCCCACGTAAAGACCTCATTCATCTCTTTAGTGGTGCCCACATGAACCAGCTTACCTATTATCAGATTTTTGTATGCACCATCTGAGGCCAAGGTGCAGTGCGGTTCATTACAGCTTGCTATCGCCCAAGAAGGCAGCGCTAGTGCAATAATCAGTATGATATTTTCTATAAAGAAAAGGCGGGGCGTGCACGGCATACAAGCATCCTTTCTTGTGTTTCAGTCGTTATTTATCCATAAAGCGGACATACATCCGCAGAGGCGCATTCTACACCCAGTTTCAACAACACTTTATTGCAATAATTCACATTTTTTACATCTGATTAATTTATCCTCACCAAATCACAAAACCCCGATGCCGATAGGCCTGTACTTGATGCCAACTACTTTACATGCTCTGGCCGCACGCCCATACCAATCGCTCGTCCCGGTAGGCGGCGCAGCAATGGGAAACGGTTTAACAGCCGCAATGGGATAGGTGGTGATACCGGCTGGCCGTTATTCAACACCGGCAACAGGATGCGCTTGTGGACAAACACTTGTGCTGCTTGGGTTAGGCGGGTCGGCAGGCGGCGGCGTTGCTGCACCTTGTGCAAAGTGGCAATTGGTACACGGCCAGCGCGTAGGGCGCCGGTTATCAAATTGGCAGTAGCGACGGCATCTTGAATAGCGAGGTTTATGCCTACGCCGCCCACGGGCGACATGGCGTGTGCGGCATCACCGATACATAGCAAGCCCTCTTTTGCCCAGGTGTCGAGCCGATCCAGCCGCACCGTTAGTAGCTTGATGTCGTCCCAACTCTGTAATGCCTCCACACGGTCTGCCAAGGCGGGCTGCAACTCGCCAAGCTGCTGACGAAAGGCGGGCAGGCCTTTTTGTTTGACCTCACGAAGACCGCCCTTGGGGATAATAAACGCACACTGCCAATAATCCCGACGATCAATCATGATCAGGACTTTTCCCTTGTCCACTCGGCCTAGCGTTTCTGCCGGGTCTTGTTCATGGCGGGGAAGCCGTAGCCACAACACGTCGATCGGTGCGCCCAGATCGGTGATGGGCAAGCGAGCTGACTCGCGGACACAGGAAGTGCGCCCATCGGCACCAATGACCAGATCCGCATACAACGAAAGCGCCCCCTCGGTATCTTGAGCTCGCACCCCAACCACATGCCCATTATCCTGAATCAAATCGGTCGCTGTGGTATTCATGCGCAAGGTAAAATGAGGAAAGGCACCGGCGGCCTGAGCCAGAGTGTCGAGAAAGTCCCATTGCGGCATGAACAGCATAAACGGGCAGTGCGTGGGCAGATGCGAGAAGTCGGCCACCTTAAGCCTTGCCTCACCAATATGAGCACCAATATCAGTGAGCTTCTGATGCGGGCGGCTTAGCAAGGAATCCAACAGGCCCACTTCATGCATGACATCGAGCGTGGATGGATGAATCGTATCGCCCCGAAAATCACGCAGGAAATCGCCATGCTTCTCCAGCACCGTCACCGCAATGCCCGCACGCGCCAGCAGGTAGCCCACCATCATGCCCGCCGGGCCTCCCCCTACAATAAGGCATTGGGTTTTTGATTCTGGCATGGCGGTTGCTCCTTCGAAGGCTCACCCTGATTCCATTAACTAGATCCCTGTTTTTTAGTCCACTGTACGGCGGAATAGCTGGCTGGGGAAGATAAAACTCGTCTCTAACGTTGACATTGCGTGCAATAACAGGTGCTGCGCTGACCTTGTTTGATTTGCCGAATGGGGTGGCCGCATTGGTGGCAGGGCTTGCCCGCGCGTCCATATACGTTGAGTTGTTGCTCGAAGTAGCCAGGCTTGCCATCGGCATTGAGGAAGTCGCTAAAGCTGGTGCCACCGGCCTCGAGCGCGTTAGTTAGCACTTGCTTTATGGCAGATACCAGACGTTGCCAGCGTGCCAGGCTGATGCGCCCTGCCGGGGTTTTGGGATTGATGCCAGCTAGGAAGAGGCTTTCCTGGGCGTAAATGTTGCCCACGCCGACGACGATTTTGGCGTTCATCAGGAAGGACTTTATTGCTACCCGCCGACCTTTGGCTTGTTGGTGCATATAAGCGGCAGTGAAGTCTTGTTCCAGTGGCTCGGGACCGAGGTGTTGCAATAGTGGGTGCGGCTGACCTGCCGGATTCCATAGCACGGCACCGAAACGGCGCGGGTCGTGAAAACGCAGGCATTGGCCATTATCCAGCTGCCAGTCGATGTGGTCGTGCTTTTGAGGGGGTGTATCGGCCGGCAAAATGCGCAGGTTGCCGGTCATGCCGAGGTGCACCAGCATTTGCCCCCTGCCAACGTCGAATAGCAAGTATTTGCTGCGCCGGTGAATGGCCTGGATGCGGGCATTCTTTAGAGTGATAACTTCTTGTGGAATCGCCCAACGCAGTTTGTCTCGGCGGGCGATGACTCGGGTGATTTGTCGCCCAAGGAGATGCGGCTCGATGCCGCGGCGGGTGGTTTCGACTTCGGGAAGCTCGGGCATGTGTTTACCGATTAGCGGGTTTCGTCCGCATTATATCGGATGCGTCAAACAGCCGGGCATGATTGTCCGGCTGTTTTGGTTTAAGGAACCTCTGCAGAGGTTCCTTAAGCGGCGTAGAGCTCTGGCCGATTGAGCAGCTTGGAAAGGCGCTTGAGCGCCCGCTTGCGAACGGCGGTGCTGTCGCGCTTGGAGGGATGGAAATTTGGCTTGTAATAGGCCAGGTAGGAGCGACGCAGCTGACGCAACCAACCCGGCTTACCAAATAACCAGTTCACGCCACCGGCCAATTGTCGCCAGTCGGTTTTTTCCTCTACACCTTGGTACAGCTGGTAGGTGTGGAAGCCCGTAAAGAACAAAAACTCCAAAGTCGTGAATGCCATTTCGCTGGTGCGAATCCAGTAGCTGCCCACCTGCTCCTGGTAGACATCATAAGCCACGGATTTATGTTCGCTTTCTTCCACGGCGTGCCAAAGCCACAGGGGAAACATGCGCTCGTCCATGCCCTCTAGAAAATCATCGTGGTTTAGCACCAGTTCGGCGAGCATGGCGGTGAAATGTTCTAGTGCCGCCGTTTTTGCCAGCTTGCGTTCGGGTGAGAAGTGTTCTTCTATCCATTTCATGCTGTCTTTGACAAATTGGTCGACCTTGTCG
>CAYVZZ010000064.1:0-12033 GCA_964456185.1 uncultured Alcanivoracaceae bacterium
CCAGCTGTTTTATTTGACGATCATATTGGGACAGCATGGCTTTTCGCCCCTGCCCTATGCTCATATCATCACGCAATATCGCTTCAACTGCAGCGCGAGCCACCCAAAAGAATCGACTCATTTCACCAGGCGCGCAAAGTCGATCCAGCCGATTAAGCGCCCGCAACATGAATTTCAAATTCACCAAGTCATTGTTGCTACGGATGACGCCCAGCAAACCTATCTGATACATGTGACGCATTCGTCGTAGCAGTGCCTGCTTTTCATCAGCGCTTATTTTTGACAGTACGGCTTCGGGTTTGCGTGGGCTATTTAGGTTCACGCTGAAGAAGTGGCTTTCTGGTACGGCTGATTTACCACAGAGCAGACGCAAGTCATTTAAGCCATCCAAAATCAGCTCGGGCAACTCACGATTTTTTATCTGGATGTATTCGAGATAACGCTCAAGAAGCAGGATGGCATTACCCAAAGCGTTGATTAGTTCATTCGGCTGATCCAGCTTGCCGATATCTTGTACGGCCAATTCCATTTCTTCGGCCATCATGGTGGCCGCGGGTAACTCCAGCATCCGGCAGATGCCGTGCAACTCGTGAAAAATATTGAGGCAAGCGGTAACTGAGGCCTGGCGCTTTTCAGCATCTTGCTCTTGCTGAAGATTTTCCAGCCGAACACCAGCCATATTGAGCGTATTTTCGAGCTCTTCTCTTAAAAAGGTGAGTGAAACAGCATTGGTAATGGCAACCATGAAAACTCCCGAGCGCGTAATGTCCGACTTAATCTTCTGATACTTTGCCTAAGAATAAACCCATAAACAACTGATTTGTCAAGTTTGTGAGCGAAGTCTCATTGCCAAACGGCATCGCCCGGCATGGCTTGTAAGTAATTGTCGTGTTCAGTCATTTCATCGGCACTTGCCGAGATGACCTTCAGAGGCGCATGGCTGACCTGGCGTCGTGTCTCACTGCCCTGCCCGTCGGTGTTGTTCGATTCCTGAAACAGACGAGACTGGCCGCCGGTCATCAGTAGATACACATCGGCTAATAAACGCGCGTCCAAGAGTGCGCCATGCAGCTCGCGGTTGCTGTTATCAACGCCTAACCGGCGGCATAAGGCGTCGAGGCTGTTTTTTTGCCCTGGGTACATTTTTTTCGCCATCACCAGTGAATCAGTGACGTGCGAAATGGCGCCGATGCGCTCATTGCGCCCCAATAAGCTGAGCTCGTAATCCAGAAAGCCCACATCAAACGGGGCATTGTGAATAATCACCTCGGCGTCACGCAGGTAGTCGACCACTTGATCCGCAATGTCGGCAAATAAGGGCTTATCCGCCAGAAAGGCTTGCGTAATGCCGTGCACACGCAATGCACCTTCATCGATATCCCGCTCAGGATTTAAATAAATATGCAGGTTGTTGCCTGTTGGACGTCGCTCAATTAGCTCTAAGCAGCCAATCTCCAAAATACGGTGCCCGTCTCGGGTTTCCAAACCGGTTGTTTCGGTATCCAGTACAATTTGCCTCATGCGTGCTGCACCTCATCGACGCCTTTATTGGCCAGTTCGTCGGCCTTTTCATTTCCCGGATGGCCGGCGTGACCTTTCACCCAATGCCAGCTCACGTCATGCTGGTTGCTAATGGCTTCAAGCGCCTTCCATAGATCGGCGTTTTTCACGGGTTTGCGGTTGGCTGTTTTCCAGCCGCGCTTTTTCCAATTGGCCAACCATTCGGTAATGCCTTTGCGCACATATTGTGAATCGGTATAAAGGTCGACCTTACAGGGTTGTTTCAACGCACCTAGCCCCTCTATCGCTGCCGTTAGCTCCATACGGTTGTTGGTGGTTTCCGGCTCGCCACCAAACAGCTCACGCTGATGATCGCCATAGACCAATAATACGCCCCAGCCGCCGGGGCCTGGGTTGCCGCGGCAGGCGCCGTCGCTATAAAGAGTGATTTGCTTCAATGGGTTTCCTTGTTCGCTGCCAGCGCGCAGCCGGCACGGTTATCACATTAGGGGGAATATCCGATAATAGCCGTCGTTTGGACATGATGGGATGTAACGGGACGGCTTGCTTTCTAGCCTGTAGTACATAAAAACCACCGAGACGCTGCTGTAATTTCAACGTGGTTGAATGCAAGGAACCGGTTACATAGCCTTGCATTTGGCACCCACACACCCCAATCCAGTCGCTAACACGGCCAATGCGCAGAAATCGCCCCGACCAAGGTGGCATTTTATGGGTATGAAACAGTCGCTGCAGCCCGAGTAAACTCACTGGGTTAAAGCCAACTACTAAAAGAGTGCCGCCCGGGTTAAGTACCCGAGTAGCTTCATTCAATATGCGATAGGGGTGGTTGTCAAAATCCAGCGTGTGGTGCAACAACACCAAATCAACGCAGTGATTGGCGATGGGTAAGCTGGCCGGCTCCATGAGCAAATCAGTTTGGCCGTTAACCTCGCCGGTTAATGACCAACGATATGCCATGCCGCATTTATCCAACAAATCGACATTAGCCCCTACATCTATTTGCAAGGCGCGGCAGCCAACCAAGCTGCTCAAGAATTCATCAAGCACCTGCTTCTCATTTGCCAACAGCGCCTGCCCCGCCCGCTTTTGCAACCAATGTGCAAAATCAGCGCGCACATGTTTCGGCTGAGTATTGAACGGTTGTCGTAGGAAAGCTAACACAGCTAAAGTACCATCAAAGGATATACAGTCAGTGTAACGAAATCCGCTTTAGAGGCATAATGATTCAGCTCACACCCATTAAGGCATTTAACGATAATTATATTTGGGCGATGTCCAATGGCCAGCATTGCGCCGTTGTCGACCCTGGCCAAGCACAGCCCGTGCTGGATTTTCTGGCCGAACAGCAGCTCATCTTATCCGCCATCTTGATCACACACCACCATGCCGATCACACCGGTGGCATTAGTGCGATTACAGCTCAGCATGCCGTTCCTGTGTATGGCCCTGCCAATGAAGCCATCCCCGGCAGGACGCATGCCATGCATGAAGGTGACCAGGTCCATATAGAGTCGCTAGACGTTACGTTACAGGTTACAGAGGTGCCAGGTCACACGGCAGGCCATATTGCTTATTACAGCGACGCCGGTAATCTAAGTGCGCTGTTCCCGGGTGATACGCTGTTTAGTGGTGGCTGTGGCAGGCTTTTTGAAGGCACACCGCAACAGATGTTGGCGTCGCTGGATAAATTAGCCGCGCTGCCCGATAACCTGCAATTGTGCTGCGCACATGAATACACGTTAGCCAATCTAGCGTTTTCACAAGCCGTGTTACCAGCGGATGAGGCCATTGCAAATCATTTAACCTGGGCACAAGCGCAACGCCGACATAACCATCCTACCCTGCCGACACGACTCGGCACAGAAAAACGTTTTAACCTTTTTTTACGAAGTGATGATTTGGCGCTGCAAGAAGCGCTTAGCAGCAGAACACCTGAGCCGACAACGCGATGCGACTATTTTGCCGCACTGCGTGCTTGGAAAGACACGTTTTGACACCTTCCAAACTTTGCAGTCCCCCCGTCTTTTGTTGCACTATACGGCCTTCAAGAAATCGCCGGTATTATTAATGAAGCCTCTTGTCCTACTCGTCATTGTCGCCAACATATTGTTATTGCAGGGCTGTAGCCTGTTGCAACCTGATGTCGATCAGCTCGACGCGATGATTCCGGCCACCGAAGAGCCCGCCGAAGGCGCAAACGTACCGGGTGAAGACTTGCCCGACGTAGAACCGCAACCGCAAACACCTACTGAGGTAAGTCTTTGGCAGCGCATTCGTGATGGCTTTGCTCTGCCCAACATCGACAACAAACGCATTGATGCCGAGCGTCAACGCTATGTCGACAACCCCGATTATGTTGATGTGCTGGGCAAGCGCGCACGTCGTTACCTCTATTACATTACTCAGCAAGCCGAAAAGCGCCACATTCCTCTGGAATTTACGTTATTACCTATCGTCGAAAGTGCATTTGATCCCTTTGCCTATTCGAGTGGCCATGCCTCGGGTCCATGGCAATTTATCCCGTCTACCGCGCGGTATTTTAATCTAAAGCTCAACTGGTGGTATGACGGCAGGCGCGACATCCTGGCATCGACCAATGCGGCCTTGACGTACTTGCAGCGTCTTGCCAACCGTTTTGACGGCGATTGGTTATTGGCCCTGGCCTCTTATAATGCGGGTGGTGGAACGGTATCCCGTGCCATCAAACGCAATAAACGTCGTGGCCTACCAACGGATTTTTGGCATTTGGATTTACCGCGTGAAACGACTCAATACGTACCTCGCCTTTTGGCTGTCGCGCAGGTTATCGCGCACCCCGAAAAATACGGCATCACCCTGCCCCCCATCGCCAACAAGCCTTACTTCAAGGTGGTGAAGACTCAGGGACAGATGGATTTATCCTTAGCCGCCGAAATGGCCGGTATTTCAATTAAAGAACTTTCCCTGTTAAACCCGGGCTACAACCGCTGGGCAACGCCACCGAACGGCCCCAACCGACTACTGATTCCGGTGAATCACGTTAAGCAGTTTAAGGTGGCACTTAACAAACTGCCTGCCGACAAACGCATTACTTGGCAGCGCTATATCATTCAGCCTGGCGACAGCCTAATTGCCATCAGCAAGCATACTGGCGTACCAGTTAACACCATCCGCCGTATTAACAAATTGGATAACAGCCGCATTATCGCCGGTCATACCCTGCTGGTGCCGGGTGGATTAGACGGCAAAGACGACTATGCCAGCTCATTGGCAAAAACCTTGCGTGCCCATGACCAGCCAAGCGGTGGCCGTTTAACACAGTATACGGTGCATTCAGGCGATTCACTCTGGCTTATTGCCCAGCGTTTTGGTGTATCACTGCATGATTTGCTCGCATGGAATGGTTTGTCTAAGCGCAGTGTGCTGCATCCGGGGCAATCACTTCGGCTATATAATGCTGCCAGCTACCAAAAGGCCAAGCCGCGCCATTACACAATCGAATCAGGTGATTCCCTTTGGTCCATTGCCCAGCGCTATGACGTAGACGTCAAACAGCTGATGGCGTGGAATAACCTAAGTAAAAACAGCCTGCTGCACCCTGGCCAAACACTACGGTTTTATACACAAGGCGATTACACTCAACAGGCCAGCAAACCCGCTAAAATTGTCGGTTCACATTACACCGTGAAATCGGGCGATTCATTATGGAGCATTGCTCAACGTCACAACATGACGGTAGATCACTTGGTGGCGATAAACGGACTTAATGAAAATAGCATTTTGCAGCCTGGTCAGATTCTACTGACACAAAAAGCATCAGCTTCGAGTAATGATAAAAAAACCGTACAGTATTCGGTGCAAAAAGGTGATTCACTCTATGCCATTGCCAGCCTTTTTATTGTCTGTGTCTCGGCGCTGCAAAGCTGGAATAATATCGACTCTAACAACACCATTTACCCTGGCCAGGCATTGACGCTGCATCTTGATGCCGGAACCTAAATTGAATGACAAAAATAACAACTTATTTCTACCTGACATTGTGCTTATTGCTGGTCGGCATGTCGGCTTATGCGGCCGATTACGCCACCAGCATGTTTGGTGAACCGCGCTACCCTGCCGATTTCACACACTTTCATTACGTTAATCCTGACGCGCCCAAAGGTGGCAAGCTACGCCTTCATCGGGTGGGCACCTTTGACAGCCTCAACCCCTGGATTATGAAAGGCACCAGCGCGGCGGGTATTTCCCGCATCTATGACACCCTGACAATCGCCAGTTTGGATGAACCCTTCACCCAATACGGGCTGATAGCGAAACACATCGAGATTGCGCCAGATCGCAGTTGGGAAATTTTCACCATTAATCCTAAAGCGCGTTTTTCAGATGGTGTACCGGTCACTGCTGAAGACGTGGCCTTTACCTTTCACTTGCTAGTCGATAAGGGCTCCCCTTTTTGGGCGTATTATTATCACGACGTCATCAAAGTAGAGGTGCTTGATCGCTATCGTGTGAAATTCTATTTCCGTCCTGGCTCTAGCCGCGAGGTGCCGCTTATTGTTGGGCAGATGTCGGTGATGCCCAAGCATTACTGGAAAAATCGTGACTTTACCAACACTACGCTCGTGCCGCCTGTGGGCAGCGGCCCTTATAAGATCGTGAGCGTCAAGCCGGGCCGTAGCATTGAATATAAGCGCCGTAAGGACTATTGGGGAAAGAACCTGCCGGTTAACCGTGGTTTGTATAACTTTGGCACCATCACCTACGATTATTACCGCGATGCAGCTGTCGCGCTGGAAGCCTTCAAGAGCGGTGCCTATGATTTTCGTCGTGAAACCAGCTCGCAACGCTGGGCGACGGGTTACCAGGGACCCGCCCTCCAAGCCGGCAAAATTATTAAGGAAACCTTTACCAATAAACAATCAGCGGGCATGCAGGGTTTCGTCTTCAACTTGCGTAATCCGTTATTTGATGACCGCACTTTGCGCCATGCCATCAGTTTGGCGTTTGATTTCCAGTGGACGAACAAAACCCTTTTCTACGGCCAATACCAACGTACACGCAGCTATTTCCAAAATTCCGAGTTGGCTGCCACCGGCTTGCCATCCAAGGCCGAACTGGCATTATTAACGCCGTTTAAAGACAAATTGCCTGCTGCAGTATTTAATCGAGAATACAACCCACCGGTTACCCAAGGTACAGGCCGCCCGCGCCATAATCTGCTGATAGCTCAACAGATGCTGGCTAACGCCGGTTACACGCTTAAAGACAATCAGCTATACACGCCGAATGGTGTGCCGGTTGTGTTTGAATTTCTGCTGACATCATCGGCTTTTGAGCGTGTTGTACTGCCATTTGCACATAATTTATCGTTGCTGGGTATCAAGCTAATTCCTCGACGCGTCGATCAGCCCCAATATGTCGCCCGGGTGCGCCACTTTGACTACGACATGATTGTGTCGGTTTTCCCGCAATCGTCTTCGCCCGGCAATGAACAACGTGTCTATTGGACAAGTGCTGCGGCCAAAAAGGTCGGCTCGCAAAATTACATTGGTATTCAAAGTGAGGTGGTTGATAGCTTGGTGAATAAGCTAGTCAACGCCAAAACCCGCCAACAGCTCATCAATCGCTGTCGCGCGCTGGATCGCGTGCTGCAATGGGGGTATTACGTGGTACCTAATTGGTATAGCAATCACTTTCGTGTGGCCTACCGCAACACCCTCGCCCATCCTGACAACTTGAATGGTCTCTATGCGTTGCCCATCAATGCTTGGTGGTCCAAGGAGGCAGCCAACTGATGTGGTGGTATATCGCCAAGCGCTTGCTGTTAATTGTGCCAACCCTGTTTGGCATTTTGCTCCTCAACTTTGTCATCATTCAGGCCGCCCCTGGTGGCCCGGTTGAGCAGATGGTGGCAAAAATCCAGGGCATGCAGGTCAATACCGGCTTGCGTGGTCAGCTGGGGGGGAATGACAAGGCCATCATTCAGCAAGATAGCGCCTATCGTGGTTCTCAAGGGTTACCGCCGGATCTGGTGAAGCGCATCAAGAAAATGTACGGCTTCGACAAGCCGCTACTAGAGCGTTTCTGGTTACTGGTAAAAAATTACGCAACGCTGGATTTCGGTACCAGTTATTACAAAGACAAAACCGTTCTAGAGCTGATTAAAGATCGCATGCCCGTGTCGATTTCCCTTGGTCTCTGGAGCACGCTCATCACCTACCTTATTGCCATTCCGCTGGGCATTCGCAAAGCCGTTAAGCATGGTAGCCGCTTTGATACCTTTACCACCCAAGCCATCGTGGTGGGCTATGCGGTGCCAAGCTTCCTGTTTGCCATCCTGCTGATTGTGTTGTTTGCGGGCGGCAGTTATTTCGATTGGTTCCCCTTGCGCGGTTTGGTATCCGACAATTTTGCGCAACTGAGCTTTTTCGAGCGTATTCTGGATTATGCCAAACACTTGGTGTTGCCCACCTTGGCGATTGTGATTGGCAGCTTTGCCACCTTGACGCTACTCACCAAAAACAGCTTTCTGGATGAAATCAGCAAGCAGTATGTGCAAACGGCGCGCGCCAAGGGGCTAAAAGAAAAACAGGTGCTTTACCGCCATGTATTCCGCAACGCCATGCTGATTATTATCGCCGGCTTTCCAGCGGCCTTTGTGGGCGTTTTCTTTAACGGCGTGTTGTTAATTGAATATATTTTCTCACTTAACGGGTTGGGGCTGCTGGGCTTCAACTCAGCCATTAACCGTGATTACCCGGTGGTGTTCGGCACCCTGTTTATCTTCACTCTGCTCGGTATGGTGCTCAAGCTGATCAGCGACCTGATGTACATGTGGGTCGACCCGCGCATCGACTTCGAAAAGCGGGAGGGCTGAGTCATGAATCCAGTTTATCGTCGTCAGTGGCAAGCCTTTAAGCGCAATCGCATGGGCTATTGGTCTTTGTGGCTGTTTAGCGTGCTATTTGTGATTAGCCTTTTTTCCAATGTCATTGCCAATGACAAACCATTGCTGGTTTCTTATCAACACCAGTTGTATTTCCCGATTTTGCAAAGCTACCCCGAAACGACATTTGGCGGGCAATTTAAAACCGAAGCAGATTACCGTGATCCCTACGTTCAACAGCTGATAAATGCCAATGGCTATATGATTTGGCCGCCAATTCGTTTTAGTTATGACACCATTAATTTTGGGCTGGACAGACCGGCGCCGTCGCCGCCCTCTTCGACTAACTGGCTGGGCACGGACGATCAGGGGCGTGATGTGCTCGCCCGAGTGCTCTACGGCTTCCGCATATCGGTTGTCTTTGGCTTATTGTTGACCCTTTTTGCCTCGGCTATCGGCGTTGCGGTGGGTGCCATTCAAGGTTACTACGGGGGCTGGATCGATCTCTTTGGGCAGCGCGTCATGGAAGTCTGGTCAGGCATGCCGCTGCTTTATCTGATTATCATCTTGTCGAGCTTTATTATTCCGGGGTTCTGGTCGTTACTGTTTATTATGTTGTTGTTCTCGTGGATGGCTCTGGTGGATTTGGTGCGCGCCGAATTTTTACGCTGCCGTAATCTGGACTATGTACGCGCGGCCAAGGCATTGGGCGTGTCGTCTCCTCGGATTATGCTGCGCCACATGCTGCCCAACGCTATGGTATCTACCCTTACCTTCCTGCCGTTTATTTTGAGCGGCAGCATCGCTTCGTTGGCGACGCTGGACTTTTTGGGATTTGGCATGCCGATCGGCTCGCCCTCATTAGGTGAACTCATTAATGAAGGGAAAGCCAACTTACAAGCGCCGTGGCTCGGCATTACCGGCTTTATCACCCTAGCTTTAATGCTGAGTTTATTGGTATTTATCGGTGCGGCGGTGCGTGATGCGTTCGACCCTCGCAAATACTTGCAGTAAAGGATGGTGAAATGAGTTTATTGCAGGTCAATAATTTACACGTCACCTTTTCCGGCCAATCGGCTCCGGCGGTCGATGACGCCTCTTTCTCGATTGAAGCCGGCGAAATGCTTGCGCTGGTGGGGGAATCCGGCTCGGGTAAAACATTAACCGCCCTATCCATATTACAACTCCTGCCGATTGCGGCCGACTGGCACTGTCATAGCCTAACGCTCAATAATGACCGCATTGACAACTGCTCGGATAGCCGCCTTCGTGGTTTGCGCGGTGGTGATGTGGGCATGATCTTTCAGGAGCCCTTATCTGCGCTTAACCCACTGCATACGGTGGAAAAACAAATAGCAGAATCGCTTTATATTCATCAAGGATTGAGTCGTCGTGGCGCACGCCAACAGGTGATCAAGCTGCTCGAGCAAGTGCAACTGCCCCACCCACAACAATTTCTTAAACGTTATCCGCATGAACTGTCTGGTGGGCAGCGGCAAAGAGTCATGATTGCCATGGCGCTGGCCAATTCCCCTAAGCTACTCATTGCAGATGAGCCGACGACAGCACTGGATGTCACCATTCAAGCGGACATCATGGCATTGTTGAAAGAATTACAGCGGGAATTAGGTCTTGGCATTCTATTTATTAGCCATGATATAGGCTTGGTGGCCCACTATGCCGACCGCATTGCAGTGATGCAGCAAGGGAAATTGGTCGAACAGGCGACAACGTCCCAATTACTGCAACAACCGCAGCATGAATACACCAAGCGATTGTTAGCCAGTGAGCCGACTGGCCGCGCGCCTGACATTAACAGTGCTGCCCCTACTCTACTGGAAACACAGGATTTGTCGGTTCAATTTCCCGGCAAGCGCCGTTGGTTTAAACGGCCATATCATACTGTTTTACGTGAGGTTGATTTCACGCTGAAACAGGGAGAAACGATTGGTATTGTCGGGGAATCCGGTTCGGGGAAATCAACCCTGGCACTTGCCATATTGCGCTTGTTAAAAAGCCATGGTGCGGTGAACTTTGACGGCCAACGTCTGGATCAGCTGAACAGTCGGCAATTAAAGCCCTTACGGCGACGTCTACAGGTTGTCTTTCAAGATCCCTACGGCAGCCTTAACCCGCATATGACGGTAGAACAAATCGTTACCGAAGGGCTAACACTGCATCACCCCGAATTAAGTGCACAGGAAAAACGAGCCACCTTGTGCCAACAGCTCAAAGAAGTCGGATTGGATGAGTCGATTCGTCACCGTTACCCTCATGAATTCTCTGGCGGCCAGCGCCAGCGTATCGCCCTTGCCCGCAGTTTGATCCTAAAGCCCGACCTGCTGATATTAGACGAACCCACTTCGGCTCTTGATCGCAGCATTCAGTATCAAATCCTCGAATTGCTACAGACTTTGCAACGTCATCATAATTTGAGTTACTTGTTCATCAGTCACGATCTTAAAGTAGTACGCGCCATTAGCCACCGGTTGTTGGTAATTAAAGACGGCGAGATTGTCGAAACGGGCGCTACCGAGTCAGTGTTCAATTGCCCGCAGAGCCACTACACTGAGCAGCTAATTAACGCGGCCTTTTTATAACAGTTTAATCAGATTGGAGTTCCCATGGGATTTCTTAGCGGAAAGCGTGTCCTCATTGTGGGCATAGCCAGTAAAAAATCGATTGCCTGGGGCATTGCCGAAGCCATGTACAACCAGGGTGCCGAGCTTGCCTTCACCTACCAGAATGATCGCCTGAAAAAACGGGTGGTGATGGCTGCCGAGGCATTTGGTAGCAGCTCGGACCTCTGTTTTCCCTGTGATGTCACCCGTGATGACGATATACAGGCGGTGTTTGATCAGCTCGGGCAACACTGGGATGGTCTCGACGGCTTGGTACACGCCGTTGGCTTTGCGCCGGGCGATCAGTTGGATGGCAACTTTGTGGATGTCACCACACGCGAGGGGTTCCGCATTGCCCACGATATTTCCAGCTACAGTTTTATTGCCCTAGCAAAAGCAGCCAAACCGCTACTGGCTGAGCGCAAAGGTGCATTGCTTACCATGACCTATCATGCCTCGCGGCAAACCGTGCCAAACTACAACGTAATGGGCTTGGCAAAAGCCAGCCTAGAAGCCAGCGTTCGCTATTTGGCTGCTAGCATGGGGCCAGACGGTCATCGAGTGAATGCCATATCAGCCGGCCCCATCCGCACCTTGGCAGCCAGCGGTATTAAGAAGTTCCGCACGATGCTGGATGCCAATGCCAGCAACTCCCCTCTCGGCCGCAATGTCACCATTGAGGACGTGGGTAATGCTGCTGCCTTTTTATGCTCAGACCTAGCCTCGGGCATCACCAGCGAGATCGTTTATGTGGATGCGGGGGCGCACAACACGGCCATGGCGGATATTCCAGAATAAACACATCTTGCAAGCCACAAAAAAAGCCGACGGTAATGTCGGCTTTTTTTGTGTTAAACCCAAAAGAGGCATCAAATATCTTTCAGCTTCTCTTGATTTACCTTAATAGTGGTCGTCGAACGCAGCCAACGCATATAGGATTCTAGCGCCTGCTGACCTCGCACAGCACCCAGCTGCAATAACGCCATACGCTTGGTTTTGTCATCTAGCTCCACTTTACCTGGC
>CAYVZZ010000064.1:12043-12458 GCA_964456185.1 uncultured Alcanivoracaceae bacterium
ACGACTTTGTTAAGCTTAATAGCCCAAAGGTTACCTTGGAAGTCATGCACAATCACCGGTGCGTCACTCGGTGTGGGTGCCAACGCAAATACCTTCTGACGAATGTCAGGCTGCAAGCGTTGGTCGCGGCGCTTCACCTTATCAAGCTGCTTGATATCAGTGTTCCAACTTTCTGCAACTTTCTGCAAACTTTCTGCAGATTCAACCTGGCTGGCAAGTGCATCAAGCTTTTTATGTGCACGCTCAAATTTAAGTGCTTTAACAACTTGCTTCTGAACCTTGTCAAAAGGCAACTGTGACGCGTCACGCTGATCACTAACGTGGATGACGGCGTAACGGTTCTTGCCCAAGTCAATCAGCTTGGAGTTTTCCTCACCGCTTTTAACCCGCTTTTTGGCGAGCTCACGTTTTACCG
>CAYVZZ010000065.1:0-12048 GCA_964456185.1 uncultured Alcanivoracaceae bacterium
CGAAACTGACGCAGGCCAAACGGCGCATTTGGACAAACTGACAAAACTACTGCCCGCCACGGCGCGCAAGCTCCAGTTTGACCCTGGACAAAGTTTTGCTGGCAATGCCGTAGTTGAGCAAATCAATGATTGAGCAACGCTGTGCCCTGACGATGCGGCGGCTCACCGTCCCCGCGCTGGCTGACAGAGCAATTCTGCCGACAGCATGGGGGAGCAGCTACTTTTTCAACAGAATCGGCCAAAAGCGGTCATCAGGGCTGGCTTGAATCGGGGCCGAAGGATTACGCTCTCAGCCCCATAATTGCTGGTCAGACAGTTACCACGATCTTGCCGATCTGCTGATTGGCTTCAAGGAAACGATGGGCATCCTGGATGTCGCTAAGTGCGAATGTCTTTGCGATGATCGGGCGCAACGCACCGGACTTCAACCCTTGCAGAATAAAAGCCTTCGCTCTCTCCAGGGCTTCAGGGTCGGCCACAATCTCTGCGTAGAGATAACCCTTCAAAGTCAGGCTTTTGCCCAGCACGGTAAACAGTGGGAATGGTGTCGGTTCAGAGCTGAGTGCGCCGTACACCAGCAAAATTCCGCCCCGCGCCATGCTCTGCGTGAGAGGTTCGAAGGACGGCCCGCCTACAGGATCAAATACAACGCGAGCGCCTTGACCGGCAGTTATCGTCATAACACGCTCGACGATATCCTCTTCATCGCTGACGATGACATGCGCAGCGCCTGCATCAAGCAGGGCTTGCTTCTTCGCGTGAGTTCGAGTGATCGCAATCGATGTGGCGCCGACCATTCGAGCTATTTGGAAGGCGGCTAAGCCAACACTGCTTGACGCGGCGGTAACGATGACAAAATCGCCCTGCCGTAGCTTCGCCTGTTCAATCAATGCTCCCCAGGCGGTGACGTACTGCATCCAAGACGCCGCAGCCTCTTCAAAGGACAAGTTCTCAGGGCTCTTTACCACCAGGTGGGCTGGTACATTGGCCAACTCGCCGTAGGTGCCCCAGCGAGCAATATCCAAAGGTGGGATCAGAGCGACCGAGTCACCAATAGTGATCTCGGTTACGTCGCTCCCAACTGCCGTTACGATGCCTGCGGCCTCGTAGCCTAAGCGGCTGGGGAACTCCGCTTCTTGTAGGTATGCGTGATTGCGGAACATCACTTCGGCTCGGTTCAAGCCAATAGCTTTAACACTAATCTGCACCTCGTTTGCTGCTGGTGCCGATACTTCCAGATCTTCCAGCTTCAGAACGCTGGCGTCACCGTATTCATGAATTCTGACAATGCGTGTCATATAGATACCTCGTTTATCAATGGGCCTCGACGTATATCCGGAAACCCTCCAAGCGCCCTGATCTCTCACCACTTTGGTCAGCAAGCTATCCGTTGAGCTTTTCGCAGGTGATTTTAGGACGTGATCAAGCCTGCGCGCCTGCCTTTCAGAAACCCTCTAAAACGATTTTGCCTTTCGCTTTTCCGCTTTCAATCAGGGCATGGGCGCGCTTGAGGTTTTCGGCATTGATCGTCCCGAAACTCTCGGTCGCGGTCGAACGGATCTTCGCGGCGTCGATCAAAGCAGCAACGGCATCGAGGATTTCACCCTGACGCGCGATGTCGTCGGTGGTAAACAGCGAACGCGTGAACATCAGCTCCCAATGAATCGACACGGCCTTGGCCTTGAATGGCATGATGTCAAACACTTCAGGATCGTCAATCAGGCCAAACCGACCCTGAGGGGCAATGAATTCGACGATCTGCGGCACGTAGGTTTCGGAATAGTTGGTCGAAAATACGAACCCTGGCGCGCCGATGTTCAGGGCTGCAATCTGTTCCGACAAGGGTTTGGAATGGTCCACGACATAATGCGCGCCCAGCTCCTTGACCCATTCCTGCGTTTCGGGGCGCGAGGCCGTTGCAATGATCGTCAAATCGGTCTGCTCGCGCAAAAGCTGTATCGCAATAGAGCCAACGCCGCCCGCGCCGCCTATGATCACGATGGCGTTCGCGGCACCCGGCACGGAATCGGTGACTTTCAGGCGGTCAAAGATCATCTCCTGGGCTGTCAGGGTCGTCAGGGGCAAGGCGGCAGCGGCGGACGTTTCGATGCTTTTCGGCGCGTGGCCGACGATGCGGGCATCAACGAGGTGGTATTCGGCATTGGTGCCGGGGCGGTTGATCGCACCCGCATACCAGACCTTGTCGCCGGTTTTGAACTGGCTGACCTTGTCGCCAATTTCCACAACCTCGCCCACGGCGTCCCAACCGAGGATCACCGGCGTACCACCCTCGGCAGCGCGGCTTTGGCGGATTTTCGTGTCAATCGGGTTAACCGACACGGCCTCGACCTTGACGAGGATGTCATGGCCGGTCGCGGTGGGTTTTTCGACCTCAAGGTCGATCAGGGCGTCGGCGCGGTCAATTGCGCCGTTAACGGTGTAGCCGATAGCTTTCATTTTCGTTCTCCAGAAGTGGCTTGGGATGCACGGCACGCCACTGTTTGTGACGACGGGGTTTCGATAGATCAAATGTACAAGCCTTCCATTGCCGGACAAATGATCGAAACACGAAATAATAATCCGGAAAATCCGGACATTATTTTTTACGGAGATACCCTGTTCCAGTAACCCGATCGCCTTCAGTTTCTGGAATTTCGTGACAGAGGCCGAGTCATTTAACTGTTTGCCATGGTCGGATAAATGGATAAGATCACAAGAGATAATTCGGAACTTCCTTTTAATGTTGATTGATAACATCCGCCTTTTTCTAACCATCGCCGAGAAAGGCAGTCTTGTCGCTGCCGGCCGTGAGGTGGGCCTTTCCGCAACCACGGTCTCCGAGCGGCTTGCCGCTCTGGAAGCACATTACGGCGTTGTTCTATTCAACCGCACCACACGTTCGCTAAGCCTGACCGAAGAAGGCCGGACGTTGCTGAGTGGTGCAAAAGAGGTACTAGCCGAGATCGATGACCTCGACACTCGAATCCGCCACGGGGCCGAGACACTGTCGGGGCCGATCCGCATCAGTGCACCGATCGGTCTGGGCCGCAGTGTCGTTTCGGATGTGATCTCGACCTTCACAACTGAGCATCCCGCGATCTCAGTCGACTTGCATCTGTCCGACGGATATGTGGACATCGTTGGCCAAGGTTTTGATCTTGCGTTGCGCTTTGGCACGTTGACAGACAGCACCTTAAGGGCCCGAAACCTTGGAAACCATCGCCGGATCGTCTGCGCATCTCCTTCATACATTGCTGCACATGGCGCACCGCAAGAGCCTGCCGATCTGATTCGACATAACTGCTTGGTCATGCGATTCGGAACGATCCCTGACAATGTGTGGCGCTTTGGTACCGAGAAAAGCCCAATGAGTGTGACGGTGCGTGGCAATAAGACAGCGAACGATGGCTCTTTAGTGCGACGATGGGCGCTTGATGGCCTTGGCATTGCCCTCAAGTCAGAACTGGAGGTTGGACCCGACATTGAATCCGGGAGGCTGGTGCCTCTGTTGCAGGAGTACAGCCCGCCGCCGCCCCCTCTTCAGATGATGTTTCCTCCGGGGCGATCACAGTCACGGCGCGTGCGCGCTCTGGCGGAAGCATTGAGTGACGCCGTTGCGAAAAAGATAAAGGTGTAATCGGTTTCAAATGGGAAGCGAAAGCGGAACATCAGAAGTGAATCACCGAACGGATGCGTTTGCCTTCGTGCATCAGGTCAAAGGCGTCATTGATCTGTTCAAGCTTCATGTCATGAGTGATAAAGACATCCAGCGGAATCTCTCCGGTCTTGGCCTTTTCCACGTAGCCCGGCAGCTCGGTGCGGCCTTTCACCCCACCGAACGCAGAGCCTTTCCAGACCCGGCCGGTGACCAACTGGAACGGACGGGTGCTGATTTCCTCACCGGCACCGGCCACCCCGATAATGATGGATTCCCCCCAGCCCTTGTGACAGCACTCCAGGGCTGAGCGCATCAGCTGGACGTTGCCGACGCACTCGAAGGAATAATCCACCCCGCCGTCGGTCATTTCCACAATGACTTCCTGGATCGGCTTGTCGTAATCCTTGGGGTTGACCACATCGGTGGCGCCCAGGTCCTTGGCGATGTCGAATTTACCCGGGTAGATGTCAACGGCGATGATGCGGCTGGCCTTGGCCATTTTGGCGCCAATAATCGCCGCCAGGCCGATACCGCCCAGGCCGAAGATGGCCACAGTGGCGCCTTCTTCCACCTTGGCAGTATTGAGCACGGCACCGATACCGGTGGTGACGCCAAAGCCCAGCAAGCAGACTTTTTCCAGCGGCTTGTTCGGCTAAAACGCCACGGCGGCACGGGATTTGATCACTGGCAGACTCCTTCAATAAAGTTCAGGGGTAATTCGGCTATTCGGGACAGCATGTCTCAGGTTTTACGAATTTGACTTATTGTAGACGACCGGTCTATTATCGGAAACATGACATCGACCGACACGCGCAATCACATCATCCAGACCGGTGCCGACCTGATCGGCCAGAAAGGGTTTGGCGCGACAGGCATCAACGGCGTACTGACATCGGCCGGTGTGCCGAAAGGGTCGTTCTACCATTATTTCAGAAGCAAGAACGATTTCGGACTCGCCATCATTGACTCCTTTGCCGAGGAACACGACAAAAAGCTGGATAGAATTCTCAACGATACCAGCCGTTCCTGCCTTGATCGTCTTCGCGCCTACTTCGACACCGGTCAGGAAACCATGACCAGTTGCGAGTTCACCCGCGGCTGCCTTATTGGCAATCTTGGCCAGGAACTGGCCGGCCAAGATGAAGTTTTCCGCAAACGTCTGGATACCGTATTTAAGGGCTGGGAAAAGCGTTTCGAGCGCTGCATCGAAGAAGCCAGACTGGCTGGAGAAGTGGATGAATCCATCGATCCCGCCGATGTAGCCAGCTTCTTGCTTTCAGGCTGGGAGGGCGCCATTCTGAGAGCCAAGGTCCTGAAGAGCACTGAGCCGATGGAGCGATTTGTTTCCGTCTTTTTCCGGCAATGTCTTGGCGCGGCCTGACATTTCCTTTTTTTTCGTCATTTGACTAGTAGACCGGTCTATTTGCAACCATTTCATTCGCAGGAAGGATACTTAATGAACAATCCAAACGATCCACTATTTCAGCCATATTCTCTGGGCGATCTTGCCCTTCCCAACCGGGTTCTGTTGTCGCCCCTGACCCGGGCCCGCGCCACTCAGCCCGGCGATATCCCGAATGAGATGAATGCCCGGTACTACCAGCAGCGCGCCGGTGCAGGCCTGATCTTCAGCGAGGCCACTCAGGTATCGCCCCAGGGCAAGGGCTATGCGTTTACCCCCGGCATTCATTCCCCGGAACAGGTTGTGGGCTGGAAGAAGGTAACAACTGCCGTGCACATGGCCGGTGGGCGCATGCACGCTCAGCTATGGCACGTAGGCCGGATTTCCCACACCGCCCTGCAGCCAGATGGCAATAAGCCAGTGGCTCCGTCTGCCATCCAGCCTGAAGGTGCGAAAACCTTCATCAGTGCCGATTCAGGAATGGTGGATGTGCCGGAACCAAAAGCTCTGGAGGCAGGTGAGATGTCCGACATCGTAGAGCAGTTTCGTCAGGGCGCCATCAACGCCAAGTCCGCAGGGTTCGACGGTGTTGAGGTACACGCCGCCAATGGCTACCTGCTGGACCAGTTCCTCAAAAGCGGCAGCAATCAGCGCACCGACGAATTTGGCGGTGCGGTGGAAAACCGCATGCGCCTGCCGCTGATGGTGGTGGAAGCCGTCATCGACGTCTGGGGCAAAGAAAACGTCGGTGTGCGTATCAGCCCGACCGGCAGCTTCAACGCCATGTATGACGAAGATCCAGTGGAAACTTTCAGTGCTTTTGCCTGCCGCCTCAACGATCTGGGCATTGCCTATCTGGAAGTGGTTGAAGATTCCTTCCAGGGCAACCATGCCAATGGCCGCCCGGAAGAAGTGATCGACGCTATTCAGGCTGGATTCAAGGGTACTTATATTGCCAACGGTGCCTATACCGCAGAGGAGGCGCGCAAGCGCATCAACGCTGGCCGTTGCGACCTGGTCACCTTTGGCCGTCCGTTTATTGCCAATCCGGACCTGCCGGAGCGTTTCCGCCAGCACGCCGAGTTGAACAAGTGGGACGACAGCACATTTTATGGCGGCGATGAGCGGGGCTATACCGATTACCCAACGCTGAAAGAACTCGAAATCAGCGCCCCAAGAAAACTTTTATCACCAAAAGGAAACACAGCATGAGCAATAACATTTCTGGAAAAGTTGTCGTTATCACCGGTGCCAGCAGCGGCCTGGGTGAGGCTACTGCACGCCACCTTGCTGCGCTTGGCGCTCGCGTAGTGCTGGCTGCACGCCGCAAAGATAAACTCGACGCGTTGGTGACTGAGCTGACCAATGCAGGTGGTCAGGCAATCGCGTATCAGACCGATGTCACCTCTCAGGAAGAGGTCAAAACACTCATTCAAGGTGCCGTGGACACCTACGGCCGCATTGATGTACTGATCAACAATGCCGGACTGATGGCGATTGCACCGCTAAGCGATACTCGCACTGACGAGTGGGATCGCATGATCGATATCAACATCAAGGGTCTGTTGTACGGAGTCGCGGCTGCATTGCCAGTATTCCAGAAACAAAACAGTGGTCACTTCATCAACATCGCATCGGTTGCAGGCATGAAGGTGTTCAGCCCGGGTGGCACCGTGTACAGCGGCACCAAGTTTGCTGTGCGGGCTATCTCCGAAGGACTGCGTCACGAAGTCGGTGGCAGCATCCGCACCACGACTATCGAACCGGGCGCCGTGGACTCCGAACTGAAATTCGGCAGCACCCACCAACAGAGCCGCGATTTCGTGGTGGACTTCTACAAGCATGCAATTCCCGCCGAATCGGTCGCTCGAACTATCGCCTTCGCAATTGAGCAGCCTGCTGACGTGGATATTAACGAGATCGTTCTGCGCCCAACCGTGCAGGAATTCTAATGAGTTGAGGGCCTGTCTCTTCGGCGTCAGGCCCCGCTTATCTGGAGTGAAAAGCAGTGAGTGCCACATGGCCTGGAAGAAAAGAAGCAAGCGCTCGATGCAGGTGCTGAATGCCCTGCAATTCTTCAGCAGCTTGCAGCTGTTCGTGGGGCTGACAACGGATTGATGGCAACGGTTATGGAGAGCTATCTACGGGAAGAGTTTCCCAGTAGCGAAATCAGGAGCGCCAAAATAAGCTCGCCTCAGGTTGGCCAGTTTGTCGGCTTAGTTCGCAAACTCGATGCGTTGATGATCTCAATGGACACACTCTGGTTATCTAGCGTGCTTAGCAACAAGCAACGTGTTGATCCTGCCCCAGTTTTCCGGACACTCCACTAAGCCACATTTTGCTGTTCGAACGCCTCAGGGCTGAGATAGCCGAGGCGCGAGTGCAGCCGCTTGCGATTGTAATAGGCTTCGATGTAATCGAACACCTGCGTCTTGGCCTGCTCCCTGGTGGTGAAGCGCTCCCCGTGGATGGCTTCGACCTTGAGGCTGTGATTCCAGCTTTCCATGGCCGCATTGTCGTAGCAGTCACCCTTCTTGCTCATGCTGCACCGCATGCCGTGACTTTTCAGCAATTGCTGATATTCCTTCGAGCAGTATTGGCTTCCCCTGTCCGAGTGCGCGATGGTGCCTTTGGGCGGCTTGCGCTGCCACAAGGCCATCGTCATGGCGTCACACACCAGGCTGGCCGTCATACGCTCTGACATGGCCCAGCCCACCACTCGACGGGAGAAGAGATCCAGCACGATCGCGAGGTACAGCCAGCCTTCATCAGTGCCGATATAGGTGATGTCACTCACCCATTTCTGATTGGGTCTGCTTGCCGTAAAATCCTGCTTCAACAGGTTGGGAGCCACCGGCAGCCTGTGGTTCGAGTTGGTGGTCGCCTTGAACTTGCGCTTCGCCTTGGCGTACAAGCCTGCCTCACGCATTAAGCGCGCCACACGTGCCCGGCCAACCAGCTTGCCTTCGTGACGCAGGTGGATCACCATGCGGGGTGCGCCGATGCGGCTCTTGTGATCCGTATGCAGGCGACGAAGGGTTTCCGTCAGGGCTTGATCCGCTTGCTCTCGTGCAGAAGGTGTTCTCTGGCGCCATTCGTAGTAGCCACTGCGAGACACAGACAACACACGACACATCAGGGTCACGGGGTAACGGCCTTGTTATAGAGAGTTTAGTCTCTTAGCTGGGTGTCCGGGAAAGTGGGGCAGGATCAAAGGGCTCTTGTCATCGTGTGCCGGACAACATGCCATCCATTGATGCGCACCAACACGCCGTACCCGGTCAAGCCGCTTCAGCAACTTATCAATTGGGCTGGTGTGCGCTGGGAAAATGCATACATTATAATTCTCACGCGATGTCATGTTGGCCTCCTTCAACGATGAAGTCAGACACATCCTGCCGCGTGTAACGCACCAGCCTTTTACCGATGCGTTGCCATTTTGGTCCGTTACGTTTCCAGCGCCAGTTGCGCAACGTGCCGACCGATACTTGCAGGATATCGGCCACTTCTTTCTCATCAATAAGTTCGTTCCGCCAGTCGCGGCTATCTAATCCTGCTGACCTGTTGATCTCTTGCATAACAACGTCCTTTACCTTTCGTTTACCAGAGGCACCTCCTATCGCGCTCCCATCTCAATGCTATAAATGCTTGTGCAACTGACATCGAGAGGAAGCAACCATTACAGCCAGCAATTGACGCCTATCATCTAGGAATTCATTGCGGCCTAGGGGTGCCGCGTCCCCTGTATTGTCCATGCCTTAGATTTTCGCGTTGTTTCTTAAGTGCCCTTTGAGGGCACTATTCCAATTCAAGTGACAAAATGTGATCACTTTTCGATCAAACAGTGTGATTTCTGAATTTCAGGTAACGGGAAAGGGAAAAACTGGCCAAAAACGGAGTCACACGCACCGCCCCACTGCCTGGTCCGTTAAATTCAGTGCCGACGCAGATGATTACCAGAGACGCAGACAGGCCAGCAGAGCGCGTCAGACGCACTCACGAAATTGGCAGAAGAAGGAGAGATGAAGCCGGAAAACGGCTTTTAGTGCTTGCACAAACGGGCACCGAACGGGCACCAGATAGAAATACTATGAACAAATCCACCACCGTATTAGACGCACGCACCGCTCGATCTTTAGCGAAGGGACAATGGGCCAGCCGAGCTATTTCAGGCACAAGAGGCTCAGGCGTTTTACAAGCTCGAGGGCTATCCAATGGCTCTGTCACCTTCTACTTCAGAGTAACCACAAGCGCTGGCACCCGCGAGCGTATTCCACTAGGCACCATCCCCTACCGAGCTGCTGTACAGAAAGCGACTGAACTGTCCTGTCGTTACCAAAGCGGGGAGAGAGACTTATACAGCATACTCAAATCTGAACAAGCGGAAAAAACCAACAAACAACGCGAGAAAGAAGAAAGAACAAAACACACGCTTGGTGCGCTTCTGTCCGCTTATATTGACCAACTCACACGCGATGGAAAAAGAAGCACCCCAGACGTTCAGCGCAGGATTTCTCTGCACGTCGAACAGGCATGGCCAAACCTATGGAGCAAACCTGCCGACAAGATCACCACTGATGACCTGATGCAGGTGGTGGCACTACTCACTGAGAATGGCAAGCTATCCACCGCACGCATGATACGTTCCTACCTAAAAACTGCCTACAACTGCGCCATCTCAGCACGCTACGATCCTTCAGCGCTGGCTGCGCTAAGGGACTTTCACATCAGCACCAACCCTGCCACTAACCTGGCAACGGTAAAAGGTAGCCATACGGCAAAAGATCGAGCGCTTTCTCTGGCCGAGCTGCAAGCTTATTGGCGCAGGATCAACCAACTGTCAGAGCTTGATAGCAACCTGCTGAAGTTCCACCTCCTCACCGGCGGACAACGCATAGAGCAACTCAGTCGTGCCACCCTTGCAGATTACGACAAGGACACGCAAACGCTGCGGCTCTTCGACCCCAAGGGTCGCCGGGATGAAGCTCGCGTTCATCTCGTGCCCCTGATACCCGCCGCACTGGCATCCATGCACAAGATGCACGGCAATCACCATGTATTCACCGTGACAGCAGGCAAATCAGGTGCAAGCAACGCCGCTCTGCGCAAACGCCTACTCTTGGTCGTCAGCATGATGGCAAAGGCAGGCGAACTCGAACGCGGCCCTTTCACGTTGGGTGACATCCGCCGAACCGTTGAAACCCGGCTCTCTGCTGCAGGCGTTGGCCAGCTCATTCGCGGCCACCTACAAAGTCACGGATTAGGCGGTGTTCAAAACCGCCATTACGACAAGCATGATTATTTGGCCGAAAAACGTGGGGCGCTGAACCTGCTTTATCAGCTTGCCACTGGCGCTACCAGTACCCCTTGAAACATCAGCAGCACAGCAAGCTCGAACTCGACACTTCGACCCTTGGAACAAAAACCGCTCCTTACCAAAGTACTATCCTATCTGGAAAACAGCGCTGTATTTCCAAAAAGCAGCAAGCCTGCATCCCATGAGCGGAAATGCCAATCAACTTTTCCAAATAGAATAGGGAAAGCCCCAACCACTTACCGCGCAGGCTGTACCTGCACTCTTTTCCAAAAAAAAAGGGAAATCCCCCTTGCCTTTTCACATGAAAAAAACCGGTTCAATCGCCCTGGTGCAGAGATAAACTGTATTGACCATACAGCACAGAAAAGCCTACACTTGATTTATGTTTCAACAATCAAGATTCAGCCGATGACTCCCCAAAAAACGACAACCTCTCACGGCGGCGCACGCAAGGGTGCTGGCCGTAAAGCTGGCACCGGCAGGTACGGTGAGCTCACTCGGCAACTGCGCATTCCTGAAAGTCAGGTGCCCACTGTCTTGGCTTATCTTGAGGCCTACCGGCAACCCACGCAGTTGCAGGCCCCAGTACCCTTGGCCAAAAATCTCTCTGTCCTCGCCCTGCCCGCTTTCGCCTCTCAGGTGCCAGCAGGCTTTCCGTCACCGGCAGATGACTACTTGGACGATGCCATCGACCTTAACCACGAACTGGTGATTCAGGGCCACGAAGCCGCCACCTTCGTGCTGCGCGTTAGCGGCTGGTCGATGATGAATGCCGGAATCTTCGATGGAGATCGAGTGATTGTGGATCGCGCCCTCAACCCTCAGCAGAGCGATGTCGTAGTGGCTATTTTGAATGGCGATCTCACCATCAAAAGGTTGGGCAAGGTGGATAACAAGCCTGCCCTGTTGCCAGAAAACCCCCACTTCAAACCTATCCTGCTTCACGACGCCGACACGCTGGAAATTTGGGGCGTGGTCACAGGCAGCCTACGTCAATTCCGGCGCGGCTGAGCCACTCCATGCCACTCATCGCCTTGGTGGATGCCAATAGCTTTTACTGCTCTGCCGAGCGTGTGTTCCGCCCTGACCTAGCCAATACTCCGGTTGTCGTACTGAGCAACAACGACGGCTGCGTGGTGGCCAGAAGTCGTGAAGCCAAGGCACTGGGCATTCCCATGGGCATCCCCTGGTACCTGCTAAAAGAAGAAGCCTGGCTACGCCACTGGCACATCAAGGCATTCTCCAGCAACTACACGCTCTACGGCGACATGAGCCGTCGCTTCATGACAGTGTTAGCGCAGTTTGTTGCGCCAGAAGATCAAGAACAGTACAGCATTGACGAATGCTTTTTGGATATCAGTCGCTATCGACTCGACGACATCACCGCCACCGGTCACACCATGCGCCAGCGCGTGCTGCAATGGACGGGGCTGCCGGTGTGTGTGGGTTTTGGTCGTACCAAGACAGAAGCCAAGCTCGCCAACCACTTAGCCAAGAAGCAGGACACCTGGCGCGGTGTTTGTGATATGACATCACTCACGCCTCAGCAACTGCAAAACGCCCTCAGCGCCGTACCTGTAGGCGATGTCTGGGGCATAGGCCGAAGACTATCTCGCAAACTGACAACTCTCGGCATCACTACCGCCTGGCAATTGCGTAACGCTCCTGCCA
>CAYVZZ010000066.1:0-11902 GCA_964456185.1 uncultured Alcanivoracaceae bacterium
TAGAGCCTTCGCAACCGCACTGGCAGCACCGGTTTCGGTGAGTACCATGTTCAACGGCGCAGCACGGCCACGGCGGGCGCGCTTGTGGAAGTTATCCAGCAAGTTCTGGTCGTTGGTATAAGAGTGCACGGTTTCCACGTGACCATGCTCAATGCCAAACTTGTCATTCAGCGCTTTCAACGGCGGCACAATGGCATTGGTGGTACAGCTGGCAGCCGATACGATGCTATCGCTGTCTTCGATGATGTCGTTATTGACGCCATACACCACATTTTTCAGGTCGCCCTTACCCGGCGCAGTCAACAGCACACGCTTGATGCCATTGCAGCCAAGGTGTTGGCTGAGGCCAGCTTCATCGCGCCAGATACCGGTGTTGTCGATGAGTACAGCATTGTCGATGCCATATTGGGTGTAATCAACGCTGGCCGGATCATTAGAGTAGATCACGCGAATGTAGTTGCCGTTGGCAATAATCGCATTGTCTTCTTCATCGATGGCGATGGTGCCAGAGAAAGACCCATGCACCGAGTCGCGGCGCAGCAGGCTAGCGCGTTTAATCAGATCGTCATCGCACTTCTTGCGCACGACAATCGCTTTTAGACGCAGCCCTTTGCCAGAACCGGCTTTTTCGATCAACAGGCGTGCCAACAAGCGGCCAATACGACCAAAGCCGTACAGCACCACGTCGGTTGGTGTGGTGGCTGCGGTTTCGTTCGTCGCGTTTTGTAGCTGTTCGCGAACAAAGTCGGCCAGCGGAGTGTCGCCGCCTTTTTGCTGGTAAGCCACGGTGAGCTTGCCGAGATCAATGCGGCTAGGCCCCAGATCCAGCTTGGCCACTTCTTGCAACACCGGAAAGGTGTCGCGAACGGACAAAGCAGAATCTTCGATTTGCTTTACAAAACGGTGGGTTTTGAGAATCCCAATCACCGATTTGTTGATTAATGAGCGGCTGTACACCGTGATGTTGACATCTTTTTCACGGTATAACTTGCCAATGACGGGAATCATGGATTCGGCCAATGCTTCGCTGTTTTTCCAGCGGCCGAAATGGTCGTCCAACTTGTTCACGCAATGCTCCTAAGACTGTTTTCAGGCGACGGCTATATTAGCTCGAATAGCCGACAAATTCACGGGTTGTTACTCATCTTTAAATATTTCGCTGCATGTCGGCAGGTCTCGCTGACATCACATCACTTGGGGTCACGGCGACGCATCAGTCCTTCTTGCGCCACACTGGCCACCAGCTTGCCATCGCGGGTAAAAATGTGGCCATTGTTCATGCCGCGCGAGCCCTGCGCGCTGGCACTGGTGGTGGCATATAACAGCCAATCATCCAAGCGGCAGTGACGATGAAACCACATGGCATGGTCGATGCTGGCCGCTTGAACATTTTGCTGAAAGAACGACATGCCATGGGGCAGCATAGCGGTGCCCAGCAAGCCAAAGTCGGAACAAAACGTCAGCAAGGCGCGGCTGGTCGCCGCATCCACATCAATCTGATCAGCGATGCGAAACCACACCAGACGCTCGGGCGATTGCTTGGTGATTTCAAATGCCTTGGGCTTAATCGAGCGAAACTCAACGGGGCGCTCAGCCAAGAAAAAAGGCCGACGCTTTTCAGGAAGTTTCTTAGCAAAGGCTTCACGGTGTTTGGCATCTGGCTCGATGTCTTCCGGTGCGGGCACGTCCGGCATATCGGCTTGATGCTCGGCGCCCTCTTCTTCTATTTGAAAAGATGCCGCCAAGCTAAAAATAGCGCGTCCATGCTGAATGGCCTTGATCCGGCGCGTGGTAAAACTGCGACCATCGCGAATACGGTCAGTCTCGTAGATGATTGGTTTGGTGAAATCACCGGCTCGCAGAAAATACCCGTGCAAAGAATGCACCGGCCGGTCCGCCTCAACCGTGCGCGATGCCGCCATTAACGCCTGTCCGGCCACCAGACCACCAAAAATGCTGCCCTGGCCGGTGTTGATGCTTTGTCCACGAAACAGATTGTCTTCCAGCTGTTCCAAATCCATCAGCTGCAATAGCCCTTTGACCACTGGCTTCATGCTTCCTCCCCTTAAATCCGCGCAAATAGGGTCAGTATAGCACCCGCCCCTGCTCTCTTTGGGCTATTTCGTGCGCACTCGCGCCACGGCTTTGTGCCATCCATCACAGCGCGCCAAGCGCTCTTCCTCCGACAACTTGGGGTGAAAAGCCCGCTCACACTGCCATTGGTTGCTAATAGCCTCTAATGAGGAAAACACACCCACCTGTAAGCCAGCTAGATAGGCAGCGCCCAAGGCGGTGGTTTCGGTAATTTCAGGACGATCGACTTGCACGCCCAACAGACTCGACAAGGTTTGTACCAACCAATTATTCACCACCATGCCACCATCGACCCGCAAAGCCGTGGGTTTACTGGCACCATCAGCCACCATGGCATCCAGCAAATCGGCCGTTTGGTAGCAGACAGCTTCCAGACCCGCAGTCACAATCTCGGCTATGCCGGTATCGCGAGTTAACCCCAGCATGGCACCGCGGGCGTGTGGGTCCCACCAGGGCGCGCCCAAGCCGGTAAAGGCCGGTACCAAATACACACCATGTCCGCTGCCCGCACGACGAGCCAACTGTTCGGTTTCACTGGCATCATCGATTAAACGCAGCCCATCGCGCAGCCATTGAATGGCCGCACCCGCCACAAAAATAGAGCCTTCCAGTGCGTAGGTGGTCTTGCCATTGAGGCGATAACCCACGGTAGTCAGCAAGCGATTATCCGATGCCACCGCCTTATCACCCGTGTTCAACATCATGAAGCAGCCGGTGCCATAGGTGCTTTTCACCATGCCCGGCTCAAAACAAGCTTGACCAAACAACGCAGCTTGCTGATCACCGGCAATACCGGCCACGGGTAGATCCGTGCCAAACAAATTCACGTCGGTGCGGCCAAAATCGGCAGCCGAGTCGCGCACATCCGGTAATAAAGAAGCGGGAATATCAAACAGCGCCAGCAGTTCGTCATCCCACTGCTGGGTATGAATATTAAACAGCATTGTTCGCGAGGCATTGGAGGCATCGGTGGCGTGCACTCGCCCGCCAGTTAGGTGCCACAGCAGCCAAGTATCAATGGTGCCAAAGGCCAATTCACCACGCGCCGCCCGTTCGCGCGCACCGTCGCAATGGTCGAGTAGCCATGCCAACTTGGTGGCCGAGAAATACGGGTCAAGCAGCAAGCCGGTTTTTTGTTGCACTAGAGGCTCATGCCCTTGCTCGCGCAGTTCGTCGCACCAGGAAGCGGTACGACGGTCTTGCCAAACAATGGCATGGTGAATGGGTTCACCGGTAGCTCGATCCCAAAGCACGGTGGTTTCGCGCTGATTGGTAATGCCAATGGCGGCAATTTGTTCGGCTTGAACACGCGCATGCTTGATTGCTTGGCGACACACCTGCAAGCTGTCTGTCCAAATATCACGAGCATCATGCTCTACCCAGCCATCGGCCGGATAATATTGCTGAAACTCTTTTTGTGCCTGACCACAAATCTGCCCCTTGTCATTAAAGACAATGGCACGTGAACTGGTAGTACCCTGATCAATTGCCAGCAGATACGGCATGTCTTTTCGCCTCTTTTTGTTTTATCTGGGATTTACGCAAAAAAAATCGTGCAAAAAAAAGCCCCAAACAAGTGGGGCCGCTAAGAGGAGACTCATGATTTATGGTTAGTCTACCTCTAACCCATGGGGTAAGCCACTTCTATATTGTTGCAAAGGTGTTACAGGTTACGTTTTTAGTCTTCAGCCACCAGTACATGCTGTCCATCGGGCCGTACCCGCGGCCAAACGATACGGAAACGGGCACCACCTAGGTCATCGCTAACGGTGACTTCGGCATAGCCACCATGCCATTCCATAATACGCTGCACGATGGATAAGCCCAGCCCATAACCGCCACTCTTTTTATGACGACTTTCATCCAACCGGGCAAAAGGCTCAAAAATCTGACTGCGTTTAGCATCGGGAATGCCTTCGCCGTTATCATCAACTTCGAGGCACGCATTTTGCCCTTCTAGGTAATAACGTATGCGCACTTTGCTGTCGCCATAGCGAACGGCATTATTTACCAGATTTTGTAATATTCGGTGCAAATAACGGCGCTCACCTTCTGCAAACAATTCTTCAGCTGACAAATCGCTCCAACTAGATTTATCCGCTTCAATGCGAACATTAGGACTAATGGGTTGCAGCTCACGCTGAATCTGGGTAACCAGATCCGGCATGAAAACCGACCTGACATTGATCGACGGCATCCCTTCCTGCAGCTTGGCAAAGGTCAATATTTCGTCGATCAACGTGTCTAGCTGATCGATATCACCGTCCAGCTCATCAAGCCGTTTGCGCAACACGTCGGTATCCTTGCAGGTACCTAGCATTTCTAAACCAAAACGAATGCGTGCCACCGGCGTACGCAATTCATGCGACACGGCTCTTGTCATCTCACGTTGTGATTCGATCAGTCGGCGGATGTGTTGTCCCATGCCGTTAAAAGTGGTCGCCAATTGACCAATGGCATCATGGCTATTGACTTCGGCCTGAGCCGTTAAATCGCCCTCGCCCAGTCGCTTGATCACGCTTTCCAAATGCCCCAAGCGGCTTTGTAATGGACGCACAAGAAAATAGGCTACCAGCGCCAGTAGTAACAAACTCAGCAAGCCAATTAGCGCCATCAGCTCGACGGGATAGGGATCGAACAAATATAGGGGACCAAGCACCAGCACCTTGCCAGACGTGCCGATTTTGGAATAAATCACAATGGAAGAGCCGGAATGCTGGTCGCTGTCGTTAATCGACAGCACCACCTCGTTGCGCAACAGCCGTTGTGTTTGTTCTTTATCGAGATGTGTTGCGCGAAACGGCTGGTAATAGATTGGAAAGCCAAACTCCTGCCGCAGCCTGTCCATTACCTTGGGCCAGTTCGATTGCGGGTGACGCCCCAAGGCATCCATTACCAGCAAAGCGGTGGCTCGCGCCTGCTGCTCAGACACTTTAGCCATACGCGTGTGTAAATATTTATTGCTATCAGGTAAAGCGTAATAAATATCGGCAAGCGCTTTTTTATTATTGAGATGAAATACCACTCGCCCTTTATTCAGGTTTTCCACCTCATCGGCAGTGAGCTGAAGCTCGTCGGCAGTTGCCATAACAAGCTTGGAACCCACCAGACGACTGACCAAGGCCAGCCATTTGTTCTTTTCGTGGAGGGTGTCGAAACGCTCGGTGCCCTGTGCGATCAGGTAAAAGGTGCCATTAGCCATTTGCTGGCGGTAATCATTGGCACGGTAATGGTCGATTACCCGAATGGAACCATAGGCAAGCACACCGATGACGACCACCGTGAACAGTATGCCGGCATAAATGCGCAGGAATATATTGTTCACTTGCCCTCCCCCATCAGCGAGCAAAAATACGCTTTAGCGTGCAATGTCACCCACAAACAGGTAGCCCTTGGAGCGCACCGTTTTAATGCGACGTGGGCTGTCCGGGTCATCGCCAATTTTCGGGCGGATGCGTGAAATGCGCACGTCGATGGAGCGGTCTTGGCCATCATATTGAATACCGCGCAACCGTTCAAAAATCATCTCGCGCGACAGCACGGTGCCGGCATTGGATGCAAGCAACCAGAGCAAATCGTACTCGGCGCTGGTCAGCTCAACCGACTCACCTTTATACAGCACTTCACGAGCGGAGTTGTCGACCACCAAATCATCAAACTCCAGACGTCCCGCACCGACTTGATCAGTTTCCACTCGACGCAACAAGGCTTTAACGCGCGCCAGCAAGACACGCGGCTTCACGGGCTTAGCCACATAATCATCGGCGCCAATTTCCAGCCCCAGCACCTGATCCATGTCATCCGTGCGTGCCGTGAGCATCAAAATAGGCTTGTGGTAATCCGGCCGCACTTCGCGACAAACGGTTAGGCCATCGGCACCCGGTAGCATCAAATCGAGCACCACTAAATCAGGCTGCTCACGACGAATCTGGCGAATTGCCTGCTTGCCATTGCCCACAACGCTGACAATCATGCCGTTGCTTTCGAGGTATTCACGCGTTAGCTCAGCCAAACGCTCATCGTCTTCAACAATCAGGATGCGCGGTTGGTCAGAAGTGGCCGATACGGACATGTCTCTCCCTAAGCTCAAAAGTCAATAATGTAATAAATACGGTAAAGAAGTTACTTATACAAGGCACAACAAAGGAGGTAAAGTGCTATACACAAATGCACTACGGGAAGCCTCACAATGCGCAAGCGTCAACACGATTTACACCGGCTTGGTCAGCGCCGTCATTTGGTGCGAAAAAACCGGTTACGCCACTCTCAACGACAGCAAATGGTGCAGCAACACCGACGTCGACAACAGCTAATTACCATTCATCATCGGTTGGATGACGATGAATAGCTCAGGGCTTCGATGCCAACGCATTGCGCAACAACCAGCCAATGCTAAAGCAGAACAACCAAGGATCAATGAGATAATCCCATAGGTTTTCACTGGCCAATAGCCCTGCAGCATAGGCCACCTGCGCGGCGATCAATAAGGCGCACAAAAGATAATAACGCCAGAGCAACGCCAACAACCCCACCACCAGCAAACCGCCGGGTAAGCAAAGGCTATTAAAACCCGCGCCGTAGGGATCCCACGCGGTTGCCCCCAAGCTCATGGGGTAAAACCACAAGCCTGTTAGCAACACCAGCCAGCATACCGGTCGTAATTGACGAGGCGTCAGCTGTGCGGGTAGCCCAGCGCGCGCCGCAATAGACAACAGTGCAATGGCGGCAAGCGTAACGCTAAAACCGGCAAAATAACTCAACACCCAACCCGATGCGCCCCAAGGATGGGGCAAAATCGACAAGCCGACAATCACAACGGTCAGCACGCCCGACTTCCAACCCGCTACCCAGTGCCCCAGGTAGCGCAGCAAGATAGCGGCCAGCACCAAGCCACAAAACAGCAAATCCAGATTCACACTCATTGGCTGACCTCCGTTGCATCGGCACGCAGCCAAGCGTGGCGTATTAGCGTTTTATTCCAGGTATACAAAATGTGGATATCGCCGTTGCGCGTTTGAATCATATAAGGGTAATCAAACTGGAAATCACAGCCTTTACCTTTTTCGCACATATTATGGCGGGCGTGTTTTAGCACCTTTTGCACATCCAGCGAGGTATCTGTGCGCTTAAGCACTTTGCTTAAGATAGCGCGGTATTTTTGCCATGATGGTGCATCGTCACGCCACTTGCTTTTATCCCGAAAGATTTCAGTCTTATCCCAATGCTGCCCCGCATCCCTTGTTTGGCGAATACACAGGTCATCGCGGGCTTCTTTATTGCAGTTGGTGACCACAGCCCAATGATCGGGAGATAAGGCAATACCACCAACAGCCGAGCTGGCATTGACGAGTGATTCCATATGAATGGGCGTCCAATCTGCCCCACCATTTTGACTGTGAGACACATATAACCGTCGTTCTCCGTCACGCTCTGGGCGCAAAAAAGCCACCAATGATTGCGGCCCAGTGACCAACACCAAGGGTTGAATGGCCACGCGCCCATAACCAATGCGCGACATATCGAGAATGCGGTTGTGCTTGTCGAGCCGTAGCAACTCGCCAAACTTTCCCACCAGCTCGTGATACACCGGCAGGCCAATGGTGCCATCTTTGTAGTGGACAGGCGGTGTCTTCACTAGTGTGCTGATATTCAAAAATGGGGTGGTTTTTAGCACACGATCAAAATGCCAAGTGGCACCCAGATCATTTGAATGCAACGCAACCACGCGGCTACCAGCCCAGCCGCCCAAGCTAACGGCCACCACATAAAGCCGCATGCGGCCATCGGCATCGATTACCGGCGTCATGTTACCCAACTGGCGCACATGACGCCCCCACTGCTGTACGATCCATTTGCGGGTTACAACCGTTTTCTCCGGCGACCAGGTACCCGTTTGCGGATCAAACACGGCAGAATTGATGCTCACATCCGGGGCACCTTCATAGCTGCCCGCAAACCAAAAGCCGCGAATGCGGCCATCAGGCAGCTCAACCATGGAAGCAGCGTGCACCAGCTCGGTTTTCGCGTCGGAAGCAAAATCAAACTGCCATTGGGAATGCGTCGGGAAGGTATTATGGGGCACAACCAAGTCGGGCGTGACACGGCTACGCTCTGAGGGCAATGCCAAAAAGAACGCAGCGATCAGTGCCAAGCCCACCAGCAGGCGGGGCAATATCGTTTTCAGAAGATATCTCCAGTCAAATCCAACAAGGCTGGCAATTATTGATAAGACGATGCCACATTATGGGTTAGCAGATAGGTCGCCATCTGATAAAACCCGGTCAACATTGTCTTTCGCTTGGCCACAATCTTCGGATATTCATCCGTTACCGCATGTTTTGGATCGGTCAGCTTGTAATATGCCACAGCACGGCCATCATACAGCATACTCAAGAAATCCGTCTGGGTTAACAAGCCCAACAAAGGCCGAGTGCCACGGGCGCCACCAAAGGTGAACGCATAGCCCTGCCCTTTCCAGTGCAACAAATCACGTCCCATCGTACGGTTTACATAAGGCAGACCCGCCATACCCAATGCGGTCGGCATCAAGTCCATCAAGGTGGCAACCTGCTCGCGTACTTGTGGCTTTTTAATCAGACCAGGCGAGTAAATAATGAAAGGCACATGATGCTTCAACAACTGATGATGGTGCATTTCTTCCGAGTAGCCATCCATCTTCGATGGTGTGGTTGAGCGGTCGTTGTGATCGCCATACATAAAGAAAATAGTATTATTGGCATAGTCACTGGCCGGTACCATTTTGTTCAAGTACAAGCCTACGTTGTAATCCATCAAGCGAATCGCATTGTACTGATCCAGGCCAAGATAGCCCCACTTCTTGAGCTTGTCCTCGTCCACTTGCTTCAGCTTAAAGCCAATGTCTTCATCAGGAATGGTGAAAGGCCGGTGGTTACCTGCCAACTGGATGAAGGCGACAAAGGGTTTGTCGTCCGGCAGCTCATTCAAACGCTTGTTGGCCGCCACAAAGAGACTGTGGTCGGAAATGCCCCAGGTATCGACGGCTGGTGCACTGTAATCACCATCCTGCCATAGCTCCAAGTTATGAATACTGTGCTGCAACAGGCCTTGCACATTGGCCCAGCCCGCATCACCGCCAATGAAATACAGTTTCTTGTAGCCTTTAAAGGCGTTAACCAGCGTATATTGACCGGAAATAAGTGCATTACGCGAGGCGGTAGAGCCACCCCAAGTGACATCGGGAATGCTGGTCACCAAACCAAAAATGGTACGCGCCGTGCCGCTGGCCGGTACCATGAAGTTGGGGAAAAAGATGCCCTGCTTGGCCGCTGCATCCACATTGGGGGTGGAATGCAGCGGGTTGCCGTATAGCCCACTACGGTTGGCACCCAGGGATTCCAAATGAATAAACACAATATTCGGGCGACGACCATCAACCGGATGCCCTGCCACCTTGCGTGCCATGTTGAATGTCTTCACGTTGGGGTGGTCTACCCCAAAATAAGCCGCCACTGCCGGATAGGTCTTTTTCAGCTTCTCCAGATTAAAGCTACAGCTCTGCTTGTTATCCGGCGGCATCAAGTAGCTCATCAAACCACTGGCTTCATCATAAATGCAGTTGGCATTGTTATGTGTTGACATAAAAAACACCGCCGGATTAAGCGACAAAGCCACTACCTTCGGGCTGCTATTAAAGAAGGCATCACTCCAGCGCAACGGCACCACACTGCCAAACTTGCCCACCACGCTGTAAAACACGATAGCCAGCACCAACGGCACCATAAACAAAAAGTGCCACCACACATTAGGTGAGTTGTTGCTGCGATAACGCTTGATCACCCGGCTGGTAAACCACCAGGTCAGCACACACACCACCACAATGAGCAGCGTCAACAAAATCACCGGATAGGTTTCCCACACCATGCCTGCGTTGGTGCCACCGGAGTCGTTCAGAAAGCGCAAGATAGAGGCATTCAAGCGCTTACCGGTGTAGCCATAAAACTCGAAATCAACGATGTAAACGAACATCATCAAGCCAGCCGCCAAGGTGGTGGCCACCAGCGCTACGGCCTTGCCCAGAAAACCACGCAGCCCCAAGAACCAGGGCAACAAAGAGATAATCCCGATGGGCAACACCATTAACAAGGCCATACGCAAATCAAAGCTCGCGCCCATGCTAAAGGCCTGCAACAAATCGCTAGTGGGGGCTGTGCTGCCCGTTAGGTAAAACGCATAGAAGCCCAGACGGAAAACCAACATCACCGCCCAAAAGGTCAGGAGCAGTGTCAGAAATAAACGAAAACGCGGAAAACGGGAAAGCATAAAAGAATCCACCAAGTTAGAAAATTGCCGCGCCAAACGGAGAAATCGGCATTGGCAATGGAGCTCAAACAAAATCAATCATTATTCTGCTGTAAAGAGTGGCCAACAAATACCTGATATATCAGGCAATTAAAGCAAACCCGCACAACGAACGCACGAGCCTCGGCTTGGCCGCAGCAAATGGTAGAAGTCTGCACTCGAGAAAGCAAATCAGAAGTTAACGTATGAAACACGTGAATTTGCTCACATTTCAGACAATTTATCTTGATTTTATTCGTATATGGGTCAAATTGTCTCATGTACAGTTAATGAGTCAGAAAAATGAGCACACAAAACACCAATGGCCTGCTTGCCTTTAAACAACTCTTCGAGCCCATTGCTCGAGTGTTATTGCGCAACGGCGTCAGCTGGAAAGAGTTGGCCAACACGGCCAAGGCCGCTTACGTCAAAAGCGCCACCCAACATTTTGGCATTGATGGCCGTCCAACCAACATCTCGCGCGTTGCGTTGATGACTGGCCTCACCCGCAAGGAAGTGAGCCGCCTACGCAAGCTGCCAGAAGACGATCACACCGCCCTAACCCACATGAACCGAGCCAGCCGCGTGCTATCTGGTTGGCATCAGGACGAAGCCTTTAGCGATGAACAAGGTAACCCCTTGCCCTTATCACCTGAAGGTGACAGCTCCTTTGCCACCTTGTGTAGCCAATATGCGCCGGATGTGCCCGCCACCGCTCTACTCAAAGAGCTGATTAATGCGGGCACCATAAAAGAAACTAGCGACAGTCTGCTCATCGCCAAGGCGCGCTATTACATGCCCGAACAAATGGATCCGGTGCAACTGCTGCGTTTTGGCAGTGTGATGGAAGACATGGGCAACACCATTGCCCACAACTTGCACCGGGATGACTCCCAACTGGCACGTTTTGAACGGCGTGCCAGCAACACCGCTATTCCCATAGAAGCTGTGCCCGATTTCCGTGATTTTGTGGAAAAAGAAGCACAGGCTTTTCTGGAACACATCGATGATTGGCTTTCCGCACACGAACAACCAGAGGCCGACCACACCACCCTGGTTCGCTTAGGACTAGGTGCCTACTGGATTGAAGACAACACCACCGAGAGGACGACATCATGAAACGTGCAACTATCTTAATCGGCTCAGCCGCGCTACTTGCTGCCTGTGGTGGCGGAAGCGGAAACTCCACCGCCGGCATCGACGCCAGCGGACAACAAGTACAGGTCGCCTCTACCGGCACCGTTACCGGCTTCGGTAGCGTGTATGTGAATGGGGTGGAATACTTCTTGGCCAATGGGGCTGATATCCGTGTGGACGGCCAAACGGCATCCGAATCTGACCTATCTGTAGGCGACGTAGTAACCGTCATCGGCACACGCGATGCCAACGGCACCACCGGCGTTGCCAAGAAAATTCTGGCCGAAGATCTGGTTCAAGGGCCTGTAGACAGCATCTCCGGCAATACCATTGCAGTGCTGGGTCAAACTAT
>CAYVZZ010000067.1:0-11619 GCA_964456185.1 uncultured Alcanivoracaceae bacterium
GCGATCAGCTCTTCCACCTTTTTACCGACAATCATCATCATGTCGGCAAATTCGTCGATGACAATCACGATATTGGGCAATTGTTCGGCGAGTTTTGGTTCTTCCTGCAAATCCATGGGATCCACCGGTTTCCACAGCGGATCTTTAATCGGCTCGCCCTTCTTTTGTGCCTCGGCAATTTTACGGTTGTAGCCTGCCAAATTACGCACACCCAGCGCGGCCATTTTACGGTAGCGCTTCTCCATTTCCCCTACTGCCCAGCGCAGGGCACTGGCTGCTTCTTTCATGTCGGTGACCACAGGCGTGAGCAAATGCGGAATATCGTCATAGATAGACAATTCCAGCATTTTGGGGTCAACCAAAATCAAACGCACCTGCTCGGGCGTTGATTTGAATAACAGGCTAAGCAGCATGGCATTTACGCCCACCGACTTACCTGAACCGGTGGTACCCGCTACCAGCAAGTGAGGCATTTTAGCCAAATCAGCCACAATAGGGTTGCCACTAATGTCTTTACCCAGCGACAAGGTAAGCGGTGATTTGGCTTCATCAAAGACACGCGACGAGATGACTTCCGTTAGGCGAATCATCTCACGCTGTTCATTGGGTATTTCAATACCAATCGTGGTTTTGCCGCGGATCACCTCAACCACTCGTACACTGATAACCGCGAGCGAACGCGCTAAATCTTTCGCCAAGTTGGTAATACGGCTCACTTTGATACCGGGCGCGGGTTGAATCTCGAAACGGGTAATCACGGGCCCCGGTTGCACGGCTACTACTTCGGCTTCGATGCCGAAGTCTTTGAGTTTGATTTCAAGTAGACGACTCATGCCGTCTAGGGCCTCGGTTGAAAAGCCCTTACTGCTTTCCGCATCCGCGGCATCAAGCAGTGACAAAGGCGGCAGTTCACCTGTTACGGGTTCATCAAAGAGCGGCTGCTGTTTTTCACGCTGAACCCGCTCCGATGGTTCGACGCGCTTAATGGCTTTGGTAATCGTCGGCGGTTTACGCGTTTTGCGTTTTTGCTGTTCGATCTTAACTTTCTGACGGCGTTGCTCTACCACCTTTTGTGCGGCTTTTTTATCTTCTCGCTTCTCACGCCATGTTTTATACCGCGCGATACTGGAACGGCATAATTGAACAGTTTTCTTTACCAACCATTCTGCCGAACCAATCCATGACACGTCGGCAAACAAAGTAATCCCAATTAAAAACAGCGAAAGCAGCACCAAGCCGCCACCAAAAGGACTAAATGTGGACACCGCGACAGATTCTATGAGCTGCCCCAAAATACCGCCCGCTTGCTGGGGCAAATGCGCAGCCGAATCAAACGCCATTCCTGCCAGTGCCGTGCCTGCGGCCAGTATCAGCACAAAGCCAATAAAACGTAGCAGTACCATGGGCCAGCTGGATTGCAGGCCTGCGTGGCGTTCTCGCAGCACTTTAATGGCCCAAAAACCGACGAGCAGCGGAAATAAATATGCCAAATAACCAAACAACGACAGCAAGATATCGGCGCACCAAGCGCCAGCCACGCCGCCAGCATTGGCAATATCGCCCTGCCCCGAGGCATGGCTCCAGCCGGGATCAGACGGAGAATAGGTTACCAAGGCCAACATCAAGTAAACCGATATGGCGATCAGTAAGATGACGCTGCCTTCAAACAAACCGCGCCGCAGGTGGCGTTTCCAGCTTGATACGTCAGAGGTAGTAGATGAATTGCCCAAATTGATTCCGCTTTTCGACTTCACAAATAATAAAGCTGATAGTATAGCGATATCTTGGCCGTTCAAGCCAATGGCCTTCATCTGTTAGAATCCATCACGTTTTTGTTACCAATTGACGCAAATTACCTTCACGAGACATCACGAGAACAGTCATGACCGATACACAACACCATCGCCTCATCATTTTGGGTTCCGGCCCGGCTGGCTATACCGCCGCGGTTTACGCCGCCCGTGCCAACCTCAATCCGGTATTGATTACTGGCGTTGAGGTAGGTGGCCAGCTCACCACCACAACCGAAGTGGACAACTGGCCAGGTGGTATCGACGGCCTTACCGGTCCCGACCTGATGGTACAAATGCAACAACACGCCGAGCGTTTCAATACGCAAATCGTTAACGACCACATCAATACGGTCACTCTTGGTCAACGCCCGTTCATTCTGCAAGGAGACAGTGGCAAGTACAGCTGTGACGCACTGATTATTGCCACTGGCGCATCGGCCAAATATCTCGGTCTGGAATCGGAAGAAGCCTTTAAGGGTCGCGGTGTATCCGCCTGCGCCACTTGCGATGGCTTCTTTTATCGTAAACAGCGAGTGGCTGTGATTGGCGGCGGCAACACCGCCGTAGAAGAAGCCTTGTATCTGGCCAACATTGCCGACGAAGTGGTATTGGTGCATCGCCGCGACACGCTGCGTGCCGAAAAAATCATGCAGGATAAACTGTTTGCCAAGGAAAACATTCAAATTGCCTGGAACCACACGCTGGAAGACGTGTTAGGTGACGACAGCGGCGTAACCGGTATGCGCATTAAATCTACCGAAGATGGCAGCACGCGCGATGAAGCCCTGACAGGGGTTTTCATTGCCATTGGTCATCAGCCAAATACCGGTATTTTCGAAGGGCAGCTCGACATGAACGGTGGCTACATCAAGGTACAAAGCGGCTCTGAAGGCAACGCCACGGCAACTAATGTAGAAGGCGTCTTTGCCTGTGGCGATGTGATGGATCACATTTATCGCCAAGCTGTCACCAGTGCGGGCTCTGGCTGCATGGCCGCTTTGGATGCAGAGCGTTACCTGGATCAATTGGCCAACGATTAAATGGAACTGCCCTGGTTGCCACCCGGCGGGGACTTCCCCGACACACACTCGGCTCTCGAAGAACCTGCCGGACTGTTAGCAGCGGGTAATGATCTCTCGGTCGATACACTGTTACGCGCGTATCAACGGGGCATCTTTCCTTGGTATAGCGAAGGTGAACCTCTACTTTGGTGGAGCCCAGCACCACGCACGGTACTGTGGCCGGATCAATTACATGTATCGCGACGGCTGGCCAAAACATGCCGTCAACCGCGTTGGCAAATCACTTCCAACCAGCAATTTTCTTCTATCATTCACGCTTGCGCGACCACACCGCGCGATGGCCAACACGGCACCTGGATTACTCCCGACATGCAGGCGGCTTATATTCGGCTACACGAGGCTGGTTTTGCGCGCTCTATTGAAGTCTCGGTAAATGGCGAATTGGTGGGTGGTCTTTATGGTGTGCACATTGGCCAGATGTTTTTTGGTGAGTCCATGTTTTGTCATGTGAGCAATGCGTCTAAAGTGGCCTTGCTCGCACTTTGTCGACGCCCTGATGTCCACCTGATAGATTGTCAGATGGCGACTGCCCACCTGCTCAGTTTGGGGGCAACCTCCATGAATCGCCCGCAATTTGAAGCGGCCATTAAGCACGCCATGGAAAAGGAAGCAGATTATGCGGGGTAACCAACATCTATTAAGGACTGCCATGGGGCTTCTCTTGCTGTGTGCTATCGAGCATGCACTGGCCTCCCCTTCTTGGGATCATCGGTTATTACTGGCTGGGGCAGCCGACAGTCTGGAAGTAACGTTACAAAGCCGACACCCGCTGCCTAAAGGTGCGAAAACGATTGATAACTGGCTAATGCTGCCAAAAGCAGCAGGTTGTCAGCGCATTGCCTCTTACGGCGATGCGCCCGACAGAGATGCCGGCAAGCCTGTTATGAAATATGTTTGGTTGTTTCGTTGTGAGCGGCTTAACCAGCTAACCCGGTTAAGCTTTAGACCAAATGATAGTGACGATACAAAACACACTGACCGGTTGTATCTGCAGTGGGTGCTTCCCACTACGCAAGGTCATTTGCTGGTGGCGGAGCCGATCAGCGGTTTCGATTTATCGGCCGCTCGCCAAGATGGTGGCACCTTGTAGTAATCCAAATGTTGATGGCGGAAGCGCGGTTGATTTGCCGCCTGACGCAGATGCTCTAGCGAATAAAACGGAATGTCACGCATCAGCAAATTCGCAATCCAGCCAGGAATGTACCCCCCTGGATTAACCACCACCTGAAGTGCCACTTCTACTGTGCCGGGTTGCAGTGGGCGAAACAGAAAATAGCCGTTAAAGGATGGCATGCGAACATAATCATCTTGTTTAGGATAAATGTCTTTTACGTTATGGAATGGCATGTGTACCGCGTAGGTCACCGGATCTTGATACATGCCAACACGTAAAATCACGTCACGATCGCTCACCGGCCACGGCAGACTGGTTGTCACTCTGACAAGACGATTGTTGTAACCAACACGTTTGATGCCGTCGATGCCCGAGACCATGTGCAGCCAGTCGGCCACGAAGTCGTAATCATCCATGAAAGCACCGATGGCGGTAAAATCGTCTAGCTTGATGGTTGTCACACCACGGAAGGTTTTTAAATCGGCATCGGCTTTTTGTGCCATCAGCACTTTAATGCCATCGCGCCGCGTCACCAACTGCCAGTCGGCTACATTGCCACCTGCCAGCGCAACTATCGGGAAGAAAGCCAGCAATAGCACTAAGCCGCAGCAAAGCCCGTAATAAAATGACTTGTCATTATCCAGCGTCATGGTGATACGTTATTCTATTCCACTGCCTTGATTCAGATTACCTGAAACCATTTAAAAAGTAAGCCAGTCAATCTTTCTCTTTGATGGATAGCTTCGATGTGTCAGGCGGTGGCGGTGGTGGGTCCGCCGGCTTTTGCCCCATATCCGACCCAGCGGGTGCCAAGCTTATGCTGCTGGTATCAGGTGCGGGCGGCGCCGGTGGCGCTTTGGCTTGCCCCATATCTGCACCAGCAGGCGCAACGCCAAACTTGCCGGAAAAACCGTCCCCCGACACACGAATCGTGCCCACGGTTTCCATGTTGCCGGAATTATTTTCGTTAGCCGATGTATCAGATTCAGGTAATGGCGCTGGCGACAAGGTAATGGATTCATCAGCGTCATCGTCCAAGGCCACCATGGTGCACTGGGCACCTGCACGTTGCAGTGCCGCCCGAAATTTCATGGCAGTGGCTTTGTCGGTGTTGCGTTTTAAGGTGACCGTTTTGCCGCTAAGCATGACACCAGCCCGGGCCGCATCCACCTTGAATAGTTTCATCAAGTTGTTGCGCACCGCAGCAGGATCTGCGCCACCTACTAGCGCTCCATCGATTTGAACATCATATCGTGTGTCGGCCATCAGTTACTCCGCACTAAAGGGTTATCTTCATCCTACCCAAAGCGCAACAACAGCACCAGCTATGAGGCTTTTTGGTTTTTACCCCGATGTTGTATGCCGCGCTGTTTCGCCAATTCGATTTGTTTTTGACGCTCGGCAAAACGGCGTTTTTGGGTATCACTGGTTTCGTCGTAACAATGCGGACAGGATACCCCGAGCACATACTTATCGCTGGCTTTATCGTCATCAGAAATAGGCCGACGACAGGCGTGGCACTGATCGTAATCACCTGGCTGCAGGTCTTGATCGACTGTCACTCGCTCATCAAACACAAAGCATTCGCCTTCCCAGAGGGATTCATCACGAGACGTATCTTCCAAGTATTGGAGAATACCGCCTTTCAGGTGGTAAACCTCATCAAACCCCTTCTCGCGCAAATAGGCGGTGGCCTTTTCACAGCGGATGCCGCCGGTACAAAACATGGCAACTTTTTGTTGCTTGTTATCGCCCAGCTTTTCATCCAGATAAGCCGGAAACTCACGAAAACTTTTAGTGTTCGGGTCAACCGCGCCTTTAAAGGTGCCCACTTCGTATTCATAATCGTTGCGGGCATCGATCAGCAATGTATCCGGGTCGCTGATGACCTCATTCCACTCTTTCGCGTTGAGATAGGTGCCAACCGATTTGTTGGGGTCAATCCCTTCGACCCCCATGGTGACGATTTCTTTCTTGAGTTTCACTTTTGTACGCAGGAAGGGATAGTCATCGCTAAAAGATTCTTTGCTGCCCAAATCCGCCATGCGTTCATCGGCACGCAGGTAATCCAGCAACGTATCAATACCCTCGCGTGGCCCGGCAACGGTGCCGTTAATGCCTTCGGAGGCAATAAGCAAAGACCCTTTCACTTTATTTGTCTTCATAATCGACAGCAAAGGCGCTTGCCATTCGGCGTAGTCAGGGAAACGGAAAAAGTGATATAGAGCGCAAACGACAATTTTCATGCAGATAAATCTCCTTTACTGCCACCACGGCAAGCCGGTGATGCAGCCACCTGCTCACCTTTTTTCTGCCATTCGGCATTGGTATAGGTATGCATGGTTAATGCGTGGACACCGTTTTTCAGCTCATCATCCAAAATCTGGTACAAGCGGCGATGACGCGTCGGAAGACGCTCACCATCAAAGGTGTCGGTGACCACGACCAAACGGAAATGCGTGTCTTGACCACGCGAATGGTTATGACTTTCGTTAATCACCTGTAAATAGTCCGGTTGCAAGGCTTGATGTACCTTGTCTTCAATGCGCGCTACAACGCTCATAAGGTTTAACCCGTTAAACTCATCTCACAGAGGCACATTTTACGTGCTTTCCGGCATTGGCACCACGTCCTGCCAAAAAGACAGCATCTTGTCAGACAATAACGGCTGCGTTGACTCGCCCGGCCCGAACACGATGGCGCGCCCAGCTGCGCCTTGTTGCCAGGCAGGTACATCCAAACCTTCATCACGCGCCAACGCGCCCCAAACACCTTGCACTTGGGAGGCCAGCCGTTTCGCCACATCACCGCCGCCGGTAAAAAGCTGGCCGATGGGCTTATCAATCAAATCAAACACAAAAGGCACATCAACCACGTGGCAGGCGCCTAGCGGCACCCCCATCATGTTTGACTCATGGGTAAAGAGGTAGGCGTAAGCCTTGCCGCCAGCAGCCACTTGCGCATCCAGCACGCGCTGTGTCGGCACGGTAAATAAACGGTGGGTTTCCAACGCGGCATACCAATCGAGCTTGCCACGCATTTCATTAATTGGCTCATGGGAATATAACGCAAAAGCCTGTTCGGCCTGTTTATCTAGGGGCAAAGCACGATGAAAATTATGGCGCACCTTTTCTTCACTAATATCCGCCAACTTGGCCAAAGGCTTGTTACCATTAAAAGGCAGTGCATATTGAAACAGATTCCACTCATCGCGGCAGGTACCGGCAAGCAAGGTAACGTCCTTTGCAGCGCCCTTAGCGATCGCGTTAACCGGGATGTCGGGCAATAAATCGCCGTCTATCTGCGGCAACCAGGTCATACCAAACTGTGGCGTGTTATCGCGCAGGCCACGCTTGACACTGAGCTTGTAGCTGGGGCGCTGCGCCTTGACCCAGCTAGTTGCATCGGCCTGATACAGCTGTTCTGCACCACCCAAGGCATCAACCAAACTCGCCGTCACGCGCTGGCTTTCTTCAGGAGACACCACCATATCCCCTGCCCCGGATTGCATAACAGCGCGCTGAAACAGGCCTTTAGCTGCGGGGCAAGCCAGCAGACATGCCACACTAAATCCGCCCGCTGATTCACCAAAGATGGTGATATCGTCCGGTTTGCCATTAAAAGCCGCAATATGCTCGTTTACCCACTTCAGGGCAGCCAATTGATCACGTAGTCCTAAATTGGTGTCTGATTCATTCAGCCAGGGCGAAAAATCACCAAATCCCAAAGCACCCAGCCGATAGCCGACATTAACCACAATAACTTGTTGCTGAGCCGCGAGCGCTTCACCGTTATATAGCATTTGCGAGGGTGAGCCCCAGACGTAGCCACCGCCATGAAACCACACCATGACCGGAAAAGGCCCCTCGCCCTCTGGCACCCACATATTGAGATAAAGACAATCAAAGTCGCTGCTGGCGATGCCCATCAACGCATTATTCTCTTGAAGCGAAGCCGCACCATAGGTGTCGCAACGTCTCACGCCCTGCCAAGGCGCTGACGGTTGCGGCCGTTTAAAGCGTTTATCGCCAACGGGCGGCTGCGCATAGGGGATGCCGCGATATTCCACCACCTGCTTTTTTTGTAAGCCTGAAAGTCGACCTAATGCGGTTGTTACTAGGGTTTTATCGGTTGTCATACGAAATTAGCCTGAAATTTATACGCTTTGTATAATTGTTGGACACTATACACTTATTAAAAAAGTAAAATCACTACACTGGCCGCGCCTTGTGGCAACACCCTTTTTGTCATAAGGGCTTCGAGGATGCCTGTCCTCGTATTGATGAATTATTTTGCATTAATGGAGAGAGAGCACCATGTCCGAGCAAGCCAGTATACAAGCACTGCGTGACCGCGCCCAACAAATCAACGAGCAAGTACGTGAGCGCGTTGAGCAGGCCAACAGCGAAGCCCGCGAGTTGTACAACAAAGCCGAAGCGCGTATTAACGAGCTGTTGGAAGAGTACAAAGGCTACGACAACGCATTGGAAGCCATCAAAGAAAGCAGCACCAAGCTGCAGCAAGGCGCACGCGACCTGCAACAACAGCAAGTTGATCGTCTGGAAGACCTTGTTAGCCAAGTGCGTGAGCGCCTGGGTCTTGCAAAGTCCGACGATCTGGAAAAGCTGAAAAAGAAAGTGACTTCCTTGACTCGTAAAGTCAACAAGTTGGAAAAAGCAGCCAAGAAGTAATCAGCTGACTTTTTCAAAAGGCCCGCCATCACTGAGTTGGCGGGCCTTTTTCTTGCCTGTTTTCTATAAAGACTTTCCGCCGAACAATAATCGCCCGCTTTGCATCGGCGTTAATCCGGCTGCATAGCCTTTTGTTAAACAATGACGAAACCCATGGTGCAAAGCACCATAAGACAAGGGCGTTGTGGCATAAAACAAGCGCGCCAAGCGGCGTAATTCAATAATTTCATGGCGCCATTCTGCCAGCCTAGCTGTGTAACCCTGCACTATTTGATCGGTCTGATCATCGGTGGCATTTAATAAGGTGGTTGCGGCCAGTTGACCGCTCAATAAGGCCCCATAAATGCCCTCGCCCAGTAATGGCTCGCAACTCCCCAGTGCGTCCCCCGCAAACAAAACCCGCCCGCTAGCCGCTTGTAGCTGCCCCATCTGCGTACCGAGCGGAAAGCCCTGAATAGATGTCACCTGATCTGTACCTAATGTCTGCTGGCAATACTTCACCAACTCGACCTTTCCAGGGAGTGCGGCACCCAGCCGACTGACATACAGACCGACATTAATATGATCCGCTTTAGGAAACAGCCAGCCGTACCCCTTGGCAGCACACTGAAAATCAAACTGCATTTGCGGGTAAAACCGGGCATCAGCACGCGCCACCTTGCCTTCAATGGCATAGGCACCAGCTGCCTTGGGCACGCCAATCAACAGGCGTCGTAACGGGCTATGCGCGCCATCTGCTGCGACCACCCAGCGACTGCGTATTTGCTCTCCATCCACGGTTAATGTCACACCGCTGGTGTCTTGCTGAATATGCTGAACAGACGAAACGGTTTGTGACTTTACTCCTTTCTTTTCCGCCTGTTGACGGCACAGCGCATCCAGCTCAGCTCGTTCGACTAATGCGCAAACGGGTTGTTTTAATGGCCAATTCAATCGCCGTCGCCCGCGCCAACTAAAATGCAGCGCTTGCGGCCATTCACGCACAATCTCGTCAATCGAAAAACGGTAGCGTTTTAGTGCTTTTATGGTGATGCCGCCCGCACAGGGCTTGCTTCTGGCCTTATCCAATAAAATCACCCGCCAACCTGCAGCAGCCAGATCATAAGCGGCCGCGCAGCCCGCTTGTCCTGCTCCAACGACTATGCAATCTGCGTCCATATTACTTGCCACCTGTCATATCGTCTCAAGCTTCACTATAATGCACGCGAAGCTCATCACAACACCGAGCTGAACCTTCCGAATACGCAAGGAGATTTTCAATGAAAGCACCCGTTCGCGTTGCTGTTACCGGCGCTGCTGGTTCCATCAGCTACTCGCTGTTATTCCGTATTGCCTCTGGCGAAATGCTAGGCACCGATCAACCCGTTATTCTGCAGCTGCTGGAAATCACGCCTGCCTTGGAAGCGCTAAAGGGCGTTGCCATGGAAATTGACGACTGTGCCTTCCCGCTGGTCGCTGGCATCGTGCAAACCGACGATCCGGAAGTGGCTTTCAAAGATGCCGATTACGCCCTGTTAGTTGGCGCACGTCCGCGTGGTCCGGGCATGGAGCGTAGCGACCTGCTGCAAGCCAATGCCAAGATTTTCTCGGTTCAAGGCGCGGCCATCAATAAAGTCGCCAGCCGCGACATTAAAGTATTGGTTGTCGGCAACCCGGCCAACACCAACGCATTGATTACCCAGCGTAACGCGCCGGATATCGACCCGAACCAATTCACTGCCATGACTCGCCTCGACCACAACCGTGGCATGGCGCAGCTGGCCGAGAAGCTGGGCAAGACCGTTAACGACGTGAAGGGCATGCTGATCTGGGGTAACCACTCTTCTACTCAGTATCCCGACCTGCACCACGCCACTGTGGACGGCAAGCCAGCCCTCGAGCAAATCGAGCAAAGCTGGTACGAAAACGACTACATCCCCACCGTGCAAAAGCGTGGTGCTGCCATCATCGCTGCACGTGGCGCGTCTTCTGCTGCTTCTGCTGCCAACGCTGCTCTTGCGCACATGCGTAGCTGGGCACTGGGCACTGGCGACGAGTTTGTTTCCATGGGTGTCTACAGCGACGGCTCTTACGGCGGTGACAAAGGCCTGATCTTCTCCTTCCCTTGCAAGTGCAACAACGGCAAATGGGAAATTGTTCAAGGCTTGGACATCAACGACTTCTCTCAAGATCGCATCACTGCGACCGAGACCGAGCTGAAAGAAGAGCGTGACGCAGTAAAAGAATTGCTGCCCTAAGCCTTTAGGACACATTCTTGCTTGAAAGGCCCGCCTCGTGCGGGCCTTTCTGTTTCTGGCATGGCAATATCCTAAATACCAAAGATATCACCTTCTTCAAATGCAAACGATTAAAACCCAAACTGTCGTTATTGGTGCCGGTGTGGTCGGCTTGGCAACCGCACGGCTATTGGCGCTTGCAGGTCACAAGGTAATTTTACTGGAGCAAGGCGACCAGCCAGGTGTGGGCATTTCCTCTCGCAATAGCGAGGTGATTCACGGTGGGCTGTATTATCCGCCTGATTCGCTCAAAGCGCGCTGTTGCCTTCGCGGGAATGCGCTTTTATATAATTATTGTCAACAACGCGGCATTGCCCATCGGCGTTGTGGCAAATGGATTGTAGGCAACGTCAAGCAAGCCGATAAGTTGGAACAGCTCTATAACAATGCCATCAAGAGTGGTGCAACGGGATTAAGCTGGGTTTCCAGCGAACAGTTGCGCCAAGAGGAACCTTGGTTGACCAGTGACCTTGCCCTTCAATCGGCCAATACCGGCATTATTGATAGCCACGGTTTAATGCGTAGCTTGGCGGCTGATGCAGAGGCGGCTGGCGCACTCTTGGCATTTCATCATCGCGTGACGCAGATTGAATGTGGTCGTAAATTTCGTTTGGAAGTCGCTACAGATGAAGGCACTTTTCTGTTGCAGAGCGACAATCTGAT
>CAYVZZ010000068.1:0-11436 GCA_964456185.1 uncultured Alcanivoracaceae bacterium
GTCAGCAATGATGTCGGCGCTTTGGCGTTGGTGGCTGGCGGCAATTTGCTCGACCAGCTCGTAGGCTTCCGGATGCACGCTGGAGGCGTCCAGGGCATTTTTGCTGTCGCGAATGCGCAAGAAACCGGCGGCCTGCTCAAAGGTTTTGTCGCCTAAACGCGGCACCTGCTTTAGTGCTTCTCGGTCGGCAAAAGCGCCGTGCTTTTCGCGGAAGCTGACAATATTGCCGGCGAGCGTGCGGTTAAGGCCGGATATGTGTGTCAGCAAGGGCGCAGAGGCGGTGTTCACGTCCACCCCAACGGCGTTTACACAGTCTTCCACGGTGGAATCCAGCGAACGCGACAGTTTTAATTGGCTGACATCATGCTGATATTGGCCGACGCCAATGGCTTTGGGGTCGATTTTGACCAGCTCGGCCAGCGGGTCTTGCAGGCGGCGTGCAATGGATACCGCACCGCGATAGCTGACGTCCAAATCGGGAAATTCTTTGGCGGCGGTTTCGCTGGCGGAGTACACCGACGCACCGGCCTCGGATACCACGACATTAGTAAGTGGTTTGTCGACGAGCTTGCTCAATTCGCGCGCCAGCTTGGTGGTTTCGCGGCTGGCGGTGCCGTTGCCAATGGCGCAGAGGGTGACGTCATGCTTTTTACACAGCGCTGCCAAGACGGCCAGGGATTGATCCCACTGCTTTTTCGGCGCATGCGGGAAGATGGCGCAGTGATCGAGCAGCTTGCCGGTGGCATCTACCACGACGACTTTCACACCGGTTCGCAAACCCGGGTCAAGCCCCAAGGTCACTTGTGCCTTGGCGGGCGCGGCCATTAACAAGGCTTTCAAATTGCGTGCAAACACTTGAATGGCCTCGGCCTCGGCGGCTTCACGAAGTTGGCCGACCAGCTCGGTTTCCAGCTGGGTGCTGAGTTTGATTTTCCACGTCCAGCGAATCACTTCGGCCAGCCAATCATCTGCGGCACGCCCTTGATGTTGCCAGTTTTGCGCGCGCATGATTTGCGATTCACAAGGATGCGGCGTGGCGCTCTCCAGTGCCTCGGGTAGCACCATGGCGAGCTGCAAAATTTGTTCTTTACGGCCACGCAACAAGGCCAGCATGCGATGTGACGGGATTTTATTCAGCGCTTCGCGGTAATCGAAGTAGTCGCTGAATTTAGCGCCTTCCTGTTCCTTTCCGGTGGCCACAGAAGAGTGTAATTCGGCCTTGTCCCACAGCCAGGTGCGCAACTTCGCCAACAGGTCGGCGTCCTCGGCGAAGCGTGTCATGAGAATTTGTTTGGCGCCGTCCAGTGCTTCTTTGGCGGTGGTGATGTTGTGTTCCGGGTTGAGATAGTTCGGCGCTAGCGTTTGCGGATCTTGAGTGGGGTCTTGGAAGAGGCTGTCGGCTAGCGGCTCCAGTCCCGCCTCAATGGCTTTTTGTGCGCGCGTACGGCGTTTGGGCTTGTAAGGCAGATACAGGTCTTCCAAACGGGTTTTGTTGTCGGCCACTTCGATGGCTTTTTTCAGCTCATCGGTGAGCTTGCCTTGCTCTTCAATCGATTTCAGCACCACGCTGCGCCGCTCTTCCAACTCGCGCAAATAGCCGAGGCGTTCTTCGAGCTGGCGCAGTTGGGTGTCATCCAGCCCGCCGGTGGCTTCTTTGCGGTAGCGGGCAATGAAAGGCACGGTAGCGCCTTCGTCGAGTAGTTTGATGGTGGCGGTCACTTGGGTAGCGCGACAGGCCAGTTCGTTGGCTATCGTGGTGTCGATGGATTGCATGGCGTCTGTGAATTGATGTGAGAAAGGAAAAGCGGCAGAACCAAGGAGGATTCTGCCGTGAATTACGTCCGTTTAACCGAGCAGTTCGTTGATCTGAGCGATCAGCTCGTCTTCTTTCGGTGGTTTGACAATATAACCGGCTGCCCCCTGACGTTTGCCCCATACTTTGTCAGTTTCTTGCCCTTTTGTGGTCACCATAAGAATGGGAATGTCACCGGTTTCTGGGTCGCGGCTGATCTTGCGCGTGGCCTGAAAGCCGTTAAGTTCCGGCATCACCACGTCCATTAGGATGAGGTCGGGTTTTTCGCTTTTTGCCTTTTCGATACCCGCCAAGCCGTTGTCGGCGGTGATGGCGTCGTGTCCCAGTTTCTCGATTATGCGTACCATATTGGCTTGCTGGGTGGGGGAATCATCCACTACCAGAATTTTTGCCATGTGCTCTCTCCCGCAAGCAAATGAATTGAACGATCTAAAACGATCGAGTGTCTACCAGTTTATTGAAATGTCGATATTACGCAAGCACTGCCTTGCAGTTGGCAAGCAGTGTTGGAATGATGGTAAATAATTTTGTTGCCTACAATTAGGGAAAACAACGTGGCAGATGTACAGGAAAAAATTCTGGTGGTCGATGACGACGCGCGCTTGCGCGGGTTGTTGCAGCGTTTTTTGGAAAAGCAGGGTTACTACGTTAAAGGCGTAGAAGACGGCGAACAGATGGACCGCATGTTGGTGCGCGAACTGTTTTCGTTGATTGTGCTCGATATCATGCTGCCAAAAGAGGATGGCCTGAGCATTTGTCGGCGCTTACGTGAGGCGGGCAATAAAATGCCCATCATCATGCTAACCGCCAAGGGCGATGACGATGAGCGCATTGAAGGCTTAACCGCCGGTGCCGACGATTACCTGCCTAAGCCATTTAACCCCAAAGAGCTGGAAGCGCGCATTGGTGCTGTATTGCGGCGTAGTGGCCGTGCCGTACCCGGCGCGCCGGGTGAGCAGGGCGAAAAGGTGCAATTTGGCCCTTGGGAGCTGGATTTGTCGAGCCGCACCCTGCGTAACGATGATACTGAGGTGACCTTGACGACTGGCGAGTTTGCCGTGTTGAAAGTGCTTGCCCAACATTTGCGCGAGCCGATGAGCCGAGACAAGCTCATGAAGCTGGCGCGTGGCCGTGAGTGGAGCGCCATGGAGCGTTCCATTGATGTACAGGTATCGCGCCTGCGCCGCCTTATCGAAGAAGATCCGGGTAGCCCGCGTTATCTGCAAACCGTTTGGGGTGTGGGTTACGTGTTGATTCCCGATTAATCATGCGCCTCAGTTATCTGCTGCCGCGCACGGCCTTTTTGCGCATTGCGCTGATCATGATGCTGATCATTGGTTTTAGCCAAGCCTTGGCCTTGTGGTTTTTTGCGCGTAACGCTTATGCGCCCGGCATCGAGGAATATGCCCGCCTTACCGTCCTGCAAGCGCACACTGCGCAGCGTTACCACTGGCAGCCCAACGAAGCCAGTAAGCGCATTACCCGAGCCACCGATATTACGCTGCATGATGCGCCCCCCGCATTGCCCAGCGAGCTCACGCTTTTGTCACAACAATTGGTCGAGCGTTATCGCACCGCCGTGACAGGCAAGCTGCAAGAGCCAGTCACGGTGAAACTGCAAGAGAGCAAGCCAATTGCGCTTTGGGTTACTGCGCCATCTTTTGAGGGGCACTGGTTGCGTGTGTCCATGGGATTTTTCCGCTATTACGACAGCTTTTTATTGCTGGCCTGGGGGGTAATGGCTCCTCTGCTGGCCATTATTGGCGGATTTCTGATCGCCGGCGGCTTGACGCGTTCCTTGCGGCGTTTGCGGCGCGAGGCCAGCCGTTTTACCAAGGGCGGAAAAGTGGAGCCAGTACGCGGCAGCAGCATCGCCGAGGTCGATGCGGTGATTCAGGCGTTTAATCATATGGTGGCCACCCTTGCTGCTGCCGAAGAAGATCGGGCGCTGCTATTGGCTGGCGTTTCCCACGACTTGCGCACGCCGTTAACGCGCCTGCGTTTGTCGGTCGAAATGATGCAAGAAGAAGACATGCGCGATGGCATGATTGGTGACATTGAAGACATGGACGCCATCTTGTCGCAGTTTATCGACTTTATTCGCGATGGAGCCGATGAAGCCCTGCAGTGGGTATCGCTGAATGACTTGGTGCGTGAGGTGGCTCAACGCTTTGATCTGGATATTCGCCTCGATTTGACTCCCTTGCCCGAGCTGTATTTAAAGGCGGTTATGTGTCGGCGTCTGTTGCTCAATATCCTCTCGAATGTGCGTAAATACGGCGAGCCGCCGGTCGAGATTAAAACTTATGCGGAAAATAATTTTGTGGTGCTTTATCTGCGTGATCATGGCAAAGGCATTGCTGCTGCTGACCGTGATCGTCTCATGCAGCCTTTTGTCCGCGGCGAAGCCGCGCGCACTAAAACCGGTGCCGGGCTGGGGTTGGCTATCGTTCAGCGTATTATCGAGTTGCATCAGGGCGAGCTGAGTCTCAGCAATCACCCCCAAGGCGGGCTGCAAACCGAGATTCGCTTGCCGGTTATCACTCGTCCTTCACAGGAAAATGATGCGGCGCAATCAGCGTCACCAGAAACATCACCACCGCAAAAACCATAATACCGGCGTAAAGCCAGCCGGTGGCATTAAAGATGGCCTGTCGCAGAAAGTCGCCCACGGCGCGGCTTAAATCCGGCTGGTTAAGCGCGCCGACTACCTGATTCAAACCATCGGGTAGGGCATCACCCAAGGCGGCAGGGGCTTGGTTGAGCTGTTGGCGTAGCGCATAGTTGAAGATGGCGCCGAAAATCGCCGCCCCCAGGGTTTGTCCCAAAAAGCGCGAAAACATATTGGTGCCAGTCACCACGCCTCGTTGCGCCCAGCCGACGACCGACTGAGGTCCCACCAGCAAAGGGGTAGAGATTAGCCCGTAGCCCACGCCGAATAAAAACTGATCCAGTAACAGCCACCAGCTGCTGGCATTTTGGGGAATCAACAGAAAGCCGCCTGCGGCAATAAATACCACGACCACACCGGCCAAGGCGGTGCTACGAAAGCCGAAGTGTTCGCTCAATGGCCCTGAAGAGGCCGAGGCCAACGGCCAGCCAATACTGGTCACTGCCAGCACGAAACCGGCGGCAATAATGCCCAGTCCGTGCACCGATTGGGCAAAGGTAGGCAAGTAGGTAATCGGTCCCATCATCACAATGCCCATGCCGATCATGGCCAAGTTAGAGCCCACCAGCACGCGGCGTTTCCACAGCCAACCGGGCATAATCGGCTCTGCGGCGTGGCGTTCTATGCGCAGAGTAATCATGCCCAGCACGATGAACAGCAATAATAACAACGCGCTTTGCCAAGACCACCAAGGCCAGGATTGGCCACCCTGCAGTAAACCGAATACTAAACAGCCGACGGTGAGCATGATGAAGATGGCACCGGCATAGTCGATCTTGTGGGGATGCTTCTCAACCTTTTCGTGCAGAAAAACGCTAAGCAGGGTGATGGCAGCAATGCCCACGGGCACATTAATCAAAAAGATCCAGCGCCAATTAAGGTACTCCGCAAACAGGCCGCCGAGCACCGGCCCCACCAAGGCCGAAAATCCCCAAACGGTAGACAACCAACCCTGCACCCGCGAGCGTTCGCGCAACGAGTAAAGGTCGGCCGCCAGGGTATTGGTGGTCGCCATGATGGAACCCGCCCCCAACCCTTGCAACCCGCGGAAGACAATCAGCGAGGTCATATTCCACGACAAAGCGCAGCAGGCCGAGCCCAGCAAAAACAGCAAAGTCCCGCCAATCAAAATCGGCTTGCGACCATACTGGTCGGCCAGCTTCCCGTACACGGGAATCATCACCGTCTGCGCCAGCACATAGATGGAAAACACCCAAGCGAACAGCGCAAAGCCGCCTAAATCCCCCACAATTTGGGGGATGACGGTGGAAACAATGGTGACATCCATCGCCGCCAGCATCATGGCCGCCATGAGGGCAGCTAAGATCCAGCCGCGTGAGGCGGGCTTTGCGTCGGTCACAAGCGTCGTCCTGTTAAATGTGAAGCGGCCAGTTTACCAGCCCGTGACTTAATCACATTTTGAAGTACACCAGCTGATGGGTGGTGGCGAGTAGCTGGCCATTGCTGCCCCAGAGTTCGCCTGCCTGGTCGAAGTAGCCGTTGAAGAAGCGTTTGCCTCGGGCTTGAGCGAGTAGGTGGTCACTGCCTTGGGCGGCGAGGTCGTCTTCGCTGGCGTGGAAGTAGGTGGTGAGGGTGATGGTGCCGGTGGCGGCCATTTGCTGGTGGCGGACAAACAGGCGCGGGAAGAAGCAGTCGCTAATCGCCATCAGCGAGGCGTAGTCCAATGGCCGTGCAGGCTCGTCGCGTACCCAGAGCAGGCTGGTGGAGTCGTCGCTTTTATCGGCGTCTTGCAGGGTGACGACGCCTTGCATAAAGCGCATGTCATATTGCCCGACCCAAGTGGGAAAGCCTTGGGTGGGAATGGGCTTGAGGCTATTGGCAGCGGGGGTTTGTGGCGCTTTTAGCTCGGTGTCCGACCAGGTCTCGCGGCGTTGGGCGGTAATCACCGTGGCGGTCATCAGGGGGGTATCGCCTTCCTGGAAAAGTTGCAGGCTCCAGTGCTGGGTGGAGCGATTGTTGCGCACCAGCTGCACGGCAATGCGGTGTTCGGTGGCCGCCAAAGGCGCGGCATAGTTGAGGGTAATACTCAGCGGCACGCCACGGCGTTCGGGATGGTCGATCACGGCTTGCAGCAGGCAAGCGCCAATGATGCCGCCATAGGGGCCAACCATGTTGCCGTATTCGGCGGTAATCTGGCCGTGGAAACCGTCATCCTTGGCGGTGAGTTGGGTCGATTGGTCAAAAGGGTGCGTGGTGCTCATAAATATTGCCGTGCCATCTGATGAAGGAACACACAGGTTAGCTTGCTGCCAAAAGTGATGCTAGGGATAGACGCGCCAAAGGGGTATAATTGCATTTTTTCTCGGCAGAGGCGGCATCATGCAAGACGCTTTGTATCAATCGAATCTCACCAGCGTACCCCTGCTCAATCGCGGCAAGGTGCGCGACATTTATGCAGCGGGCGACGACCACTTGATTATTGTCACCAGCGACCGCCTCTCGGCTTTCGATGTCATCATGCCGCAGCCGATTCCCGGCAAGGGCGCGGTGCTGACGGCGGTATCCAACTTCTGGTTTGAACGCCTCAAAGACCGCATCCCCAACCAATTGTCCGATAAACAGTTGAGTGACTTTTTAACGGCGGACGAAGTGGCTCAGGTGGATGGCCGCGCATTGGTGGTGAAGCGGTTGAAGCCTCTGCCCGTTGAGTTTGTGGTGCGCGGTTACATCATTGGCTCCGGTTGGAAGTCCTACCAGCAGGACGGCACCATCTGCGGCATTAAACTGCCAGCGGGTTTGCAGCAGGCCGAAAAACTACCCGAGCCGATTTTTACCCCGGCCACCAAGGCCGAGTTTGGCGACCATGATGAAAACATCAGCTTCGAGCGTACGGTGGACATCATCGGCCGTGAGCTGGCCGAACAAGGCCGTGATTTGGCGCTGAGCATATACAAAGAAGCCGCCGCGCTGGCAGCGGAAAAAGGCATCATCATTGCCGACACCAAGCTGGAGTTTGGGGTGGATGATGACGGCACATTGACACTGATTGACGAAGTGGCCACGCCGGACTCCTCACGTTTCTGGCCACAGGATAGCTACCAGGTGGGCACCAGCCCGCAAAGCTTCGACAAGCAATATGTGCGTGACTATCTGGAAACGCTGGACTGGAACAAGCAAGCGCCTGGCCCCGAGTTGCCTGATGAGGTGATTCGCAATACGGCAGAAAAATACCGCGAAGCGCAGCGACGTCTCACCGGTAAATAATCATCAAATCTGTCTGCCATGGATATTGATATAAATCAAATCCATGATTAAGCTGTCTCTTGTTCGATGATTGCAGGTAGCGGCCTTGAAAAGCCAAGCCGCTGCCTCCAGTTCACTACTGAATACTTATCCATTCAAGGAGACACTTATGTCCAGCGTTAAATTCCATGGCGACGCCGTTAATGTATCTGGCGAACTCCCTGCAGTCGGTTCACAAGCGCCCGACTTCTCTCTCACCAATGGCGACCTGGCCGATGTCTCACTGAAAGACTTCGCCGGCAAGCGCAAAGTGCTTAACATCTTCCCCAGTGTGGATACCCCGGTATGCGCCAACTCGGTACGCGCTTTCAACAAGCGTGCTGCCAGCCTCGATAACGCCGTGGTGCTGTGCATTTCCGCCGACCTGCCGTTCGCGCAAGGCCGCTTCTGCGGTGCCGAAGGCATTGATAATGTCACGACTCTCGGCATGCTGCGCAACCGCGACTTCCTCGATGCCTATGGCGTAAAAATGACCGACGGCCCCTTGGCCGGCATTGCCGCCCGTGCCGTTGTCGTGTTGGATGAAAACGACAAGGTGGTTTACACCCAACTGGTAGACGAAGTCACCGACGAGCCGGATTACGACGCAGCGATTAACGCGCTGTAAGCGGTCGGAACACATCGCATAAAGAAGCTTGGCGGGGCGACCTGCCAGGCTTTTTTTATGCATAACAGAAAACATATCAAATTATTTTGATATTGCTGCCCGATTGCTCTAGTATCAGCCCAATGACGACTGCCGTTGCCGAACAAGATACCTTGCAACCTTTGGGCGCTTTTATGCAAGCCGCCGCCAAGCCCCTGCGCTTGCGCATTTTGCAGCTGCTCGGTTTTAGCAGCTTCGGCGTGTTGGAGCTGGTCACTATGCTGGACATGCAGCAATCCGGGGTGAGTCATCACCTGAAGCTGCTGGCCAAGGCGGGTTGGGTGACCACGCGCCGCGAAGGCAACCATATTTTTTATCAGCGTTTGCTGCCGCGCTCGGATGCGCCTTTTTGTCAGTTGAAACGCCAGGTTTTTAAGGAATTGGATGCCCAGGCGTTGGCGCCGGATGTGCAGCAGCGACTGGAAGCCATTCAGGCGCAGCGGGCGCAACAAAGTCGTGATTTTTTTGCGCGTAATGCGGCCTTGTTCGCCGAGCGACAGGATTTAATCGCCGAACATCAAGTGTACGACGACCAGGCAGCCAAATTATTACAACTGCTGTGTCCCGCTGGTGGTGACAGTGCTTTGGAAATTGGCCCGGGCGAAGGGCATTTTTTGTTGCGTCTGGCCGAGCGTTTTCGGCGGGTAATCGGCTTGGATACAGAAGCTGCTCTGATTCAGCAGGCCAGCGACCGGGTGGCACAAGCCGGTTTGCAGAAAAAAGTGACATTGCAACAGGGCGAATGGCCAAGCCAGCGCCCCGATTCGCCGCAAGATTTGCTGGTGCTTAACATGGTGCTGCATCACCTGCCGGCACCACGAGAGGCGATTCGCGCCTGTGGTCAGGCGCTGCGCGCTGGCGGCAAGCTGCTGGTCACCGAGTTGTGCCAGCATCAGCAAGACTGGGCAAAAGAAAGTTGTGGCGATTTGTGGCTGGGGTTTAGTGAGCCCGAGTTGACAGAGTGGGCAGCACAGGCGGATCTCGTGTTGGTTGAAAGCCAGTTCGCCGCGCAAAAGAATGGTTTCCAAATACAATTTTTAGGTTTCGAAAAAAAGCCGGACAAACCGGCAGTGGAGTAAAACATGACAGACTACACCACCTTTACCTCTGAGTCGGTCTCCGAGGGGCATCCCGACAAAATGGCCGACCAGATTTCCGATGCCGTGCTCGACGCCATCTTCACCGAAGACCCGCAAGCGCGTGTCGCCGTGGAAACGCTGGTGAAAACCGGCATGGCCGTGGTCGCCGGCGAAGTGCGCACCAGCTCCTATGTCGAGCTGGAAGACATTGTGCGCCAAGTGGTGCTGGACATTGGTTACAACTCCTCCGAGGTGGGTTTCGACGGCGCCAGCTGTGCCGTGCTGAATGCCATTGGTCACCAAAGCGCCGATATTGCTCAGGGTGTGGACGAAGGCAACGCCAAAGAGTTGGGCGCAGGCGACCAAGGACTGATGTTTGGTTACGCCAGCAACGAAACCGACACCCTAATGCCGGCCCCCATTTATTACGCTCACCGCTTGGTGGAGCGTCAGGCCGAGCTGCGTAAAAGCGGCGAGCTGGAGTGGTTGCGTCCGGATTCCAAAAGCCAAATCACCCTGCGTTATGAAAATGGCAATCCGGCCGCCGTCGATGCGCTTGTGTTGTCGACCCAACATGCCGACACCATTGGCTTGAAAGACCTGCAGCAACAGGTGCTCGAACACATTGTGAAGCCGGTGATTCCGGCCGAATGGCTGCATAGTGACACCCTCTATCACATCAACCCCACCGGCAAATTCGTCATCGGCGGCCCCATGGGCGACTGTGGCCTCACTGGCCGCAAGCTGATTGTTGATACCTACGGCGGCATGGCACGTCATGGCGGCGGTGCCTTCTCGGGTAAAGACCCGTCGAAAGTGGACCGTTCCGCTGCTTATGCAGGCCGTTATGTAGCCAAGAACATTGTGGCGGCAGGTCTCGCCGACAAGTGCGAAATCCAGGTGAGCTATGCCATTGGCGTGGCCGAGCCCACTTCCATTTCCATTAATACCTTCGGCACCGGTAAAGTCAGCGATGACACCATCGTGCGCTTGGTACGTGAAGTATTCGACCTGCGCCCCGGCGGCATCATTGACATGCTCGACCTGCGCCGCCCGATTTACCGCAAAACGGCCACCTACGGCCACTTCGGTCGCGAACTTCCCGAGTTCACCTGGGAGAAAACCGACCGCGCCGACGCCCTGAAAAAAGCCGCCGGATGAAAATGACAGGACGCCCGAATACCGGGCGTTCCAATCCCGACTAAACAAAACACCCTGTAGGAGCGGACCTTGTCCGCGACCCAACGACGAATATCGAGGAAAACCATGACAGCTCAAGCCCAAACCACGACCACCAACGACTATAAAGTCGCCGACATCACCCTCGCCGACTGGGGGCGTAACGAAATCGCCATCGCCGAAACTGAAATGCCGGCACTCATGGCCATTCGCGAAAAATATCGTGCCGAGCAGCCCCTCAAAGGCGCGCGTATCCTTGGCTGCATCCACATGACTATCCAAACCGCCGTTCTCATCGAAACCCTGAAGGCCTTGGGTGCCGAGGTACGCTGGTCATCCTGCAATATCTTTTCCACTCAGGACCATGCCGCGGCTGCCATTGCCGCAGGCGGCACACCGGTATTCGCCTGGAAAGGTGAGACCGAAGAAGAGTACGTCTGGTGTCTGGAGCAAACCTGCCAGGACGGCAACGGCAACCTCTGGGATGCCAACATGATTCTCGATGACGGCGGCGACCTCACCGCGCTGATTCACGAGAAACACCCGGAAATGCTGGACAAAATCCACGGCGTCACCGAAGAAACCACCACCGGCGTGCACCGCTTGTACGACATGCTGAAAAAAGGCGAGCTGAAAGTGCCCGCCATCAACGTCAACGATTCCGTTACCAAGAGCAAAAACGACAACAAATACGGCTGCCGCCACTCGCTCAACGACGGTATCAAGCGCGCCACCGACCATCTGCTGGCCGGCAAAAAAGCGCTGGTTATCGGCTATGGCGACG
>CAYVZZ010000069.1:0-11369 GCA_964456185.1 uncultured Alcanivoracaceae bacterium
AATCGACCACACGGAAATAATTCACCGCGTTTACCTTGGCGGAGACATTATCCCGTGAGATGACATCTTGTGGTGGTACATCCAACACGATGACGCGCAGGTCGACCTTGGACATTTGTTGGATGCCGGGGAAGACGAAAATCAGTCCGGGGCCTTTGGTGTTTTGGTATTTACCCAGCAGGAAAATAACCCCGCGTTCGTATTCTTTCAGGATTTTGATTGAGCTGAACAAGAACAGCACAATCAGTGCGACGATGACGCCAATGGGAACCAACATGGTTTATTCCTCTTTTAAGGTTTTAGTGGGTTGAGTGTGTGAAATGTCATGGGGGTCAGCAACCGGATGGACAAAAAGCGACAAGCCATCGACCCGGTCGACCTGAACGGTGGCACCCTTTTCGACCGGCTCGGTGGTGTGGGCTTTCCAGCGTTCGCCTTCGATTAATACATAGCCGGTTTTCTCGAAGGCCTGCATGGCGTGCACCACCTGTCCGACCATAAAATCCAGCCCGCTGGCCACGGGGGTGCGGCGCATTTTCATTAAGAAATAGACCAGTAACGCCAAGCCCAAACTGGCGACCAATGCAAAGCTACCAATATAAACCAGCGGCAAGGTGAAGCCGGGAGCCGGGCTTTTGAATAGCATTAAAGAGCCAACCACAAAGGCGACGATGCCACCCAGCCCCAACACGCCGAAACTGGGGGCAAAGGCCTCCCCCACCACCAGAGCGGCACCGAGCAGAATGAGGGCGAAACCTGCCCAGCTCACCGGCAACACGTTCAAGGCAAACAGCGCCAATATCAACGCGATGCCACCCACGGTGCCGGGCAATACCGTGCCCGGATTAAGCCCTTCCAGGATTAGTCCGAAGATACCCATCATCAACAGCAAATAGGCCACGGTGGGGGTCGCCAAAAAGGATAAGGCTTGCTCTTTCCAGTTGAGTTGTAACGGCTGCAATTGAGCGCCTTGGCTGTGCAAGGTGACATCGCCTTGCGATGTGGGCACGACTCTTCCGTCAATGGCGTTTAACAGGCCAGGCAAATCGGCGGCAAGTAAATCCACCACGCCTTTATCAAGCGCTTGTTGGGCGGTGATGCTGTCGCCATCGCGCACGGCTTTTTCTGCCCAGTCGGCGTTTCGACCGCGCAACTCGGCCAAGCCCTGGATATAGGCAATGGCATCATTGAGCACTTTTTTGCCTTCGGCCGTTTTCGGTTTGGCCGGTGTTTTGCTGCCACTTAGCCCGCTCAGTGAAACGGGCGTGGCCGCCCCCATATTGGTGCCCTTGGCCATGGCAGACAAGCCACACGCATAGAGAATATAGGTGCCCGCACTGGCGGCACGCGAACCGCCCGGCCCCACCCAGCAAACCACCGGAATGGGCGACTGAACGATGTCTTCAATAATATCGCGCATGGCACTGGAAAGGCCGCCCGGCGTGTCGAGCTGCAACACCACAAAGGGACGTTGGGATTTTTCGGCAGCCTGCAAGGTGCGGTGGATGTAGTTGGCGGTTGGCACGCCAATTGGGCCATCAATGGTGATCAGCCCTGGCTGGGAAGGATTAGACGTCGCTGCCAGAGCGGGTTGCAGCAGCACGCCACAACACACAAAAAAAAGCCAATACAATCGCCGCACAAGTCATCCTTAATATTGTTTCTACTGTGTGCCGATATGACCAGAGCTGGTCAGAAGTTGCAAGCTAAAAAGTCGGCGTGGTGCATTAATATTGCGACACCACGCCGGCTTTTGTTCGGCCGGTTGCCCGGCTCTTGCTAGATAGACTTACAGATACTTGGTAATGGCGTCTTTCACCGAACCCAACTCGGCGTCGATGGTTGTCAAACGCGAGTCTTTGCATTGGTCGATGGCGGTATCCGGGTCTTTCAGGCCGTTACCTGTTAGCGTACAAACAATGGTAGAACCTTCCGGAATCTTACCGGCTTTGATATCACGCATGGCACCGCCGATGGAAGCTGCCGAAGCTGGCTCACAGAAGACGCCTTCTTTATCGGCCAACAGCTTTTGCGCCGCCAGAATCTCTTCATCGGTCAGCTCGTCGAACCAGCCGTTAGAGGTTTTCTGGGCGTTCCAGGCTTTATCCCAGGATTGCGGGTTACCAATGCGAATCGCTGTAGCAACAGTTTCCGGGTCTTTCACCGGCCCACCACGCAGGAAGGGAGCCGAGCCAGACGCCTGATAGCCCAGCATGGTCGGCGTGCGGCCAACGACACCGGCTTTAGCGTATTCACTGTAGCCCATCCAGTGTGCCGAAATGTTACCTGCATTACCCACCGGCAAAGCATGGTAGTCGGGCGCACGACCCAGCTCTTCAACGATTTCAAAGGCAGCGGACTTCTGGCCCTGCAGACGATAAGGGTTAATCGAGTTAACGATGGTGACAGGCGCTTCTTCAGCGACTTGCTTCACCAGCTCCATGCCGTCGTCGAAGTTGCCACGAATTTGCATAATCACCGCGCCATACATCATTGCTTGCGCCAGCTTGCCCATGGCGATTTTGCCTTCGGGGATCAGCACAAAAGCGGTAATGCCGGCACGCGCTGCATAGGCGGCAGCCGAGGCTGAGGTGTTGCCTGTTGAGGCACAAATTACCGCATTGCTGCCTTCTTCCACCGCCTTGGTAACGGCCATGGTCATGCCGCGGTCTTTGAAAGAGCCGGTGGGGTTCAGACCTTCGTATTTTACGTAGATTTCCACGTCTTTTTGCAGCAGCTGCGGAATATGCTTGAGGCGAATCAACGGGGTATTTCCCTCACCCAGGCTGATGACGGGGGTGTCATCACTGACGGGCAGGAAATCACGGTAACGGTCGATTAGGCCGGTGTAACGATTACGAAATGACATGGAAAGCTCCGCTTGTACTTAATCTATTAGGTGCGTCGTTTAGGCATCCAGCGCTTCGACGCGAATGCGCATTATATCGCCTGTGACGGCAGGAAGTGCAGCTATTTTATCCAAGGCTTCGTTCATCACGCCCTCACGCACCTCATGCAACATCATAACAATGGCGGTGACGCCCTTGTCGTTGGCTTCCTGCTGCTCCAACGCCTCGATGCTGATTTCACCCTCGCTGAGAATGCGGGTGATATCGGCCAGCACGCCCGGCTCGTCGAGCACGCACAGACGCAGATACACCGGACAGCTAACTTCTTCGATAGGCAATACCGGTGTTTCTGACAACTGGTCGGTCTGGAAGCCAAGATACGGCACGCGCTCGTCGTAATCGACGGTAAGCGCACGTCCCAGCTCAATAATATCAGCCACCACGGCACTGCCGGTGGGCAAGCCACCAGCACCGGCGCCATAAAAGAGTGTCGGCCCAACGGCATCACCATTAACCACCACGGCATTCATCACGCCGTTTACATTCGACAAGAGCACTTCTTTGGGAATCAAAGTGGGATGAACACGCAGCTCAATACCATCACCTGTGTCTTTGGCAATGCCCAGGTGTTTGACTTTATAGCCAAAACGGTCGGCACTGCGCACGTCTTCCGGACGAATTTGCGTAATGCCTTCCAAGTAGACTTTGGAATATTGCAACGGAATACCAAAGGCGATGGACGCCAAAATAGTCAGCTTGTGAGCGGCATCAATGCCTTCCACATCGAAAGTCGGGTCGGCTTCGGCATAGCCCAAGGCTTGAGCTTCTTTGAGCACGTCATCGAACTCGCGACCGGCCTGCTCCATCTCGGTGAGGATATAGTTGCCGGTGCCGTTAATAATGCCGGCCACCCAATTAATGTGGTTGGCAGCTAGGCCTTCGCCCAGCGCTTTGAGAATGGGAATGCCACCCGCTACGGCGGCCTCGAAGGTGACGTCGACCCCTTTATTATGTGCCGCTTGGAAAATTTCGTTGCCGTGTTCTGCAATCAGCGCTTTGTTGGCTGTCACAATATGTTTGCCGTTTTCAATCGCAGTAAGCACTAACTGGCGCGCCACATCGGTGCCGCCGATGAGCTCGACAAGAATATCGATATCGGGGTCTTGAGCCAGTTCCATGACATCGGCCGAAACACGCACACCCAGCTGTTCCAAATCGGGCGCGCCACGGCGTGCCACGACATGGCTGACTTCGATAGAACGACCGACACGACGAGTAATTTCGGCAGCATTGCGCTGTAAGACTTCAAGAGTGCCGCGTCCAACAACACCCAGACCGGCAATGCCCACTTTTACGGGTTTCACAACGGTTTCCTTTTCTACGGCGGGGAAAGGCCGATACCTTACTGGCAGGCGGCTTGGCAGTCAATGCGCGAGGCGCGTCTCAGGCACGCGGATGATGTTGTTCGTGCAATTTGGACAAGCGCTCCTGTGCCACATGCGTATAAATCTGCGTGGTCGACAGGTCACTGTGGCCTAGTAACAGCTGCACGACACGCAAATCAGCACCATGATTAAGCAGATGCGACGCAAAGGCATGACGCAGGGTATGGGGCGATAACGGCTTTTGAATGCCAGCCGCTTTAGCAACGGCTTTCAGGCGATACCAGAAGGTTTGCCGTGTCATTTGCTTGCCACGCTTGCTGGGGAAAACCACATCACTGCCTGCCGCCACCAACAAAGGGCGTGCCTGTTTAAGATAGCGTTGTAGCCAATCAAGCGCCGATTCCCCCAAGGGCACCAGTCTTTCTTTATTGCCCTTGCCTACCAAGCGCACCAACCCACGATTGAAGTTAATCTGCGGCAAGGTCAAAGCAACCAGCTCGGAGACGCGCAGCCCGGCAGCATACAACACCTCCAACATGGCTCGGTCACGCAGGCCAATGGTGGTGTCCGTATCCGGCGCGGCCAGTAGCGCCTCAACATCGGCCTCACTTAGTATTTTAGGAATTGATAAACCTTGGCGCGGGCGCATCACGTCTTGCGTCGGGTTGTCCATTATCAACCCTTCACGTTTTGCCCAGCTATAAAATCCTTTCAGGGCCGACAGATAACGCGCCGAGGTGCGCGAGCTTAGCCCCCGCTCGTATAAGCTGGCCATAAAGCCCAGCACATCACTACGGCTGGCTGCATCGACCTTTACCTTTTGCGACGCCAGCCAGCGCAAGTAAATCGTCAGATCCGTGCGATAATCCGCGATACTGACATCACTCAAGCCTTTTTCCATCCACAGCGCGTTGAGCCAGCGCTCTAGCATGGCTTCATCTTCGGGTCTAACGACTTGTTTTGCCATCGCAGGGGCTTTTGTTGCCATCATTAAGCGCCTATAATTCGCATATTATGTAAGTCGAGTACAACTCTCGTTCACCATCATCACAACCAAAAAGTAGCGCTGTCACAAACAGCCTCACATAATAATAATGATCGAAGGCTCTCACCTTTGACATCGAGTTTACCATTCGAATGAATCAGCTACTTTACAAGATACTCCACCACACGGGTGAGCAAATCAATCACAGCGAAGCGCATCGTGCTGTATTTATCTGCGGCATGGCGATTCCAGTGTATTTGTTCGTCTGTGGCTGGTGCCTGGTGACTTGGTGGTGGGGCTATCACCCCGGCATTAGCGTTCAGCAGCTTACTTTGATGGCAGCCTGGGGCGCATTCGTCACGTTGGGGTATGGCTTATTAGCCGGTTCATTTTACTGGCTGCTTCGCCACAAGCGCGAAACTTTTGCTATCTCGCCCATTCTCTATTACTACGCCATTACGACGATTATCACCTGTTATCTGGTGGGTCCCATCAACATTATTACCGGCGTTGTTTTCATGAATGCCACCCTTATCGGCATGCTGCTTTTTCCGCCCAGGCGTTTAATACCGGTCATCGTTATTTGCATCACCGGTGGCATCATCGCCACTATTTTAGCGGGACAACCGGATGTTATCCGCCCCTTACTGGGACACCCGCATAATCACTACATGCGTTTGGTATCGATTTTTGGTGCCGTGGGCTACATCGTTTATGAAACGCTCATTATGGCCAGCTTAGTGACCAGCTGGCGTACGCGGGAGTCAGGGGTGAAGGCACTCTCGGTCACCGATCCGCTAACCCGCGTTGCCAACCGCCGTCATATATTTGATTTACTAGAGAAGGAATTTGCCGATCGACGTCAGGGGAACCAACACCTTGGCCTGATTATGGTCGATATCGACCACTTCAAACGCATTAACGATGCTTACGGACACCAAAACGGCGACATCGCATTGCATGCGACCGCGGACGCATTACGCAGCTGTTTACGGCACTTGGACCACATCGGGCGTTATGGCGGTGAGGAATTTCTGATTTTATTGCCGGATACCTCGTTAAACGAGGCCATGCAGGTGGCCGAACGTTGTCGCAAGGCCATCGCCGAGCTGCAACTTCCCGACAAGCTGCCTATCTCGCTAACTGCCAGCCTGGGCGTTACCAGCCAGCGAAAGAATTCGGTTAACGACATGGAAGACATCATACAGCTGGCCGACGAGGCCATGTATGAAGCCAAAAAACAAGGCAGGAACCGCGTAGTAGCGGCTTAAAGGCTTTTCTCATAGACGCAAAAAGGCAGCCCTTTCGGACTGCCTTTTTGTTTAGCCAATAATCGAGAAGATTACTTGCCGATTTTCTCTTTAATACGTGCCGACTTACCAGAACGCTCACGCAGATAAAACAGCTTGGCGCGTGCCACATCACCACGACGCTTCACTGTGATGCTGTCGATTAGCGGGCTGTGGGTTTGGAATACACGCTCAACGCCAACGCCGTGAGAGACTTTACGCACGGTGAAAGCGGAGTTGATGCCGCGATTTTTCTTGGCGATGACAACGCCTTGGAAAGACTGCAAACGCTCACGATTGCCTTCTTTTACCTTAACCTGGACGTCGACGGTGTCACCAGCGCCAAATTCCGGAATGTCGCTCTTCAGTTGAGCTTGTTCAACGTCCTGCACTAGTAGTGTTTTGCCGCTCATGACGACCTGCTCCTATTGTGTTAACTGTCTTTCTCGTGCTGTTGGCGAATAAACTCGGCCAACAACGCCTCTTCTTCATCATCGAGCCCGATTAGCTCGCGTCGTTTTTTCAGCAGGTCTGGCCGGTATAACCAAGTCCGCCCCAGCGACTGCTGTTTGCGCCAGCGCGCAATTCTATCATGGTGCCCGCTCAATAACACGGGGGGCACCGCAAGTTGTTTTTCGTTGCCGTCAATTTCTTCGGGACGCGTATAGTGTGGATGATCCAGCAACCATGTCATCTCGCCACTAAATGAATCTTGTTGGGCGGATGCTTCGTGTCCCAGCACGCCGGGCAAACAGCGCGCAACGGCATCAATTAAAACCAAAGCTGGCAATTCGCCTCCGCTGAGGATGTAATCACCAATCGAGCAACACTCGTCGATGTGATGCTCAAGTAACCGCTCGTCGATGCCTTCATAACGACCGGCCACCAAAATTAACTCGTCTTGTTGGGCAAAGCGCGCCACACCCTGTTGGTCTAACGTTCTGCCCTGTGGCGATAAATACACCACCTTGGCTTTGGGTAATGCCGCCTTGGCTTGCTCGATGGCACCAGCCAACGGCTCGACTTTCATCACCATACCGGGGCCGCCGCCGAAGGGTCGATCATCGACCGTGCGGTGGCGATCCTGCGTAAAGTCTCGCGGATTCACCGCATCGACCGTTAAAATACCTTCTCGAGTGGCACGTCCGGTCACACCATACTCGGTGACGGCATCTAGCATATCGGGAAATAATGAAACTAAGGTGATATGCATAATGGCCACTGTGTCGACTTGCCAAGCAACAGCTTGGTCTTAAAAATCGGCATCCCAGTCGACCCGGATGATGCCGCCTTGCAGATCCACATCAATTACGATCTGGTCTGGCAACCAAGGCAATAGACGCTGTTGTTGGTCAACACTTTGCGCATCGCCTTGTAGCTGCATGACGTCGTTGGCACCGGTTTCCAACATGCGCTGTACGACGCCTAAATCTTCATCGGCTTGATTGATCACGCGCAGGCCAATGAGGTCGCGCCAATACCAAGTATCGCCACCCGACTGGGGCAATACGTCAGCCGGAACGGCAAGATCGTGGCCAACTAATTGTTGTTGCGCCACATCGCGATCATCAATGCCTTGAAAGTGGGCAATCAGCCCTTTGCCATGCCGCTTGCCTTGGCTGAGCTGCAATAACTGCGGCGCTTGCCGTTTTTTCAGCAGGTAGCACGGCTGGTAACGAAAGATGCCGTCCATTGGTTGCGTATGGGAATAGATTTTCACCCATCCTTTAACGCCATAAACCGCCAGCACACGACCGACGGTTACCAACTCGGCTTTCGCCACTATTAACCGGCAGCTTGCAGCTTACGGTTTTCTTTGATCAGGCTAGCCACGCGATCGGATGTACCAGCACCTTGGCCAACCCAATAATCGATGCGCTCGTCTTCCAAACGCAAACGCACTTCACCGCCGCGTGCGCGCGGGTTGAAGAAACCCAAACGTTCAATGTAACGGCCATCGCGGGCGTTACGGCTGTCGGTGACAACCACGTTGTAGAAAGGACGCTTCTTGGAGCCGGCGCGAGCCAAACGAATCGTTACCATAATTTTGCTCTATTCCAAAAAATTCAACTCGAGTTATACCAACCTGTTTTTGCAGGCTGCTTAAAGGCGGCAAATTCTACCGATATCATCGCCGAAAATAAAGTCTTTTATTGGCTTATTGCGGCATTCCACCGCCAGGTGGCGTAAATCCACCGGGCATGCCGCCCATGCCACCTTGCCCGCCCATCATGCCGCCAAGATTACGCATCATTTGCTTGCCGCCTTTACCGCGCATTTTCTTCATCATTTTGCTCATCATTTTTTGTTGCTTGAGCAGACGATTTAGATCAGGGATATCCAGCCCGGCACCTTGAGCGATGCGACGTTTCCGCGAACCTTTAACCAGTTTAGGGTTACGGCGTTCTTGTATGGTCATGGAGTCAATCAGGGCTTCCATGTGCTTCATTTGTTTAAGCGCCGCCGGATCTTGCGCCATTTGTGACATGCCCCCCAGCCCCGGCAATTTATCGAGCAGGCTGGTCATGCCGCCCATGTTGCGCATCTGCGCAAACTGGTCCTTCATGTCCTCGAAGTTCATGGCGCGGCCTTTCTTGAACTTCTTGGCCAGCTTTTGCGTCTTCTTCTTGTCGAGTTTGCGCTCGGCTTCTTCGACTAGGGTGAGTACGTCGCCCATGCCGAGAATGCGTGAGGCAATACGATCCGGATGGAAGGGTTCCAGGGCATCGGTTTTCTCGCCGGTACCGAGAAATTTAATCGGCTTACCGGTAATCGCACGCACCGACAAGGCAGCACCACCGCGCGAGTCACCATCAGCTTTGGTGAGAATGACACCGGTTAACGGCAATACATCATTAAAGGCACGCGCCGTGTTGGCGGCGTCCTGGCCGGTCATGGCATCGACCACGAACAGCGTTTCCGTCGGGTTAATCGCGCCGTGCAGGGATTTGATTTCGTCCATCATGTCGTCATCGACATGCAAACGACCGGCGGTATCGACAATCAACACATCGGCATAGCGCTTTTTGGCTTCTTCCAACGCAGCTTTGGCGATGTCATTGGGCTTTTGTTTAGTGGTTGACGGGAAGAAGGTCGCGCCAACTTCTTTGGCCACCGTTTCCAGCTGGTCGATCGCCGCCGGACGATAGACGTCGGCGGACACCACCATGACCTTTTTCTTTTCACGCTCTTGCAGGTAGTTGGCCAGCTTGGCCACGCTGGTGGTTTTACCGGCACCTTGCAGACCCGCCATCAGGATGACAACGGGGGGTTTGGCTTTTAAATCCAGCGCATCATTGGCCGCCCCCATGGTGGCAACCAACTCATCGTTGACAATTTTGACGAAAGCTTGGCCGGGGTTGAGGCTTTTCAGCACATCTTGCCCCATGGCCTTTTGTTTGATTTGTTCAACGAAATCTTTAACGACACTCAATGCTACGTCGGCTTCCAGCAACGCTTTGCGTACCTCGCGCAGGGTATCGCGAATATTGTCTTCGTTGAGCTGCCCTACCCCGGCAATATTGCGGAGCGATTGGCCAAGGCGGTCGGAAAGCGTATCAAACATGCATAAATCCTGATTGGCGATGCAAAAGCTCTATTATAGAGCTTGTGAGCTGACACGTCACCACGGAGATTGAGGCACGGTTTACGCCGGTTGTTTTCGCCGTCTGACACGACTAAATACAGGCGGGTGCAGTTTACTTTCATCGACGTACTGACTGGCGTCGGTGATGTACTCGGCGTGTCCATACTGCCCCAACAGATATTTAATGCGGCGCACAAGGTAGGCATCCGCAATGCCGTCAATAACGGGCAGGTTGACGGCCAATCGATGTGCCACCAGCTGCGGCATAATAAAGCTATTGGCAGCGGCAAAAAGGGCATAGTCCAAGGGATTTGGCTCCACTCCCATCAAGCGTGCTTTATATCGACTGCCGCCTTGCAGGAATACCCGGTTAAAGAAAACTTTGGAGAAGCTGGTTTCCACTTGATTGTAAACACGGTCACGCAGGCGTTTTCTGGGTGGTCGATAGGCTTTCATGGTGGACTTAACCAACTGTCCGCAGGTGGCCTCGTCATAGCCTTCGCGCAGTGTGCCGGTGTAGGCCACCATGGTGTCAAATATACCTTGAGGATCAGGTGGCAAGAGGTCTCGCGGCAACCCCAGCAGATAGCTTTGATAGCGACACAGCTCGGTAGTCGCGCGCTGTTGGCGCGTAAATTGTTTCTGGCCAGTACGAATAACGCGCGCCGCGTTTAAAAAGGACGGCATATTGCCCGCGGGCATTTGATCGACCTGTGGCACTGGAATGCCATATACCGATAAGTCCCACTTCTTCGACCGGGTCAATTGATTAAAACGCACAACCGAGTGCATTAGCCGCACCATGGCAGCGGCCAGAAAACCGTTACCTTGGCGATCCAGCGCATGCGGTAGCGTGGCGGCAGTGAAGAAGCTGGCGGTTTCATTAATACGCTGGGTACTGGTGTCTTTTTTCGACAAGGCACCGGTTAATGCCATGGGCAGGCCGGAATATTTGTTCATAAAGGTGGCAACGAATGCCCCGCGAATGGCGAATGGCGTCAAAATAGCCATATAAGTGCGCCCGACCCGTTGCCCTTGGCGCACCAAATCCATATCAATCCAGTCGGGCACCTGCTCCATGCTGTGAATAAAGTCGTGTAGCTGCTCTGGTGCCTTATCGACGTTTTCGACCCCCTTCTCACAGGCTTCATGCAACAGCATGATCAAATCACGCATGGAATAGCCGTGGCGCATTAGCGCCGCATAACGATCACAAACTGTGTCCCCCAACATGGTATAGAGACGTGCCCGTTCAACCCGATCGTGGTCAGCTAA
>CAYVZZ010000070.1:0-3077 GCA_964456185.1 uncultured Alcanivoracaceae bacterium
GCTTCCAACGGAAAACTCATTTGCACATCGGCACCACTCACTTGCTCACCTGCAAACCAGTCTTGGTTACTCAGGTGCGATTCGATCAACGCCAACTGTTTATCCACCGCCGGACGAATAAAGCTTTTTTCCACCGAGCTGGCAATTTTCCGGGCAATAGGTTTGGCAAAGAAAGGCATACGCGTTTGCTTGATGGTCATAAAGACTTTGCTCAACACCAGCATGGGCATCATGGAGCCTTCGGCGAAGTGCATCCAAAAGCTGTAGTCACGCCCCGCTGCCGATAACGCATCTTGCGGTTGCCATGCCTTTTCTTTGTCGAAACGTGCCAGTAAATAGTCGATAATAGCGCCTGATTCCATCAACAAGTCACCGTCCACTTCCAGCACCGGCGAGGTGCCTAGCGGGGTGAGGTCTTTCAGCGCTTTGGGCGCCATTTGGGTTTTCGGATCACGTTCATAGCGAATTAGTTGGTAATCGACGCCTAGCTCTTCGAGCAACCAAAGGATGCGTTGTGAACGGGAGTCGGCAAGGTGGTGAAGGGTCAGCATAGTGTCTTATCCTTGAGTAGGTGATGGGGTAGCATGGACAGGTTAGAGCATAAGCAGCAAGAGGACAAAATGACCCAACGCGTAACCATTCTGGGCAGCGGCGGTATCGCCGGTTTATATGGCGCTTTGTTACATCGAGCCGGTTGGTCAATAGACATGGTGGCGCGCAGTGACTGGCAGGTGATTCGGGACAAGGGACTGACAGTAAACAGCCTGCTTGGTGACCTGTCGTTTCGACCAAAAGCCGTATATGCCTCGGTGGACGAGGCCGCCCAACAGGGAGCGGCAGATTGGTTGCTTTTGGCTGTAAAAATATTGCCCGAAGTGGATCTGGCCTCGCAGATCAAACCATTAGTCGGTCCGAATACCACCATCGTATTAATTGCGAATGGCATTGATATAGAAACGCCTTTGGTGGAGGCTTTTCCCCGCAATTCGTTGGTCAGCTGCGTGACTTATGTCGGCACGAGTCGCAGCCAGCCGGGCGTTATCGAACACGAATCGGCGGCTCGTTTATTTGCCGGCAATTACCCTCAAGGTGCCGATGCCCATTGCACGACGTGGGTGGAGGCGTTAACGCAAGCGGGAAGTAGGGCAAAGATGACCGACAATATTCAGCGCGAACGCTGGACGAAGAGCGTGTGGAACGCCAGCTTTAATCCGTTGTCTGTAGTAACGAACGGGGCAGATACCGACACCATGCTGGGCACTCCCGAAGCAGAGGGGTTGGTGCGCGCGGTGATGGAAGAAGTGGTGACGACCGCAGCGGCCGATGGTCACTCACTGGACAGCAGCGTCATCGAGAGCAATTTGGCGCATACGCGCAAGATGTCGCATTATCGCACCAGCATGGCGCTGGACTACCTCAACGGACGTGCTCTGGAGCTGGATGCCATTGTGGGTCGTATCGTGGCCATTGCCGATGGTCACGGTGTCGCCATTCCCCATTTGCGAACGATTTATGACATTCTGCGCATGCGCGCAGAGTAAACAACAGGATATGCAATATGATGATTCGCATTGTGGTTATGGTGGCCATGTTATTGTCTCTGGTCGCTTGTCAGTCGGCACCTCAGCAGCCAGTAGCCCACCATAAGGCGGACCAGCCACTTGCCGCGCAGCAAGACATTACTAATGTGCCCGCCTATCGGGTCGCGATCTATTATCCTGCACTGAAAGCGGGGGAAACCGGCCTGAGGCAATGGTTAAAAAACCAAGGCAATCAGGCCAAATCTGCGTTCATTGAAGCCGCTCAGGAAACTGCCGATTTGCCCGTTAATCAGGACAGGCAACAGGTGTTGGAAATTCACTATCGTGTGGTGTCGCGTGCTGGTCACTTGGTGAGCTTGGTAGAAAGCGGCTATAGCGATACGGGTGGTGCTCATCCGCTGCCGATTGATGTTGGCATGGTCTACGACACCCGGCGCAATCTGCCCGTGACGTTGCATGAACTGTTTGGCGAGCAGCTCCATCAGGCGCTGGCGGTTATTTCAAAAAACGTTAGAGCGCCACTGGCTAAACACTTACTACAACAAACGCAAGGAACAAGCAGCGACTCGGCCGCTCGCCCCCAGCTTGATGACAATATGCAGCAGATGCTGATAGCGGGCACCCGCCCAAAAGCCGATAATTTCGCCAGCTTTACGGTGCTAACCCAAGGCCAGCGAGCCACCGGCTTACAGTTTCGTTTTTCCGTTTATCAGGTCGCGCCCTATGTGTTCGGTGAACAGCAGGCCGACATGAGTGCCGACCTATTTCGCGCCTACCTGACAGCGCCCTATGACAAGGTATTTCAGTGAATCAGACATCTTCTCACTCCTCATCGCGCAAGCCACTCCTGTGGCTTTTATTGTTGTGTGTACTGGCCGCTGTGGTGGTGTGGTGGTTGTGGCCAACAGATCCGCCGCCAAAAAGCGGCTGGTGGGATCGTGTGCCAATCGTCAAAGTAGCCACCGCCACCCAGGCCGACGTGCCGGTGCTGCACACCGCCTTGGGCACCGTGAAAGCCAATCAGGTGGTCACGGTGACCAGTCGTGTGGAAGGGCAATTGGAAGCGGTGTATTTCCGTGAAGGGCAATATGTGGAAAAGGGCGACAAGCTGGCGCAAATCGATGCGCGGGCGTTCAAGGCGACTTTGGCACAATACCAAGCCAATTTGGCACGTGATAAAGCCCTGCTGAAAAACGCCAAACAGCAATTGCAGCGTAACCGCAAATTAAGCCAGCGTGGTCTCTTGTCTCAACAACAGTTGGATACCTTGCAAAGCCAGGTGGCGCAATATGCCGCCAGCGTGAAGGCCGACCAGGCACAAATTGACGCGGCGCAGCTCAAGCTGGATTACGCCACCATTACCGCACCGATTAGCGGCTACACCGGCTTGCGTTTGATTGATGTCGGTAATTTGGTGACGTCGGGCAACAATCAACTGGTGACAATCACGCAAACGCAACCGGCGGCAGTGTTGTTTAGTCTGCCGCAGGCCGATATCGATCAGGTAGTGCCCGCGTTGCGTCAGGGTCAGACCAT
>CAYVZZ010000070.1:3087-11114 GCA_964456185.1 uncultured Alcanivoracaceae bacterium
CGGCCAGCCCCTGCCCCTCGCGGCCAATCCTCCGCCGAACGGCACCACACTCGCCCAGGGGCAGCTGAAATTTGCCAGTAATCGTATCGACATCGCCACCGGCAGCGTGCAGCTGAAAGCGCTGTTTCCCAATACCGAGAATCGCCTGTATCCCAATCAATCGGTGCGCGTGAGTCTAAAAACCCGCGTGCTGAATAATGCCGTAGTGATTCCCCAGCGGGGCGTGCAATTGAGCGATGCCGGCAGCTATGTATGGAAATTATATCGCGAAGAAAAAGACGGCAACCGCGTGACCAAAGTGGCTAAGGTCAACATCCAGACGGGTGTGGATTATCAGAACAAGGTGGTCGTCACGCAGGGGCTACAGGCGGGTGACCGCTTCGTGGTGCTCGGTTCCGACCATCTGCGCGACGGCAGCAAAATTCAAGTGGGTGAGACGCCAAGCGAGCAGCCGCCTGTCACCCAAGCCGATTCAACGCAAACCGAGCAATAGGAGCGCTGGCCGATGAACCCTTCGCGGCTATTCATCCTGCGGCCGGTAGCCACTGTCTTGCTGATGGTGGCCTTGCTGGGCGCCGGCCTGTTTGCCTATCGCACGTTGCCGGTAGCGGCCTTGCCCACGGTGGACTACCCTACCATTCAGGTCACCACCCAATACCCGGGTGCCGCGCCGGATGTCATGGCCGATGCCGTGACATCGCCCTTGGAGCGTACCCTGGGGCGCATGGCCGGGTTGGAGCAGATGTATTCGGTCAGCTCTTATGGCCACTCGGTGATTACGCTGCGTTTTGCGCTGGACCTGCCCTTGAGTGTGGCGGTACAGGAGGTACAAGAAGCGATTAATGGTGCGACTCGGCTGTTGCCCCGTGATTTGCCGAGCCTGCCTACCTTCCACAAGGTGAATCCGGCCGATAGCCCTGTGCTGATTTTAGTGGCACATTCCGATCAGTTGCCGTTGACCAAAGTGCAGGACTTGGTGAGCACGCGCGTGGCCTTGAAGCTGTCGCAAGTTAGCGGTGTCGGTTTGGTGACTCTGGCCGGTGGCCATGAAGCAGCCATTCGCATTAACGCCAATCCCTTGCTGCTCGCGGCACACGGCTTGACGTTGCAAGATGTCATCAACACCGTTAACGCCAACAACGTCATCGGAGCCAAAGGCGGTTTTGACGGCGAGCATCGCTCGCTGATGCTGGATGCCAACGGCCAGTTGCGCGACCCAGCGGCCTATGCCGATCTGGTGCTTAAATATGAAAACGGAACCGCGCTGCGTTTGGGACAGGTAGCCAGCATTAATCGAGCGCCGGAAAATCGATACCAGTTAGCTACGGCCAATGGTAAACCGGCGATTTTGATTGAGGTGCGCCGTCAGCCGGGTGCCAATGTTATTCAGCTGGCGAAGCAAATCAAACAACAGCTGCCGCAACTGCGCGACGGTCTGCCCGCCTCGGTGCAGATCGATGTGTTATCGGATTTAACCACCACCATCCGTGCCTCGGTGGACGACGTGCAATTTGAGCTGATGTTGTCCATCGCGCTGGTGATCATGGTGACTTTCCTGTTCCTGCGCAGCGCCACTGCCACGCTGATTCCTGCCTTGGCGGTGCCCTTGTCGCTCATCGCCACCTTTGTGGTGATGTATTTTTGCGGCTTTAGTATCGACAACATGTCGCTCATGGCGCTGACTATCGCCACTGGTTTCGTGATTGATGACGCCATTGTTGTGGTAGAAAATATCAGCCGCCATTTGGAAAACGGTAAGTCTCGCCTGCAAGCCGCGTTGGATGGCAGCCGTGAAATCGCCTTTACCATCTTGTCGCTGACCTTTTCGCTGGTGGCGGTGTTGATTCCGCTATTGTTTATGCAAGATGTGGTCGGCCGATTGTTCCAAGAATTTGCCATTACGCTGGCCGCCGCCATTATGGTGTCGATGGTGGTGTCGCTTACCTTGACGCCAATGCTGTCGGCGCGCCTGTTGCGTCATGCCACGGCTGCCAACCAAAATCGCTTCCAGCGTTGGGGCGAAGCGCAATTTAACCGCTTGGTGGCGTTATATGGCCGTAGTTTGAACTGGGTGCTCGACCGCCAAAAGCTGATGGCTTGTGTTGTTGCAGGCACTTTTCTGTTGACCGGTTTCTTGTATTGGGTGGTGCCAAAAGGCTTCTTCCCGCCACAGGATAATGGTTTGATTGAAGGCAAAATCGTTGCCGCTGATGGCACTTCCTTTGCGCAGATGCGCGAGCTGCAAGCACAGGTGGTCAAGCTGCTCAAAGCGGATCCGGCGGTGAAAGAGGTGGCCGCCGTGATTGGCATTGACCGCATCAACTCGACGCTTAACCAAGGGCATCTGCAAGTGGTGCTCAAACCTTGGGGCGAAAGGCAGGCGTCATCCAGCGCCATAACGCAACGCTTGCGTCAAGCCACAGACCAGATACCGGGCGTAGCAGTGTATTTACAGCCTGGCCAGAATCTGTCGGTCGACAGCCGTCAAGCCGCCGGGCGTTACCAATTTACCCTCAGTAACCTGGATCGCGAGCAACTACTGCAGCAAGTACCCGAGTTGGTCACGTACCTGCAACAAGCCCCAGCCATTGCTCGTATTGTCGCCGATGTGTACAACCACGGCGTTCGGCTGCACCTGCAACTCAATCGCGCCCTGGCGGCGCGCTATGGTATTACCGCCGCCGACGTGGACGATGCCTTATACAGCGCTTTTGGCCAGCGTTTTGTGTCTACCATTTTTACTCAGGCCAACCAGTATCGCGTGGTGCTACAGGTGCCCGCTAAATACCAACAAGGCGCGGAAGGCCTGCAGCACATTTACCTGAAAAGCGACACAGGCAGCATGGTGCCGCTGTTATCTATCGCCACCCTGAGTAAGCAACCGGCTGCTTTGCAGAAAGTGCGTTTGGATCAGCTCCCCACGGTTAATTTGTCATTTGATGTGGCCGCAGGGTATTCACTGGAAGAAGCGCAACAGGCCATTTCCCAGGGGCTGCAGGCAGTTGATCCACAAGGCGAGTTGCGCATGGCATATCAGGGTGCGGCCGCCGCCTTCCAACGCGCCACGGGCAATACACTCTGGCTGATACTGGCTGCCCTGCTGACCATGTATGTGGTGCTGGGCGTGCTATATGAAAGCTTCATTCACCCCTTGACGATTCTCTCTACCTTGCCGCCCGCCGCCATCGGCGCACTTTTGGCGCTGGTAATGAGTGGCACCCATTTCACCTTGTTTGCCCTGATTGGCGTGATTTTGCTGATCGGCATCGTCAAGAAAAACGGTATTCTCATGGTCGATTTTGCCCTGCAAGCCAGACGCGACGGCATGAGTGCCCGCGACGCCGTACACCAAGCCTGCCTGCTGCGCTTGCGGCCAATTCTCATGACCACCTTTGCCGCCATGCTTGGCGCCGTGCCCCTAATGCTCGCTGGCGGTACCGGTGCCGCCCTGCGCCAGCCCTTGGGGCTGGTTATCGTCGGCGGCCTGTTACTCAGCCAGTTGCTTACCCTCTACACTACGCCGGTGGTTTATCTTTGGTTCGAGAGGTTGTCCACGCGCTTGCAACACCACGGAGAGCAGGCGTGAATATCACCCGCTTGTTTATTTTGCGGCCGGTGGCGACGCTGTTGCTGAGCTTTGCGGTGATTGCGCTGGGCACGGTGGCGTGGAAGCAGCTGCCGGTGGCGTCATTGCCGCAGATGAGCTTTCCGGTGATTGTGGTGACGGCATCCATGCCAGGTGCCAGCCCGAAGACCATGGCGGCCAGTGTGACGGCACCGTTGGAGCGCTCGCTGGGTGGCATTGCCGGGGTGGAGCGTATGACATCGCGCAGCAGTCGTGGCTCGGCGATGATTTTTATCGTCTTCGATATGGACCGTGACATTAATGCTGCCGCGCGTGATGTGCAGGCCGCTATCAGTGCGGCTGCCGACTTGCTGCCGTCGGCAATGCCGTCCTTGCCGTCTTATAGCAAGGCAGATCCGTCCGATGCGCCAATTGTGATGTTGTCGCTGACATCGACCAAGCAATCGCCAGCGGCTTTGTACGATTTGGCCGTCAGCCGCTTGGTGCCTTTGGCGTCGCAGGTGAAGGGTGTGGGCGAGGTGCAGGTGATGGGCGGTTCTCTGCCCGCTATTCGCGTGAGTCTGCAACCGGATTTACTGGCTAATGCAGGAGTGTCGCTTAATCAGGTGCGCCAGGTAATAGCCGACGCCAGTCAACGACGTCCCTTGGGGCGACTGGATGGAACCCACTTATCGTGGTTGGTGAGCGCCAACGATCAATTGGAAACAGCAGCAGATTACCGCCAACTGGTGGTAAAACAAGCCAATGGTCAGCAGATCCGGTTGGGTGATGTGGCGCACGTCAGCGCGTCGGTGGAAAATATTTACACCGCCGGTTATTACAACGGCCAACGCGGCATTATGCTGGGTATTATTCAGGCCAATGATGCCAACATGCTGGCTACCATCGATGCGGTGAAGGCTCTGCTTCCGGCCATGCGTCGCCAGCTGCCCGAAGGCACCCAATTGAAGCTGGCGGTCGATCGCTCCAACAGTGTGCGCGACGCTTTGTATGCCACCGAGGAAACACTGCTGGTGGCAGTGGTGCTGGTCATTTTGGTGGTGTTCGTCTTCTTGCGCAGCGGCCGTGCCACCCTGATACCCGCGTTGGCCTTGCCGATTTCGCTAATTGGCGCTTGTGGCATCATGTATTGGTGCGGTTTTAGCTTGAATAACCTCACCTTAATGGCGCTGATTATCGCCACCGGCTTTGTGGTGGATGACGCCATCGTAGTACTGGAAAATATCAGTCGGCATTTGGAGGCAGGCGAAAAGCCATTAACAGCCGCCTTGCAGGGGGCGCGTGAAGTCACCTTTACCGTGATTTCCATGACGCTCACACTAATTGCCGTTTTCCTGCCGATGTTGTTGATGGGCGGCATTGCCGGTCAGCTGTTCCGTGAGTTTTCCGTTACCTTGGCAGCGGCCATGTTGATCTCCATGGTGGTGTCGTTGAGTCTCACGCCCATGCTATGTGCCCGCGTGTTGCGCCCGCATAGCAGCCAGCGGCAAGGTCGGTTATTGAGCGAGATAGGGCGCGGTATCGAGCGCTTGCGCGATGCCTATTTGGTGGTGTTGCGGCAGGCCGTGCGACATCGTTTTATTACACTGATGCTGTTGTTGCTGACCATCGTGGGCAACGGTTATTTGTTTGTACATATCGACAAGGGCTTTTTCCCGCAACAAGATACCGGGCTGCTTTACGGTCGCATGAGTGGTGATGAAACCAGCTCGTTTGAAGCCACCCGCCAACAGTTGCTCAAGGTGGCGGCGCGCATTCGTCAAGAGCCGGGCGTGGCGGCGGTCATGGCCTCGGTGGGCGGCGGCCGCTGGGGGTCGCGCGACAGCGGTCAGTTGTTTATCAAACTGAACGATTACGACCAACGCGACCGTACAGCCGATGAAATTGCCAACGCCATTACCAACCAATTCAAGTCGCTACCGGGCTATCGGGTGTATCTGCGACCGGCCGACCACCTGCCCAGTGGTGGGCATCGAGGCGACTCCTCTTATGCCTTTAGCCTACAGGCCGACGACCTGGAATTGCTGCGCCACTGGACCATGAAAACCGAAGCGGCCTTCAAGAAGCTGCCTGAGCTGACCAGTGTCAATTCCAATTTGGGCTGGAACGATGGCCAAGAGCTGGAGCTGGTCATCGATCGGCAAGCTGCGGCGCGATTGGGCGTCAGTGTGGCAGATATTACCAACCTGCTGGGCAACGCGTTTGGTCAACGACAGGTGGGCACCATTTATCAGCCGTTGAATCAGTATCACGTCATCATGACACTAGCGCCGCAGTGGCTAAAAGATCCGTCGTCCTTGCGGAAGCTGTATTTGATTGGCGGTGATGGCAGCCGCGTGCCCTTGTTATCTGTGGCTAAAGTGGTGCCGGGCACCGCGCCCACCAGTGTCTCGCATCAAGACCAAATGGCGTCTTACACCTTGTCGTTTAATCTGGCTGACGGGGTGGCCATGAGTGAAGCTCGCGACGCCATTGATGCTACTTTGACGCGCATTGGCCTGCCGCGTGACAAGATCAAAGCCGCCATGGCGGGCAATGCCTCTTTGTTTGGCGACTTTGTGTCTAGCATTCCCTGGCTGTTTTTGGCGGCCTTGCTGGTGGTGTATGTGGTGCTGGGCGTGTTGTATGAAAGCTATATTCATCCGTTGACGATTCTCTCCACCCTGCCATCGGCGGGTGTCGGGGCCTTGCTGTTGCTGATTTTGTGTCAGGTGCCGTTTACCGTCATTGTGCTGATTGGCATTTTATTGTTGATTGGCATCGTCATGAAAAACGCCATCATGATGATTGATTTTGCGTTGGTCGCCGAACGCCAGCAGGGCATGACGCCAGAGGCGGCCATACTGGAAGCCTGTCGTGTGCGTTTTCGTCCCATCTTAATGACCACCTGCGCGGCCTTCTTTGGCGCCTTGCCGCTGGCCATCGGCACCGGTGCCGACCCCAGCCTGCGGCAACCCTTGGGCTTGGCGATTATGGGCGGCCTGGCCTTAAGCCAATTGCTGACGCTATTTACCACGCCGGTGGTGTATTTGTATTTGGATAGGCTGGCGCGTTGGATAAAAATGCGCTGGGTGAAAGGGTGCGCGGCAGTCGGTATGATGCGTCGCAAGCAGACAACAGAAGCAGCGAGGTAAATGCGTGTCGGTACTCTATTTGGTGCGCCATGGTCAGGCGAGTTTTGATTGGGATAATTACGACGCCCTCTCGCCTCTAGGCTTCCAGCAGGCCGAGCGCTTGGGCAAGCAGCTGGCGGTAATGGCGTTAAAGCCCGATAGTGTTATCACCGGCGATATGCGCCGCCATCGGGAAACCGCCGAAACCGCGCTGACCACTGCCAGTCTGCCCACCCGTTGGGACACGGACGCGCAGCTGAATGAATATAACCACGAAGATGTGATTGCACAGCACTGGCCTTTGTTTGGCGACAAGCCCGCTCTGCAAGATTGGGTGGCCAGCCAGCCTAATGCCGAAGCACAAATTGTTGGCAAATTTGTTGAGTCCATCGCCCATTGGCAGCAGGGCACTTACGCTTATCAAGAAGGCTGGCAAGCATTTCGCGAGCGCGTGGAAAAGTGGTTTGCCCAACGCTGCCACGCCGCAAAAGGCAATGAAGTGGTATTTACCTCGGGCGGTGTGATTGCCGTCATCCTCATGCGCCTTTGGCAAAAAGACGTGAACAGCTTTTTGCCGGTGTCACGCATGCTGGCCAATACCAGTGTGACCCGCATTGCCATTAGCCGGGGGCAACCACGCGTAGCCAGCGTCAGTGAGCAATTACACCTATCGCGTCAGCTGATAACCTATCGCTGAGGCACGCTAACGAAGCCCTGCCTAGAAGAAATGGTGCACCCGACAGGATTCGAACCTGTGACCCCTGGCTTCGGAGGCCAGTGCTCTATCCAGCTGAGCTACGGGTGCAGAAGAGAGGCGAAATGGTAACGGCACAGGGGCGGCTTGTCCACCAATCACTTGCGTCGATGACGGCAATCAGGCGCCATCAAATAAGGCCAACTTTAGCGGATGACTGGTTGCGAATTGGCGTGTCTTGCACTGGCGTACAACTTGAGCCTCGCCATAATATTAAGCAAGAGACTCAATGGCTAGGAGATTCCCGATGGCCAATAAAAACACCGTGACCCGCATTAACAACAGCGACATCCAGCCACGCGCGATGGATTTTGAGTTTAGCGAGGACATCCCCAAATACTGGTACAACGGCGACCAATTCAAAACCCTGCTGTTCACCGCCTTGTCTTGCACTTTTCCCGAGGGCGAACGCTTCTTCATGCGTAGCGTGCGCCACTATCAAAAACGTATTCGTTCAAAAGATTTACGCGAACGCGTGAAAGGGTTTATCGGCCAAGAAGCGCATCACGGCAAAGAGCATGACGATTTCAATGCCTTCATGGAAGGCAAAGGCGTGCCGACCGACAAGGTCGAC
>CAYVZZ010000071.1:0-11042 GCA_964456185.1 uncultured Alcanivoracaceae bacterium
CTTGGGATCGATGCCGGCAGCTGTGATGCGCTCGATGTCGTTGACCGGGATGCCGTAGATGCGCTCCATCACCATGACCTTGTCGCTGGAGAGCTCATGGTAAATATGCGGTACGTATAACAATGGGCTAAACAGGAAATTGCGGCGCGTGGTCTCGCTGTTGGCGGCTTCGGCGGTGAGGTCTAGCTCGCCGCGAATAATATCAGCGTAGTCGTGGATGATGCGCGCCGGGTGGAAGAGGGCGGCATCGCGCCAATGTTTTTCCAGTAGGTTGGCACCGGCAATGAGCAGCTTGAGGTCTTTTTCGACTCGTTTTTCGATGCCCGGCCGCAGCACTTTAAGCACCACTTCGCTGCCGTCGGGAAGTTGAGCCGTGTGTACTTGTGCCACCGAGGCGCTGGCAAGCGGTTGCATATCAAAACGGCTGAAGAAGTCGTCTACCGGCCCGCCGAGTTCTGCCTCAATACGGGCCTTGGCGTCTTCCGGCGGAAAGGGCGCTACCTGGTCTTGCAATTGTTCGAGCGCTTGTGTCCAGGCCGGTGGCAGCAGGTCGCGGCGGGTCGCTAGCAATTGCCCCATTTTGATGAAGATTGGCCCGAGGCGTTGCAATGCCAGGCGTAGTCGCTCGCCATCGTCAAGGCGACGAACACCAAACCAGCAGGAGGGAGTGAGCCATTGCAGCAGCCAAATAAGGCGGGTGGCGGGATGGCGGGGTAACAGCCGTGCCAAACGGTAATAGCAGAACACATGGGCAATGACGAATAAACGAAGAAGCGCGCTCATGAATCCCTCTTTTGCTGCAGGCGGCGAATGCGGGCGTCCAAACGGTCGACGTCGTAACGTAGCTCGTCAACGTCTTGGCAAAACTCGTAGACCTGGCGACGCAGGGCAAGCAGGCCGCTGTCTTCTTGTAGGTAACGGTTGAGCTGTTGGCCTAACTGGCGACCGGTAGTGCCTAGCCAGCTGAGTAGTCGACGGCTGCCGTAATCGACTTGCTGGGCGATGTTGTCACCGAGCAAGGGGGATAGCAGGCTTCCCCAATCGACCGCCAATCCGCTCAAGATGGATTGGATGGCTTGCAGTAATTCACGGTTGCCGTCAATGCGCACGCGCGAGCCAATCAAGCTGGGTTGATTTTGCCAGTTGAAGAAGATGGCCGCCAAATCGATAGCGGCTGCTGTCACGGTGACATCGGCTTGGGCTTCACTGACGTGGTACAGCTCGACGCCTTCTTCCACGATGAGCAGATAAATGGATAAACGCGGTGCCGTCAGGTGAAAAGCCAGCAGCCGGCCACTGTGGGCGGTCAGGCGTTCGAAACTAGTCGGGTCAGTGGCTAGGGCGTTGTTAGCGGCTTTCTCTAGGCGTGCCAAGAGCGCTGCTTGCCATAGGTTGGCCCCTTGGTGCGTCGAGGCTTGCATTAGGCTTTAAACCCTCGATGAATCGCCACGATACCACCGGTCATGTTGAAATAATCGCAGCGCACCAGACCGGCGTCTTCCATCATGCCGTTTAGGGTGGGTTGGTCGGGGTGCATGCGGATGGACTCGGCCAGATATTGATAGCTGTCGGCATCCTGGGCGACCCATTTGCCCAAGCGCGGTAACACGCTAAACGAATAGATGTCGTAGAGTTTGGACAAGGGCTTATAAACCGGTTTGGAAAATTCCAACACCAGCACACGCCCGCCCGGCTTGAGCACGCGCTGCATGGAGGCCAGCGCCTTGGCCTTGTCGGTCACATTACGCAGGCCAAAGGCGATGGTGATGCAATCGAAGGTGTTGTCGGCGTAGGGCAGGGCTTCGGCGTTCACTTGGGTGATGCGGGTGTTGTGGCTGTTGCCGCTGTCGAGTAGGCGGTCGCGTCCGACTTTCAGCATGGCATCGTTAATATCGGCCAACACTACCATGCCGTCATCACCCACTATGGGGGCAAATTTCAACGCCAAGTCGGCGGTGCCACCGGCTAAGTCCAGTACCTTCTGGCCGGGGCGCAATCCGGTGAGCTCCAGCGTAAAACGCTTCCAGATGCGGTGAATGCCTAGCGACATGAGGTCGTTCATGAGGTCGTATTTGGGCGCCACCGAGCGAAATACACCGGCTACTTTTTTCTGTTTCTCTTCCCATTTGACCTGTTGGTAGCCGAAATCAATGGTGTCGCGATGGTCGGAAGCGCTCATGGCATGTCACCTGTGTTAAGCGGGGTGTGTCGAGAGTGTAAGAGGCTAGCGTCGCCTGCAAAAAGTCCTTGCATGATAACGGTTTCGCGATGAGAAATCTGCGCCAGAAGTTGAGCGGCGTCAGGAACAGGGCGCATGACATCAAAACAGGTCGACATGAAATCATATAAATGCCCGAAACCGGCCTTATGAACCGGCTTACGCACCATTTTGAAGGTGCGCAGCAGCAGGCGGCGGCGTAGGTATTTCTCCAGTTTCGCTCCCAGACTCTCGATGAGGGTGATTTGTTGTTGGCGGTCAGCCTGCCGCCCCAGTTGTCGGTAACCTTCTGCGTAGGCGGCAGCGGTTATTGGGGCATCCAATTGCTCTGCCAACAATGCCGTTAGGGCTTCATCCAGTTCCTGAGTGATAACCGCAGCGGCCAGCGCATGGGCGGCCGTATTCATTACTTTGGCGGGTAGCAGTTTGCTGGCTAGCGGCTCGGCACGGCGGATGTCTTCGGCGACCGGCAGCAGGTCGCTGGCGTCGTAAATGTCATCGAGAATGAAGTGCAGTGCTGGCGATAGGGTGGCGTCGACCAAGAGGTCGTTGTGGGTCAGCCGCAGGCGGGCATCCTGAAAACGTCGTAACTGGGCGAGTCGCTGGACAAACACGGCATCGCCCTGATGCTGGCGCAAGGCAAAAAAGCGTTCAATGTAATGCGGTAGTGATTCAATAGTCGACATGCGCAGAGTTTACACCAAAAGTGGCTGGCTGATGGCATCTTGCCCGGCGTATGATGTGATGCATCGAGATTCAGTAAGAGAGATACCATGCCGCGCGGTTTCCGTTTTGATAACAGCTACCACCAATTACCCGATGCGTTATTTATGGAGCAGTCGCCCTTGCCGGTTTCGGCTCCCGAATTGTTGCAGTTGAATGTGCCTCTGGCGGAAGCCTTGGGGCTGGATGTGGCACAGCTGCAGGCCCAGGGGGCGGATTGGTTTAGCGGTAACCAATTAATTCCCGGTAGCCAACCGTTAAGCCAAGCCTACGCCGGGCACCAATTTGGGCAACCCACCATGCTGGGTGACGGGCGTGCCGTGTTGCTGGGTGAGCATCTGACTCCATTGGGGAAACGCTATGATATTCAGTTGAAAGGCGCTGGTCGCACGCCTTTCTCCCGTGGCGGCGATGGTCGTGCCGTACTGGGCCCGATGCTGCGTGAATATCTGGTTAGCGAGGCCATGGCGGCGCTGGGTGTTCCCACTAGCCGGAGTTTGGCGGTGGTGACGAGCGGCGAAAAAGTGCAGCGTGAGCGCCCTATGCCGGGGGCGATACTAACGCGGGTGGCCGCCTCGCATATCCGTGTCGGTACCTTTCAATATGCGGCCTGGCATGATGATAAACGGTTGCTGAAACAGCTGTTTGACTACACGGTGGAGCGCCATTACCCGCAGGTGAAAGAAGCCGACAACCCGGCTTTGGCCTTGCTGGAGGCGGTTATGGACAAGCAAATTGCTTTGGTCATTCATTGGCTGCGGGTGGGCTTTATTCATGGCGTGATGAATACCGATAACGTCATGATCAGCGGCGAAACGCTGGATTATGGCCCCTGTGCTTTTATGGATACATATCATCCGGCGACGGTGTTCAGCTCGATTGACCGGCAAGGGCGTTATGCCTTTGCAGCACAGCCGGGCATTACCCAGTGGAATTTGTCGCGCTTTGCCGAGAGTTTGCTGACGTTGATTGATGAAGACGAAGATCGGGCAATTGAGTTGGCCTCCGATTTGCTGGAAGGTTGTATGCCGCGTTTCGGCAAGGCGTTTCACCGCATGATGAAAGACAAGCTCGGGCTGACGGCCGACAAACCGGGTGATGAGCAGCTGGTGAAAGATTGGTTGGCGCTGCTGCAGCAGCAAAAGATGGACTATACCAACGCCCATCGGGCATTAATGGCGCCACATCTGCCTGACGAGACGGCTTATCATACGGAAGCATTTACTGCCTGGTACGAACGCTGGCACCCGCGCAATCGGCGTAGTCTGGGGTTGTCCCGGAAGATGATGAAAGCGGCCAACCCGGCGGTGATTCCGCGAAACCATTTGGTGAATCAGGCGCTGGAGGCAGCCGAAGCGGGCGATATGATGCCTTTCAAGACGTTATTGCGTGTCCTGGAAACGCCTTATCAGCAGCCGGAAGACGAGCGCTTTACCCGGCTACCGGCACCGGGAGAGGAAGTAAAATACACTTTTTGTGGTACTTGATTATGACTCGTCTAGAGACAACAAAGCCGGCAAAAATGCCGACTTTGTTGGTTTGAGAGGTAAGGTTTACTCCCAAAGGTCGTTCCACCAAGCCGAGATAGTGTTGTCTTTCTTCTTCTCTGCTTGCTTTTCAGCGGCTTTTTTGTGCGCCTGCATGGCTTTGCCGTGCTCGGCTTGAGCGGCTGCAGCTTTTGCGTGCGCTTCTTCTGATTTTCCCTTGGCGGCTTTTGCCATGTCTTCAGCTCGATCTTCGGCTGCCTCACGTGCGTCCTCGGCCTTTTCTTGTGCGGCTTCAGCTTTTTCTTCTGCAGCCTCTTTGGTGGCTTCCATTTTGTCTTCAGCCGCTTCGCGAGCATCCTCGGCTTTTTCGCGGGCAGCTTCGGCTTTGTCTTCAGCTGCCTCGCGAGCATCCTCGGCTTTTTCTTCTGCGGCTTCACGTGCGTCTTCTGCTTTTTCTTGAGCTGCTTCAGCACGCTCTTCGGCAGCTTCTTTTGCGTCGTCGCGTGCGTCTTTTGCTTTGTCGTCCATCTGGTGGACGTTGTGATTGGTTTGCTGTGCGGTTTGCACGGCACTTGTTACGTCGCCTGCGGTAATGTCAGCTTGCGCAGTACCTGCCAAGCCAAGCGTCGCTGCCAGCGTAAGTGCTAGTGTGGTTGCCTTCTTCATGAGAATCTCCTCTCAGCGTGATGCTGTGTTATGGGTTTTGTTTTGTAACAAGGCTTTATATCAAAAAAACGGTTGTTTGCATAAGTGCATAGATCACAGCATGACACTGTAACCAATTACCCTATGAGATTTTGGCCGATGAGCGCATGCAGTTGACCGAGCCAAGGCTGGCTCTCGTTAGGAAGTTGATGGCGTCCATCCTCAAGCGTATGCAGCGTGGCGGCGGGGAATAGCCGCTGAATTTCGGGTAAGTTCTTTTGCCAGTCAACCGTGGTGTCATCGGTGCCTTGTATGATGCACAGAGAACGCTGGCAGGGGGCGGCTTGGCGAAATGGGGGTAGCCATTTTTTCCAAGCGCTAATCCAGGTAAGCGATAACTGCCGACATTGCAAGGGATCTTTTTCGGCAAGAAATGCCAGAAAGTCGTCATTGTGCGAGTTGTTCACAAAATGGCGTGGCACATGACGCACGACATGGCGTAGTAACGCATGTAGGTATTTGCCCAGTGCCCAGCCGGTCGGCCACACCAAAGGCGCCAACAAAATAATGCGTTCGAAGGGTACAGGTCGGTGTTGCAAGCGCTGCATGGCAATGGCGCCGGCCATGCTGTGACAAAGCCAGTGGTGTGGAGCGGGCAATTGCGCTAGCGCGGGCAGGATGACATCGAGTGCCTGCTGATATTGGTCAAAACTGGCGATGTGGGCAGGCTCACCACTGGACAAGCCATGGCCTGGCCAATCGAAAGCCGCTACCGTAAAGCCGAGCTGTAGTAAGTGTTTTATGGTGTGAGCCATGAGGCCGGTGTGCGCCAAATAGCCGTGATTGACCAATAGGGTGCCACGGTTATGGCCGCTCGGTTGCCAAAGGTAGCAGGCAAGACGAAAGTCGGCGGTATCCATGTAGCCGAAGTGGCTGCTGACACCGTCTAGCTGTTCGGCAAAATGGATTTGGTAGTAACGCAAAAAACGCGCCGCTTCGTTGCTTGGCGTTGCCGCCGACTGCCAGTCCATTGGCTGCCAGTGTTGGCAAATCGCATCGCGGTCGAAGGGCGCGTTCATGGCCATGGTTTATAGGTTGGCGATTAAGAAACGCGGGGCTTCAGCTCGCCTTTTTCGTAACGCTGGAACATGGTTTCCAAGCTAATTGACTTGATTTTGCTGGCCTGGCCTGCGGTACCAAAGGCTTCATAGCGGGATTTGCAAATATCCGACATGGCTTTCACGGTTGCCTTGAGGTATTTGCGCGGGTCAAACTCGGCCGGATTTTCAGCCTGGAAACGGCGGATGGCACCGGTAGAGGCCAAACGCAGATCGGTATCGATGTTGACCTTGCGCACGCCATGCTTGATGCCTTCGCAGATTTCTTCCACCGGCACGCCGTAGGTTTCCGGAATGTTGCCGCCAAATTCATTGATGACCTTGAGCCATTCCTGCGGCACGGAAGACGAGCCGTGCATCACCAAATGGGTGTCGGGGATACGCGCATGAATTTCTTTAATACGCTGAATGGACAAGATATCGCCTGTCGGCGGGCGGGTAAACTTGTAGGCGCCGTGGCTGGTGCCGATGGCAATGGCCAGGGCGTCAACTTCGGTTTCTTTGACAAATTGAGCGGCTTCTTCCGGGTCAGTCAGCAGCTGATCCATGTCCAGTTTGCCGGCCGCACCAACGCCATCTTCTTCGCCGGCTTCGCCGGTTTCCAGCGAGCCCAGGCAGCCCAATTCGCCTTCCACAGAGACGCCACAGGCGTGTGCCATTTCCACGGTGCGACGGGTGACGTCACGGTTGTATTCATAGCTGGTGGGGGTTTTGCCGTCTTCGCCAAGAGAGCCGTCCATCATCACGGAAGAAAAGCCCAGCTGAATAGAGCGCTGGCAAACCGAGGGGCTGGCGCCGTGGTCTTGATGCATGACCACCGGGATATGCGGAAATTCTTCGACAGCGGCCAAAATCAGGTGGCGCAAGAAGGGTGCGCCAGCGTATTTGCGAGCGCCAGCCGAAGCCTGCACGATCACCGGCGCATCGCAGGCGTCGGCGGCTTCCATAATGGCACGCATTTGTTCCAGGTTGTTGACGTTGAAAGCGGGCACGCCATAGCCATTTTCGGCGGCGTGGTCCAGAAGTTGGCGCATGCTGATGAGTGCCATGGGTCGAATCTCCTTGAATGATTAACGTGCGCGCCGAGCGCGCACAGGTAATACCAATTGTTATGAATTATTCGCTGCGGGTTTCCAATATGGCCACGGCGGGTAATGTTTTGCCTTCGACAAATTCCAGGAAGGCGCCACCGCCTGTGGAAATATAAGAAACTTCGTCGCTAATGCCAAACTTGTCAATGGCAGCCAGAGTGTCACCACCACCGGCGACCGAGAAGCCGTCGTTTTCGGCAATGGCCTGAGCGATGTCGGCTGTGCCGTGACTGAATTGGTCAAATTCAAACACACCAACCGGCCCATTCCAAATAATGGTGCGAGCTTCTTTTAATAAAGCGGCCAGAATATGAGCCGTTTTCGGGCCAATGTCGAGAATCATATCGTCGTCGGCCACTTCATCGGCGGTTTTAAGGGTGGCTTCGGCGTCTTCGCTGAACTCGCTGGCGACTACCACGTCAACAGGGATAGGCAACTGCACTTTTTCCATGATGCGCTTGGCGGCATCGACTAAATCAGGCTCATGCAGCGATTTACCAACCGGATGACCGGCGGCGGCCAGGAAGGTGTTGGCAATGCCGCCACCCACAATGAGCTGGTCGACTTTATCCGCCAAGGCTTCAAGCACTTCCAGTTTTGTGGAGACTTTGGAACCGCCGACTACCGCCACGCGTGGTTTTTCGGGGTTGTCCAAGGCTTGAGTGAGCGCATCTAGCTCGTTGGCCAAGAGTGGCCCGGCGCAGGCTTGAGGCGCAAAACGCGCCACACCGTGAGTGGAGGCTTGGGCGCGGTGTGCGGTGCCGAAGGCATCCATAACATAGATGTCACAGAGAGCCGCCATTTTCTTGGATAGCGCTTCGTCATCGGCTTTTTCACCTTTGTTAAAACGCACGTTTTCGCAGAGTACGGCTTGTCCCGGTTCGACGTCGACGCCATCTAGCCAATCACGAACCAAAGGTACCTCTTGATCCAAGAGGCAAGATAGCCGCTTGGCCACGGGCGCGAGTGAAAACTGTTCGTCATATTCGCCTTCCGTGGGGCGTCCCAGGTGCGACATGAGAATGACGCGGGCGCCGGCATCCAGTGCCTGCTTGATGGTGGGGATGGCAGCGCGCACCCGGGCATCGCTGGTTATGCAGCCATTTTTTACGGGTACATTCAGGTCTTCGCGAATCAGAAGACGCTTGCCGTCCAAGGGCAGGTCTGTCATGCGTTTAAAATTCATGAGGTAACCTTTTCGATAGGTCGGTTGGTTGATGGAGTTTTGGTAGACAGGGCGCACAGCCAGTCGAGCAGGCGATTGGCGTAGCCGGTTTCATTGTCATACCAGGCGCAGATTTGCAGCAGCTGGTCGAGCTGATGCAACAAAGTGAGATCAATAATGGCCGCTTCGCGACGGCCATTGAAATCGCTACCCACCAGAGGCTGGTCGTTGGTAGCCAGTTGTTGAGGGTGGGCGTTGGCCAAGTCGTTAAGCCAGTTGCCCAGTGCCTCGACATCGTTGGGCGGCCGTTTAAGCACCAGTGACAGTTCGGCCAGTGCCACGTTTAGCGTTGGAACGCGCACCGAATGGCCGTCGATACGACCCTGTAATGACGGCAGCACTTGTTGAATGGCCGACAAGGCGCTACAGCTGGTGGGCGCAATGTTGTGCCCGGCGGCTCGCCCGCGACGCGGGTCGCGGTGTACATGGTCGAGTGTGGTTTGGTCGCTGGTGACGGCATGGATTTCTTTTAGCAGCACTTGTTCGATGCCGAAGGTGTCATCCAGCGCTTTTAATAAAGGCGCAATGCAATGGGTGGTGCAGGAGCCGGCGGAAATTACCTGGTCGCTGGCTTGTAGCTGGTCGTCATTGACGCCGTGGATAATAAAACGGTCGGCGGTATCGAAGGGTACGGCGCCTAGAATAACGCGTTTGGCACCCGCTTTTAGGTGTAGGGCGGCATCATCACGTCGACGCAAGGCGCCGGAGGTTTCCAACACATAGTCGACGTCCAGCTCGTCCCATGGCAAGCGTTCGGCATGGGGTTGTTGTAGCAAGCGGGGAGATTGGTCGGCGAAGTGCAGGTGGTTGTCTTGTAGAGTGATGTCGCCGGGGAAGGCGCCATGGGCAGAATCGTAGCGGCTGAGATACAGCAGGTCTTGCGGTTTGCCGGTATCGTTAATCGCCACCAGTTGCAACTGGTCGCCGATACCTTGTGGCTGGCGCAGGGCAAGGGCGCGGGTCAGTGCCCGGCCGACTCGCCCGTAGCCGTTAATGGCAAATCGCAAAGCTGGCATTAGAAGAGGCTCTCGACTGCCTTGAAGACGGCATCGGTGGTGATGCCATAGTATTCAAAGAGTTCGCCGGCAGGTGCCGAGGCACCAAAGTCGGTCATGCCGATGACTTTGCCGTCCAGACCGACGAATTTGTACCAATAGTCGGTGTGGGCGGCTTCCACGGCGACGCGACGACGAACGCCGTTGGGTAATACGGTCTCGCGATAATCGGTACCTTGTGCCAAGAAAGTGTCGATGCTGGGTAGCGATACCACGCGGATGTTGCGGCCTTGTTCACCCAGCTGTTTGGCGGCATTAACGGCCAATTCCACTTCCGAGCCGGTGGCTAGAATAATGGCATCCGGTTCGCCGTCGCCGGTTTGCAGTAGCACATAACCGCCTTTTTCGACTTGAGCCAGGGTATCGGCATCACGTTCCATGCAAGGTAGACCTTGGCGCGATAAGATTAATGCGGTGGGGCCGTCTTGCTTGATGAGAGCATGTTTCCAGGCCACGGCGGTTTCCACCGTGTCGCAGGGTCGCCAGCAAGATAAGTGCGGCGTGGTGCGAAGTGCCGTCAGTTGTTCGATGGGCTGGTGGGTCGGGCCGTCTTCGCCCAAACCAATGGAGTCGTGGGTGTAGACCAAAATACCGGCCTGACGCATCAAGGCGGCCATGCGCACGGCGTTGCGTGCATAGTCGGTAAAGGTCAAGAAGGTGCCGCCATAGGGGCGCAGGCCTTGATGCAGGGTGATGCCGTTCATCACCGCGGTCATGCCAAATTCGCGCACGCCGTAATGGATGTAGTTGCCACTGGCATCGTCGGCGTCGACGGCTTGGCAGCCATCCCACCAGGTGTTGTTGGAACCGGCGAGGTCGGCAGAGCCACCCAGCAGCTCGGGCAGTACCGGGCCAAATGCATTAAGTGCCGCTTGGCTGGCTTTGCGGCTGGCGACTTTTTGCATTTCGGTCTGGCAGCGCTGAATAAAGGTATCGGCAGTGCTGGCGAAATCGTCCGGTAAATCGCCCGCTAAACGGCGATTAAATTCGTGTGCCAGTTCAGGGTATGCCTGAATATAAGCAGCCAAAGTTTGCTGCCAGTCTTGTTCGGCTTTGGCGCCGCTGGTGCGCGCATCCCAGGCATCATAAATGGCCGGTGGAATGTGGAAGGGCGCGTGTGGCCAGTCGAGTTGCTTGCGGGTGGCGGCAATTTCGTCGTCACCCAAGGCAGCACCATGAGATGACGCTGTGCCTTGTTTGTTGGGTGAGCCATAACCAATGACGGTTTGGCAGCAAATCAGGGTCGGCTGGTCAGTGTTTTCGATGGCATTTTCAATCGCGGCGGTGATTTCGTCGGGGTTGTGGCCGTCGACTTTGGGTATGACTTGCCAGCCATAAGCACGAAAACGTTCTACCGTGTCGTCGGTAAACCAGCCTTCGACCTGGCCGTCAATGGAAATGCCGTTGTCATCATAAAAGGCAATCAGTTTGCCCAGTCCCAAGGTGCCCGCTAAAGAACAGGCTTCGTGGGAAATGCCTT
>CAYVZZ010000072.1:0-11017 GCA_964456185.1 uncultured Alcanivoracaceae bacterium
TAAGCCCTGCCACAATGCATCCCGTGAACAACTTGAATGATTTTTGCGATAAGGATACTTCTCATGACACAAATTCATAATTTGGGTTTCCCGCGTATTGGCGCGCAGCGCGAGCTAAAAAAAGCCCTGGAAGCTTATTGGAAAGGCAACATCCCTGCCACGGAGCTGGAACAAACCGGTGCTGCTTTGCGTCAACTGCACTGGCAACAACAAACGTCTGCTGGCCTTGACCTGGTGCCTGTGGGCGATTTTGCCTGGTATGACCACCTGCTCGAATGGAGCTGTTTGCTGGGCGTGATTCCCGCGCGTTTTGAGCAGCCAGCCGATGAATCGGTATCACTAGATACTCTCTTCCGTGTTGCCCGTGGCCGTGCCCCCAGCGGCACCCCGCAAGCGGCCAGCGAAATGACCAAATGGTTTGACACCAACTACCACTACATTGTGCCCGAGCTGGAAGCCAACCAGGAATTTGGTATCTCACGCATCACCTTCTTTAACCAAGTGGACGAAGCGCTTCAGCAAGGCCATAACGTCAAGCCCGTCATTCCCGGCCCGCTAACCTATCTGTGGTTAAGTAAAGGGGAAGCCTTTGCTACTGTCGAAGACGACAAGAAGCTGGAACTTCTGACGACTTTACTGCCGGTTTACCGTGACGTGCTACAGCACCTGGAAACCAAAGGGGTGGAATGGGTGCAAATCGATGAGCCGATTTTGGCGCTCACTTTGCCGGATAGCTGGCAACGCGCTTTTGTCACCAGCTACGATAAATTAGTGGGCGGCAGCAACATCAATCTGTTATTGGCCACTTATTTCGGCGGCTTGGAAGACAACCTTTACACCGCCCTGTCACTACCAGTGGCTGGTATCCATGTGGATCTGGTACGTGCACCGCAACAGCTGGACGCAGTGCTTGATCGCATCGGTGATAAAGTCTTGTCTGCCGGTGTAATCGACGGTCGCAACATCTGGCGCACCGACTTGGAAGCACTACTACCCAGCCTGCAAAAAGCCAAAGAACAAATTGGTGATCGCCTGTGGTTAGCGCCTTCTTGCTCGCTTTTGCATGTACCGCATGATTTGGAACAAGAAGACCAGCTGGATGAAGACTTGAAGAGCTGGCTGTCATTTGCACTGCAAAAGCTCGACGAGTTGAAGCTGTTAGCGAATCTGTTAGACAACCCAAGTGCGGTAGCCGACGCGCGTAACGCACAAAAAACAGCCATCGAAAGTCGTCGCCAATCAACTAAAGTACACAATGCGACAGTCGAAGCGGCAGTAAAAGCCGCCGCCGATATCTCTCGCGAGCGTCAGGCGCCTTTTGCCGAGCGCATTTCACTGCAGCAGAGCGAGTTGAAACTGCCCGCTTTTCCAACCACTACCATTGGCAGCTTCCCGCAAACTCAGGAGATTCGTCATACTCGCCGTCAATTCAAGCGCGGTGAAATCAGTGAAGCAGAATACAAAGGCGCGATGCAGGCACACATCAAAGATACCATCGATCGCCAAGAAAGCGTCGGTCTCGACGTGCTGGTACACGGCGAAGCCGAGCGAAACGACATGGTGGAATATTTCGGTGAGCAGCTGGCCGGTTACGCCTTCACCCGCTTTGGCTGGGTACAAAGCTATGGCTCACGATGCGTGAAACCGCCGATTATTTTTGGCGATGTCTCCCGCCCTACCCCCATGACCGTCGATTGGGCAACCTACAGCCAAGGTCTCACCAACAAACCCGTAAAAGGCATGCTCACCGGCCCGATTACCATGCTGCAATGGTCTTTCGTGCGCGACGATCTGCCACGTAGCGAAGTGTGCAAACAACTGGCATTGGTGCTGCGCCAAGAAATTCTTGATCTGGAGGCTGCCGGTATTGGCGTCATTCAAATCGACGAGCCTGCCTTCCGCGAAGGTCTGCCGTTGCGCAAGAGTGATTGGCAAGAATACCTGGACTGGACAGTGGATGCCTTCCGTCTCTCGACTTCAGGCGTGAAGAACGGCACTCAGATTCACAGCCATATGTGTTATTCGGAGTTCAATGACATCATTGAAGCCATCGCCAAGCTGGATGCCGACGTGATTACCATTGAAACGTCACGTTCACAGATGGAGCTGCTGGATGCCTTTGAGGACTTCAAATACCCCAACGACATCGGCCCGGGTGTGTACGACATCCACTCGCCAAACGTGCCGGAAACTGAGCAGATGGTCGCACTAATTCGTAAAGCCGCCGAACGTTTACCGGCGAAGCAACTTTGGGTCAACCCGGATTGCGGCCTGAAAACGCGTCATTGGGAAGAAGTGGAGCCGTCACTAAAACGCCTGGTGGAAGCCGCTCAACGCCTGCGTAAAGCGAGCTAACACTACCACTTTGTTCTGACTGACTTACGGGTCAACCGAGCTAAATAATCGCTTGGTTGACCCGTTTTTTTATCTATTTTTCAATTCAAATACTCGATAAGCCCACTCTTATCGTACAACTCAATTCGTATTTATTATTATATTTCAGCAAGTTATACATTTATCCATTGCCTGTAGGACAATTTCAACCAAGCGCTTGCTACATTCTTGATCAATAGTTACATTAGGTAATGTAACTATATCTAAGGAGACGTTAGTCATGGCCATTAAAATTCTACCAACGCGCCGTAACTTAAAGTTTAACTTGAACCCGGCACGCGCGCTGACATGGCACCAAGACGGCCTCAACGTGTCTCAGTTTCTTAACACGATGAGTCTGTTCTTCCCCGTCGGTGAACGCTTCTTTATTGACAGCGTGCGCAAGTATCGCGACGTGGTCACTGATCCGGAATTAAAAGAAGCGGTTAAGGCATTCATCGGCCAAGAAGCCATGCACGGCCGTGAGCACGAGGTCTATAACGAGGCTATTGCTAGCCATGGCGTCCCCATTGAAGCCCAAGAAAAATTTGTGGCGGACTTACTGACGTTTGTACAAAAGCACACACCCGACGCTTTTCAGCTGGCGGGAACCGTGGCACTGGAACACTTAACCGCCATTTTGGCCGACGGCCTTTTGCGCCTCGACTCCATCATGGATGGTGCTGATGTGGACTACAAAACGCTTTGGAACTGGCATGCACTAGAAGAGACCGAGCATAAGGCCGTCGCTTTTGATGTGTTCCAAACCGCCGTGGGTACCGATGAGAAGCTTGGTGTTTATGCCTTGCGCACTAGCGCATTGGTCATCGCTACCGGCATCTTCTTTGCCATCTTCATCCCCTACTACCTGCACAATGTGCGTATTAAGGGCGGTTTGTTCGACCTGAAAGGGTGGGCTGCTGTCGCCCGTCAAACTTGGGGTAAAAAGGGCATCTTCCGCACTATCACCCCTGCTTGGTTCGATTGGTTCAAGCCTGGCTTCCAGCCTTGGGACCACGACAACAGCGAATATTTAGACCAGTTAGAAGAACGCCTGGCCTATGTCCTAGAATCTTCTGAAGCCGCGTAACGCAAACCAATCTTGCCCAAATGCCATGCCCTTAGGGGCACGGCATAACACCTCGGGTATTCTGGAGCACCCCATGACAATAAATATTCACCAGCTAGCCGAGCTGGAAATGCTTGCACAGCAATGTACCCAATCTATTGCCGCCTGTCTGCAGCCTGGTATGAGCGAAGAAACCGCTGCCAGCCTGATGCGCCAATGGCTGCATGAGCACGGCTTAGAAAGTACATTGCACCGCCCATTGGCCTGGTTTGGCGAGCGTACGGCCAGTGCGATGCTGCCACAGAAGAATAGCTTGGCACATTTGCGTCCCAACTATTTTCCCACACAAACCAAATTACAAGAGGGTCAGCCTTTCGTACTGTATTGCGCCTTACGCAGTGGTGACCAGGTGGAGGTGGCCGAATCATTCCATTGCAATAGCCTGGATACACACCATGGTTACCAGCAGCTATGTCTCAAGCTATCGCATCTTAAAACGCTAGTGATGCGTGCCATCAATGAGCAACAAACGCTGCGCGAGCTAAACGAATTGGTAGCACATTTGGCGCAAACACAAGGGGTTAACCTGCAGCAACAAGCCATCAGTGATGATTGGGTGCGTCCCTATAGCGACCAACCTAACATGGGGCAAACCCATCGCGGCCTGGTACACAAAGTCGTGAGTTTCACCGGCAATAACGCGCCAGCGCACTTACCGTCGGCGGCCATTGAACAAGCATTTGATGAGCCATTGGGTGCTGGCATCTGGGTAGTGCAACCCTGGATCCTCAGTGGTAATTTGGGTGCAGGCTCCCGCGATCTTTTGTACATTGATGAACAAGGTCAAGCTAGCTGGCTAACCGATATCCACCAACAAACTCAGGCAGCTTAATAATGACAACGGTGACAAAGCGAATTCAGTCGGGCAATATCAAACTGGCCGTTACCACTCAGGGCAATGCAGCCAACCCGCCGGTATTGTTGGTGCACGGTTATCCAGACGACAGCCAGACCTGGCAGCAGGTCGCCAAGCAACTCGCTCGTCAACATTTCGTGATTACCTATGATGTGCGCGGTTGTGGTCAGTCTGATGTGCCACGCAGCCGCCAACACTATGGCCTGCGTTACCTGTTGTCTGACATTGTTAACGTCATAAAAGCCACCAGCCCGCACCGCCCTGTACATCTCGTCGGGCACGACTGGGGCTCGATCCAAAGTTGGGAAGCCGCCACCGAGCCGGGCATCGAACGTTATATCGCCTCCTTCACCACCATTTCCGGCCCCTGTTTGGATCATGTCGGCATGGGGCTACGCGATGCGTTTAAAGACAGCCTAGGCGATAGCCTGAATCAGGCCATTCATTCATGGTACATCGGCTTTTTTCATCTGCCCTTGCTACCTACCGGCCTGTGGAAACTGGGGCTTGACCGCCTCTGGCCTCAAGTGGTTGCCCGTACAGAAGGACTAAAAGCCACCGCTTCTCCCTCGCAACAAAAAGACGGCGTCAACGGTATCAACCTTTATCGCGCCAACATGTTGCCGTGCCTATTGCGCCCCCGCAAACGTTTCGCCCAAGTGCCCGTGCAAGTCATCATCGCCGAACAGGATCGTTATGTCACCGCGCCACTGCTACGCGACCTACCCCGCTGGGTGGCCGATCTCACCACTCACCGATTAAATACCAGTCACTGGGGACCATTGTTGCAGATGCCCGAACAAACTGCGGCGCACATCAGTGATTTCATTGCCCATCACAGCACTAGTCGGCAGCCGCCTGACGCGCTATTATCGCAGGCATGACAAACGACAAAAAAGCGCAAAGCGCATCAGCACGAATTTTACGTGCCATACGGAAACAAGATCCTGACGCCATCGACAAAGCACAGGCCAATGTCGATCAACAGGAATTTACCATTGACGAGCTCGCTCGCGAAGCCGGCTCGACGGTGCGCAATGTTCGCGCCTATCAAGATCGCCAACTACTGCCGCCACCAGAAAAACGTGGTCGCACCGGCATCTACTCCGATGTTCACCTTGCCCGTTTAAAAATTATCGGCAAGCTACTCGAGCGCGGTTACACCCTCAACAATATCCGCGACCTACTGGATGCCTGGGAAGAAGGCCGCGAGCTTAATGATATTCTCGGCCTGGAAGTAGCCGTCACCTCTTGGCAGCACCCGGAAGTGCCCGCCTACAAAGACTACGACGACCTACTCGCCGATTATGGCGAGGACATCACCCCAGAGGTGATGACCAAAGCCGTCACCATGGGCTACATTGTGCCCGAAGGCATGCGCCTGCGTGTGCCCTACCCGCGCGTGTATAACGCGGGCAAGGAGCTTGTCGAAGCCGGCGTGCCGCTAGATGCCGTACTCACTCACGTACGCCTCGTACGCGAAGAAACCGATAAACTCGCCGAGCGCTTCATCAACATGATCGTGCAATATCTTGTTGACGAGAAATACGGCGAAAAGGGGCTCCCTGAAGGCGATGATGTGCCCGCCCTCGCTCAGTTTATTACTCGCATTCGCCCCTTGGCAGAGGCCGTGGTGAACGACGAACTGGGACGCGTACTCGAAAAAAGCATCAGCAAAGTGCTCGTCGACCGGCTAGAGAACGTGCTCGCTCACATGAAAAATGAAGCGCTATAAACGGCACCTTGTCGTATAAAATGCGCTTTCGTTAGACGGGACTAATCAAGCGGGCGCGACAGCGGCGCTTAGGGGCTTGGCCATCTAATGTCGAATTAACAAATTGTCCGATTTCATTAACCGCCATGCGCGCTTCAGGCATCCAGCCTGCCAACACCTGAAATACGTGCATCATGTTGTCCCACACCTGAATGCGGCAAGGCGTATTAGCCGCACGGGCATTGGCGGCAATTCGTGCGGCATCATCATAGAGTATTTCCGAACTACTCACCTGAATAAACAGCGGCGGCAGGCCGGACAGGTCGGCGTAAACCGGTGAGATAAACGGGTCTTCCTCGTTGCTGTGCTTGCTGTACGACGCCGACACAAAACGTAATGCGTTTACCGGAATCATTTGCTCGGAGTCTTCATTCGTTATGACCGACTCGCCCTGGCAACTGAGGTCTGTCCAAGGACTAATCATGACGCCACCTGCGGGTAGTGGGATGCCCTTCTCACGCAGTTTTAACAGGGTGACCAACACCAAGTTACCGCCTGCGGAATCGCCCCCCAAGATGATATCCTTGGGTTTGTAACCACGTTTTAGCAAGCCTTTATAGGCAGCCACGGCGTCTTCCAAGGGAGCCGGATAGGTCCAGTCTGGCGGCTGACGGTAATCAAGCGCCAATACCTTGGCGCGACAGGCTCGGCTTAACCGCCAAGTTAGCGCCCGGTGAGAGCGCGGCGAGCCAAAGAAATAGCCACCGCCATGAAAATACAGCATGACGCGCCCGGATACGATGTGTCGCCCGGTTGCCAGCCACTCGCCCGGTACACCGCCCGGATGCGCGGGAGAAATGTGTACGTCCGAGTTGACCGGCAAGGCCAAGGTAACCGTATCGAAGCCAAGCTGGGAGAATTTCATTACTCGTGGTGTGAAACGCACACGCGAGGCAACCGGCTTAACGATATTACGCATAAAAAGCGCTACAGCGCGCGATTGCCAACTGAAAGAGGGAAAGTATTCGGCGGCCAATTGCAACTTGCTGGTCTGTTCTGCTGCCTTCTGCTGGCTCATTTACTACCTCCTTTATAAAACCCGTTTCGTGGCCGTGAATAACCTAGTGACGATCGACCGGGCTGCCCCAGCCAAGTTTCGACCGGCATGACTGATAAAAATTGTGATCTCTTGGATGCAACAATTTCAGCTTATGCGGCTTTTTACGCACACGAATCACATCGCCTGCCTGTACACGCACCCCGGTTTGCCCATCACAACTCACCAAAGGTGAAGCGCCACGTGACAAAGGTTTTAATTTAATCTCGCTATTACCGCTGATCACCAATGGCCGACTGGTTAGCGTGTGAGGATTCATCGGCACCAACACCATGGCGTCTATTTTCGGGTGCATAATAGGCCCACCACCCGATAGAGCATAAGCCGTAGAGCCCGTCGGTGTGGCGATAATCAGCCCGTCTGCCCTTTGTTTATAAACAAACAGGCCGTCGATATACAGCTCAAACTCAATCATGTGGACGGAGTCGCCAGCTAGCAAGACGACATCGTTTAGCGCACAGCCTTCGCCGAGTCGCACTTTGCCACGATGCGCTTCCATATCGAGCAAAAACCGTTTTTCTTCTTCAAATTTTCCGTCTAATACTTCACCGACCAGGGTTTGTAAATCAGACGGCAGAATATCCGTGAGGAAACCTAAGCGGCCTCGGTTAACGCCCAACACAGGGACACCGTATCGCGCTAATTTGCGAGCAGCACCCAATAGACTGCCGTCGCCACCGACCACAATGACCAGGTCGCAGCTTTGCCCTAGCTGACGGTGGCTGCCCGCCTGCAACGTTAGCTCCGGCAAGCATTGCGGCAGAGAATGGTGCAATATGACGCGGCAGTTACGTCGCTGCAAAAAGTGGATAAGCTGACGTAATGAATACAGCGATTGCTCACTATCGGTTTTGGATATCAGCCCAATATTGCGAAATGAAGGAGTTGTCATCGCGTTAGTTCCGCTCTGCCATCATCTCTTTTAGCTGGACTTCTTGTCGATTCATGCCACCCTCCAGCACAAACACTTCACGGCCTGCGCCGTTAAGCAAAAACGCAGCGGCAGTGCTTCGACTGCCTGTATCACAACAGGCGATGTAGCGCTTGTTGTTTTGTAGCAAACGCGATTTCAAACGTAGCACGTTAAGCGGCATATTAACGGCATCGGCCAGATGAAAGGCTTCAAACTCATCGGCGGTGCGCACATCAAGCCATATTGCGCCATCGGCTACCAACTCTTTTGCGCGCGCCGCATCAATGTCTTGCACAATAGGTTCACGCAGCAGTTCATCAAAGTCGGCACGATCCAAGCGCATGAGAATGCCGTCAGTTGCCATGGTGATGTTGGCGTTTCGCGGTTTTCCAGAGAGTAAGGCATCTTCACCAAACCATTCACCATGATCTAACATGGCCACAGAAGTTGCTTCGCTGGCACCTTCGGCCAAGATCGACACTTCACAAACGCCATCTTTGATAATGTAGCAGCAATCCGCCGGGTCACCCTGACGGATGACCTCTTCGCCGGCTTTTTTGCGTAATGGATGAAGACGCTGAAATATCTGCAAGATATTACTTGGTGGCACGCGATAAAACAGCGATGACCCGAGTAAACGCACCATCCATTCGCGATCTTCGCGGTAAGCGGCATTGGTGTTGATATCGTGAATGACATACCCCGCCGATTGATCCCACGCCAAAATATTGTCTAACCGCGTGCTATCAAAACAAATGACACTGGTATCCGTGGCGGCAATGGCGCTTTTATGCCGCGGCTGGTAGGCATCCAGCGGGTGCCAAGATGCCAAATCGCCAGCATTAACTGTTTCTTTTTTCCCAACCTCGTCAATTAGCGACACACTACCTGCTAATAGAAAAACAGTACGGTTATCATTGTCTCCGCGAGAAAATAAAGTGTCGCCTGTCTTGTAATGTTGCAACGCTTGCGTTTCCAATAAGCGATCCAACTGTGCGTCCGTCAATGCGTTTATTGGCACGAACGTTTGCAACAATGTTTTGTTAATAGAATCATTCATTGCACTTTTCCCTAACGGAATTTAAGGACATTTTCGATTGCTTGGTCCGACCGGCAATGCGAACAACGATTGGTGTTACAGTCTGATTCACCCGGCTTAAATTGGTTTGGCACATCAACTCGGATCACCCGCTTACCGCAACAATTGCCGCCAATTTTCACTTGGCAAACCGGGTTCTCATAGTGCTTCAGCCATGCCTTGTAGTGCTCTTCGGTGACTAGACACTTGCGTGCCGCGAAGGCAATGGGGTTTTGCATATAGTCGGTGATTTCGTTGGCCTGAATAGAGATATGACCGGCACCGGGATGGAATGCAATAAAGTTAAGCCCGAGTTCTTGCAACTTCTTCAGCAGTTTTTCCACCCCACTGTTGGCCATTTTAACCTGATCGTGGCGTGCTTCATCGACTTGCTGTTGCAAATCGGCCACTTTTTCTTCTGCTTTAAGGATTTCCATTTCCTTTCCGTGCATTTTTTCCGCCAGAAGTGCGCGCTCTTCTTCGAGGCGCTGCTCCAACGCAACACGATATTGCTCGGTTAATAATTCGATCTCACTGCCATGCTCATGGCTACGGCTCATTTGCTCTTTCAAGTTTTCATCAAGCGAATGCACTTGCGCACGCAGAGATTCATTCTGGTCTTTAAGCGCCGCATTTTGTGACTTCAACGATTTAAATTGCATCAACACCTTTTCTAGCTGGGTGTTGAGGATTTCTTCCTTCTGCTGCTGGGCATAACGCAGCTGGGCAATTTCTTCTTTGTGCGCGTTTTCTTCTGTTTTAGCGCGCAAACGAAGCTCTTTTAATGTTCGCGCCAGGCGATCACGCTCTTTGTTATCGGCCTCAACATCCTGCGCTGTCGGATCGGGAGCCTCCTGCTTTAATACGGGCGGCGGGGTGACATCCAACACCGGTACGTTCGGTTCATCTTGGCCGTCACCCTGCTCAAAATACAACCCCATTTTCCGACCGCGTTTCTTCAACACATCACGAATGGCAATAAAATCATTTGCACTGGATTTGATATTTGGATCCCACAGCTGACTTTGGTGCCAGGCTACAGGACATTGACTGCGACAGGCCAACCGAATGGGACCCGCGCCCATATCCGGCCCTTGCTCGCTGTGCTCAGCCAGATGGCGTAGTGGAATATTCCAAGTGCTATCGGCCAACCCGTTGTCATCGAAGTCGAGATAGAACAGCACTAGTGCTTGCACGAATAGCTGAGGATTAACCAAGCAATACGCTAACTTGACCGTCTGCCCCGCATATTCGGGCATGCCTACCATGCCATCAAGAATCGCTTCGAAGTCTACGTACAGCATGCTTCTGGTCACTTTGTTCTTGCCAAAAAACAATACTGCTTCTGAGGTAACTGCAGATATTTCCATTTTTAGCCTTGATCTAGTTCTTATGCATTGGCGTCGTTGGACTTTACGGTCTAACTGTAAATGTCGACAACCTGACAATAATAGTCAAGTCATTGTGACAATGCGCAAACCGGTTTCACACATGCCAGACACAAAAAACCCCGGATCAACCGGGGTTTTTTGTGTCTTACTCAGCAGGCCTTACTTGTTTTGGAATTGAGCTTCCTTGACCTGTGCTTCAACAGTTACTTCAACGCGACGGTTTTGAGCGCGACCTTCTGCAGTTGAGTTATCTGCAATCGGGTTAGCTTCACCGTGGCCTTCAACATCAATACGAGCCGCATCAACATTGAAGTGGTTAACCAGCACAGTCTTCACTGCTTCTGCGCGTTCTTTAGACAGGCGCTTGTTAAGGCTGGCTGAACCTGAGCTATCAGTGTAGCCGTCCAACTGCAGGTTGGCAGAAGGATAGTGCTTGGCAAACTGTG
>CAYVZZ010000073.1:0-10984 GCA_964456185.1 uncultured Alcanivoracaceae bacterium
CTGGCACTTGCGTAACGCTCCTGCCAACCACAAACGGCAGCATTTCTCTGTCGTGGAATAACGCAACCTAAAGGAACTGAACGGCATCGCTTGTTTTGGTTGGGAAGACAATCCACCTGCCAAACAACAGATCATCGCCTCGCGCCATTTTGGCAATCCATTGTCGGATCTAGCTGATCTCAAAGTGCCCATCCAGCACCATATCAGTCGAGCCGCCGAGAAACTGCGTCATCAAAGCTCCCTGACTGGGCGCGTGGGTGTGTGGCTCGAAACTAACCGTTTCCGGCCTCAAGACAAGCAATACCACCCCTTCAAGAGCCAACGCCTGCCATGCCCCACGGACGACACGGCGTTACTGTCACGCTGCGCCACACAGCTGCTCAGCACCATCTGGCAGCCAGACTACCGTTTTGTGAAAGCAGGCGTCATGCTGGACGACATCCGCCCCAGCGACATGGCACAGGGTGACTTGTTCGCAACAAGCCCACATCAAAGCCTGAGCGAGCGCACACGCCTAATGGCATTGATCGACCAAGCCAACCGCCGCTGGGGCGGCCACACCTTGGGCATTGGATACGGCGGCATCAAAGAAAAAGGCGGTTGGATCATGAAACGCAGCATGAAGAGCCCCAACTACACCACCTGCTGGGAAGAGCTGCGGCAGGTTACCTCATAGCTGCTGAGTTATAAGCGTCGCGTCACCACAGCCGACTTCCTGCCAATTTCGGCTAGCAACGCGCACTCAAAGTCACCTTAAAAACGCGAGGCAGCCAGGCCAGTCTGTCCATGCTTATCAAAGTCACTTTAAACACCAGCTTCTGGTCACACCCCACACAGGAAGGTGAAGTGATGTTTCAGATAGCGAAGCTGTGACTTTCTCCGCTTGGGAGCAGTACCGAGATACTGGCCTTGCCACCACCGGCCTCAACGAACCGTTTGAGGCTAGAGAGCGTGATGTCACGACCAGTTCGTTCCATGAGGGCAATAGATTGCTGACTTACACCAAGAGTTTCCGCAATCTCGCTTTGCGTTTTCTTCATCATGGTGCGGACTTTGTTCAGCTGGATGCCAAGATTCATCGCATCTGCTTTGTCCCTTGCTGCCGCCACAACTTTCGGCTTTTCCGTCTTCAATATTTGATCCAGTGTCCTGGCCATTTTGTGTCACCTAACGTCGCTATGCTCACGAAGTATCGCATCGCCAACGGTCATATCAACTACCACGGCAAACCGCTCAAACTTAAACCAAATGCCCCACGCCCCCAGCAAAATCCACCCTGCCAAACAATACCACTTAAAGCCACCTTAAAAACGCGAGGCGCCCGTGCCGCTCTGATTACGCATATAAAAGTCGCTTAAAGAACCTCCGCCTGTCTGACCCCACTCCACTCCTGCAGGTATTTGCGGCTCAAACTGGGTTAATATTGCCAGTTCGCGTATAACCCCCTAGTATTCCAACGACAACATCAACAACTTCATGCATGCGCCACAAAACGGGGTATCCGCCTACCATGCCAGAACCAGACGATCGCTGGCTGTCAGTCAGTGATATTTGCCAACATCTAGGCGTCAGCCAAGACACCATCTACCGTTGGATAGAGCAACGCGCCCTACCCGCCCACCGCGTAGGTCGCTTCTGGAAGTTCAAAAAAGCCGACGTCGATGCTTGGGTGCGTGACGGCAACGCCGCTGATGCAGGTGAAAAACATGACTGACCACGCGGCCATGTCAACATCGCCTTTAGAAAGGTTCGGCTTCAAATTCAACCTAGGTGGAGCTCATTCATCGCGCACGCTCATGCTGAATGAGCTGTCCACCCTACTCGACTACGTGGATAGTCCCCAAGAAACACAAAAAGGCTACCAAGCCGCGATCGAAACAGACAATTGCCTGAGCAAGCGCTCGACCAAGACCCGCCAGCTGACTTTTCGGCATCTGGTCGATCTCTACGCACTAGACAGCCAACTGTTAGTGTTTCGCGCCCTACTCTATTTTTGGCAGCGAGACGAGGCCAGCCGGCCATTACTGTCCCTGTTGTGCGCCTATGTACGCGATAGCTTGTTGCGTGCCTCTGCCTCTGTTGTACTACCAGTACACTTGGGCGATATCGTAAGCCGCCAGGCGCAAGAGGAATCCATAGAAGAACAATCACCTGGCCGATTCAGCCCGGCAACGCTGAAATCCACCGCCCAAAACATCAACTCAAGCTGGACCAAATCGGGCCACCTTATGGGCCGTGCAAAAAAAATTCGCACCCAAGCTCAGGCCACACCGGGCAGCACTGCCTACGCCTTGTTACTGGCGCATCTCAGCGGCTTACGCGGACAACAGCTTTTCAACAACGGTTACACTGCACTATTGGATTGTCCCGCAAGCGTGGCCATGGAGCTGGCTCAAGCCGCCTCGGCAAAGGGCTGGATGACGTTTAAGCATATTGGCGAAGTGGTTGAAGTAAGCTTTCCCGGCTTAATCACCGCGCAAGAACAGGAGTGGTTAGATGAACAAGGTTGAGCGACTGCTACACACCTACAATAACCACATTAGCGTGCCTTGGCGGCAGGGAGTCGCGGCGCAACAACGCGTGATATTTTGTGTTTACGACCCTGCCGAAGAACGCCGTATGCGTGCCAACATAGGTGAGTTCGAGCTGGCTACCCAGCAAGCCAACCATCGCTGGGCACTATTCGACCTCACCCCCAGCTTTGCACAGTGGCTTAGTGCCCAGCGCTATGCCGAAGGGCACTATAAATCACCCGACAAGCTGCCAACATTGTTGCGCCGCTACCCACCCTTTATTGAACAAGAATTTGCCGCTTTCAATGAAAAACAGCAGCCAGACGAAAACACCGTCGTGGCGCTACTGGGTGTTGGCTCTTTATTTGGCTTCGTCAAAGCCAAGCAGATTATCGACCTGCTTAGCCCGCTAATTCCGGGGCGGCTATTGGTGTTTTTCCCCGGTAGCTACGAAAACAACAACTATCGCTTGCTCGATGGCTATGACGGCTGGGGCTACCACGCCATTCCCATCACCGCCGGAAAACAATTCTAAAAAGGATGCTCAAGAGACACGCCATGAAAAACCGCGACATTTACCAAACCGACCCCTCACAAAGCGCGCTGGCCAACCAGGGTGTCGCCAACGTCAACGACGAAGCCACTGAAAAAGCCCTGTCGGTACTGCGCTACGAGCTCACCACCTTTGTGTGTGATGGCCAATACAAAAAAGGCATGGCGCATATTTTAGAGACCTTCTTGAGCAACCTCAGTCAGGCAGAACAACCGGGGGTATGGGTCAGCGGCTTTTACGGTTCGGGCAAATCCCACCTCGTTAAAATGTTGCGCGCGCTGTGGGTAGATACTCCATTCAGCGATGGAGCCAGCGCCCGTGGCTTGGCAAGGCTACCGCAAACCATTCAGGACCACCTCAAAGAGCTCACCACTCAGGGCAAACGCCATGGTGGGCTGCATGCAGCCTCAGGCACATTAGGCGCTGCCGCCAGTGGTAGCGTGCGACTGGCGTTGCTGCGCATTATTTTTAAATCAGCCGGACTGCCCGAGCAATATCCGGTAGCGCGCCTCGTCATGTGGCTGCGCGACCAGGGCATCGAAGAAAGCGTGCGCCAACAGGTAGAAGACAACGGCTACGACTGGCAGGAAGAGCTGGATAACTTCACCCTTGCCGAGGGATTACATGCTGCGCTTGCCGCCGCCAAGCCGAATATTTTTCCTAATGAAGCCGCCTGCGCCGATGTGCTGAGCCGCACCTACCCGCATGTTAACGACATTTCGAACGAAGAAATGACCCGCGCCATACGCCAAGCCATCACCAAAAACGGCAAATTCCCGCTCACGTTAATCGTGCTCGATGAGGTGCAGCAATACATCGGCACCGACGGCCAGCGCTCAATCGACGTGCAAGAAGTGGTCGAAACCGTCTGCAAGCAATTTGCCGGCCAGCTACTATTTATTGGCACCGGCCAAACTGCCGTTACCGGCACTAGCAATTTGAAAAAGCTTGAAGGCCGCTTCACCGTGCGCCTAGAGCTATCCGACGCCGACGTCGATGCCGTGGTGCGGCAGGTTATTCTGGCTAAAAAGCCCGGGGCACGAGACCCGGTGCAACAGGTGATGGAAACTAACCTAGGTGAAATCTCCCGCCACCTGACGGGCACTACGCTTGCTCATCAACAGACCGATATTACCCACTTCTCACAGGATTACCCCATCCTGCCAGTGCGCCGCCGCTTCTGGGAAAACACCCTGCGTGTGCTCGACCAAACCGGCACCGACAGCCAGCTGCGCAACCAGTTAAGCCTGGTGCACAAGGTCATTCAAACCAATCTGGATGCCCCGCTGGGCCATGTTATCACCGCCGACTACCTGTATTTTGAATCGGCCGACCGCATGATTCAGTCGCACACCGTGCCGCGCCGGCTTTACGAAAAAACCCTCAGCTGGATTAACGGCAGCGCCGATGAAAAACTCACCGCGCGCGCCTGTGCCGTGGTGTTCTTAATCAACAAACTTAACGGCCACAACCAAGACATCGGTATTCGCGCCACCATCGACACCATTGCCGACCTCTTGGTAGAAGACCTCATCGCCGGCAGTAGCAGCCTGCGCGCCCAACTACCTGCCCTGCTCGATCACTGCGATCAGCTCATCAAGGTGGGCCAAGAATATCGCATCCAAACCGAGGAAAGCGCCGCTTGGATGGATGAATTCCAGAGCCAACGCGCAGCCCTGGGTAATGAAGCCTATCGTATTGAAAACGAACGCGACGACCGCATTCGCCGCACCATGGCGCAGCACACTAAAAGCATTCGCCTTACCCAAGGCCAGGTGAATGAATCACGTCAATTGCGCTTAAACTTTGATGCCAGCCTGCCAGCCGATGCCGACCAGCATATTTACGCTTGGGTACGTGACGGCTGGAGCACCGATGCCAACAATGTGAAGGCTGAGGCCCGACAGGCCGGCAACCAATCACCCACCTTGTTTGTGTTTTTGCCCAAACGCGCCGGCGACGACCTACGCACCAGCATCATGGACTTCAAGGCCGCCAGCGCCACCCTCGAAAAACGCGGCATTCCCAACGGTGCAGAGGGCACAGAAGCCCACGCCGCCATGGAAACCACCAGAAGAACCGCCGAAGCACGTATTAACGAGCTGCTGCAAGATGCCCTCTCAGGTGCCCAAGTATTTCAGGCAGGCGGCACCGAACTCAGTGGTAACAGCCTGCAAGACATGCTCACAGAGGCCGCCAACAACGCCCTAAAGCGCCTTTACCCGCAATTTAACTTGGCCGATCACAGCGGCTGGGGAAAAGCCTACGACAGAGCCAAAAAAGGCGCACCCGATGCGCTTAAGGCCGTGGGTTACGATGGCGATGTGGCCAACCACAGCGTGTGCAAGGCGATACTCGCCCATATAGGCGCGGGCAAATCGGGCAGCGACATTCGCGGCTATTTCGAAGCCTCGCCCTACGGCTGGCCGGGCGATGCCATCGACGGCGGTTTGCAAATCCTGCTAGTGGCAGGGCTTATTCGTGCCGATGACGGTCGCCAGCCTGTTAAGCCCACCGAACTTGAGCGCAAAAACATCGGCAAAACCCATTTCAAAATGGAATCGGTCACCCTCACCACCGCCCAGCGCATCAAAATTCGTAAGCTGCTGCAACAGCTTGGCATTCAGTGCAAAAACGGCGAAGAATCGCCACAGGTACCGGCTTTTTTGCAAGCACTCAATACCCTAGCCGATAGCGCCGGTGGCGAGGCCCCACAACCCGCTCGCCCCGACACCGCCTTTATCGACAACCTGCGCCAACAGGCCGGCAACGAACAACTGCTGGCGCTTCACCAGCAAAGAGACACCATCAGCCAGTGCATTAGCCAATGGCAAGACCAAGCCAAACACATTCAAAAACAATGGCCCGCCTGGCAGCAGTTGACCCAGCTGCTTAACGCCGCCAATGGCCTAGCAGAACAAGCCCAATGCCAGCAGCAGGCCGACACCATTCGCCAGCAGCGCCAACTGCTAGCCACGCCCGACCCGGTTACCCCCATCATTAGCCAACTCACCCAAGCCCTACGCGAGCGCCTAAACCTGCTGCACACGCAATACAGCAACGGCCACAAGCAAGGCATGGCACGGCTTGAGCAAGATGCCAACTGGGCACAGCTCAGCCCGGAACAGCGCAACAAACTGCTTGCCGCCCAGCGCCTTACCCTGGCCGACCAACCAACAATCGCGGTCACCTCCACCCAAGACATTCTCACCACCCTGAGCCATTTATCCTTGGTCAGTTTTGACGATCGCATCACCGCGCTAGCCGGTGCCTTTAATGCCGCCGCCCTACGCGCCGCCGAACTATGCGAGCCGCAGGTGCAGTTTGTGCACCTGCCCACACGCACCTTAAAAACCGAGGCCGACATCAACGCCTGGCTGAAAGAGGCCGAGCAACAACTCAACACAGCCCTCACCAAGGGCCCAGTGTCCGTGAGGTAACGCCATGCGCACCACCACCGACATCGCCAACCTGCTGCCAGAGCTGGATCATGCCATTGCCGATGCACTGGAAGATCAAGACCTGGACTTCAAACAGTGGGACACCCAAAGCCGCGACAAGGCCATCAAAAAAGTGGTGCACATGGCCGTGTGCATGGCCAATGGCGGTGGCGGCACGGTGGTATTTGGCGTCGCCGACCGCGTTCAAGGGCGCGACAATGCCATTTTGGGCGTGCCACCGGAAATCGACATCAACCTGCTCAAAAAAGCGGTGTACGACCAAACCGACCCCAAAATCATGCCAGTGTTTGACGAACTCACCGTGCCCGAAGGCACCGGCCGCCTGCTACTAATGCAAGTTCACCCCGGCATGCCGCCCTACACCGACAGCCAGGGCCGTGGCAGCATTCGCATTGGCACCGACTGCCAGCCACTCACCGGCACACTGCGCCGCAAAATCAGCGTAGAAACCGGAGACACCGACTACACCGCCGAGCGCATAGGCCCCTACCAACCCGGCCTATTTTCCGCCAGCGCCTTGGAAGTACTGCGCAACTTGGCCCGAGCCGAGCGCGCCCCACAAGAGCTGCTCAATCAGCCCGACCAAGACCTGCTCTCGGCCCTAGGGCTAATCCGCCACGGCCAAATCACCCGTGCCGCCATTCTGATTGGCGGCACAGAAGACGCCATTCGCGACCACCTGCCCGGCCATAACTGGACGTTTCTGCAAATGGCCAGCGACACCGCCTATGGCATCCGTGAAGACGGCGTTAATGCGCTGGCCACCTCGGTGCAGCGCATCGAACAACTCTTGGTGCCCTTTAACCCCATCACCACCGTCGAAAAAGGCCTGTTTCACCACGAATACCACACCTGGCCGCCGGTGGCGCTGCGCGAGGCGCTAATGAACGCCTTTTGCCACTGTGATTTTCGCCTAGCAGGCCCGGTGATGGTCAAGCTCTACCCAGACCGACTGGACATTGGCAACAACGGCGGGTTTATCGGCGGCATCCGCCCCGATAACATCCTGCACCACCAACCCGTGGCCCGAAACCCGCTATTAGTAGAAGCCCTTACCCGCTTGCGCCTGGTGAACCGCACCAACCTGGGCATCAACCGCATGTTCAGCAGCCTGCTCATGGAAGGCAAAGAAGCCCCGCTCATCAAAGAAAGCGGCGACTCGGTAACCCTCACGTTTTTCCGCCGCGAGCTAAACGCCGCCTTTCGCCTGTTTGTGGCCAACGAAAGCAACGCAGGCCACCCGCTGGATGTCGATAGCCTGATTATCCTCAGCTATTTACTGCACCACCCAGAGATCGACATCGCCACCGCCGCCAGCAAATGCCAGCGCACCGAACCCGAAACCCGTGAAACCCTGACGCGCCTAGAACAATACGGCCACCTCGAACACGGCGGCAGCGGGCGCGGCAGCTACTGGACCCTGCAACCGGCGCTTTATCAACAGCTCACCGGAAATCAGGGCTATAGCCGCCGCCGAATCGACTGGGATGCCGCCAAAACTCGCATTTACAGCATTCTGAAAGAACGAGCCCAGCATGGCGAACCCGGCATCAGCAATGAAGACATACGCCAGATCACACGCCTGGACCGCAACCAAGCGAGGCGCTTACTACAAGAACTCATGACAGAAGATAGCAACATACAAAAAACCGGCGCTAAGCGCTGGACACGCTATTTCTATGCCACATCGCATTGATCAGCGCATAGAATCGCTTTCTATGCAATTTCTATGCGATTATGCATAACAATTGGCATAGCAAGATATTAAACACGCCATTGCACAACACACACCACTTGCGCAATGGCTAGCATAATGGAAAAAAATTGAACCCGCGCAATCTAGCGCGCAAATAACACGAGACATTCAAGCCGCCATGCAGCCACTAGACAAAGCCCAACGCAAACAACTCGAAAAAGCCATTGAAAAGGCTCGCGATATCGCCGAGGCCGGTGCCACCGCCGCGCTTGCGCAGCTGGGCGTAGCCGAAGCCACCAAGCCCGACTACCTAACCGACGCCCAAGCCGAGCTGCGCCGCCGCCTGCGCGCCCATGGCCGCCAACTGGGCGACAGCCTGAATGGCGCCCCTGAACAAACCATGGAACGGCTGGTAGAAGAAGCCGCCTACCAACACTGGCACCGCATGTTGTTTGCCCGCTTTCTGGCCGACAACAACCTCTTGATGTACGAAGAGGTGGCCATCACCCTAACCGACTGTCACGAACTGGCCGCCGATGAGGGCCTACCCAACGGTTGGGCGCTAGCCGCACAGCTTGCCGCCCGCATGTTGCCGCAAATTTTCCGCGTCCACTCACCGATTTTTGGTTTGAGCCTGCCCCCCGAATACCAACAGCCGCTGGAAGCCCTGCTTGACGGGCTAGCCACGGACGTATTCACCGCCTCCGACAGCCTGGGCTGGGCCTATCAATTCTGGCAGGCCAAAAAGAAAGACGCCGTTAACCAATCCGAGGTCAAAATCGGCGCCCGCGAACTGCCCGCCGTCACCCAGCTGTTCACCGAACCCTACATGGTGAGCTTCCTGCTGGATAACGCCCTGGGCGCCTGGTGGGCCGCCCGCCGCCTGACGGCAGCCGATTTTGCCAACGCTCAATCGGAAGACGAACTGCGCCAAAAAGTCGCCATCCCCGGCGTGCCGCTCACCTATCTGCGCTTTATCAAAGAAAGCGACGACCAACCCTGGCAACTCGCTGCCAGCGACTACCCACAATGGCCGGACAACCTGGCCGAACTCACCACGCTGGACCCCTGCTGCGGCTCCGGCCACTTTTTGGTCGCCGCTTTCCTCATGCTGGTGCCCATGCGCATGGCGCTGGAAGACCTCAGCGCCCAAGCCGCCTGTGACGCCGTGCTGCGCGACAACCTCCACGGCCTGGAGCTGGATGCCCGCTGCGTGGAGCTGGCCGCCTTTGCGCTGGCGCTCACCGCCTGGCGCTACCCCGATGCCGGCGGCTACCGCCCCCTGCCCGAGCTGCACCTCGCCTGCTCTGGCCTGTCCGTTGGCCTGGCGCGCGACGACTGGCGGCAACTGGCCAACCTGATGACCGGCCAACAAGGCAGCCGCCACAACCTCTCCATTGCACTGGGCGCCCTGCACGACATCTTCCAAAAAGCACCGGTACTGGGCAGCCTGATCAACCCCGCCAAGACCGAGATAGCGCAATTCACCAACCTCGACGCCTTGGCGCAAAGCCTGCAACAAGCGCTGCACAACGAAGAAACCAACGCTGCCGCCCATTCGGACAGCAGCGACAGCAGCCGGAAACTGCAACAGCAAGAAACCGCCGTAACCGCCCAAGGCCTCGCCAAGGCCGCAAGCCTGTTGATGGGGCGCTACCAGTGGGTGATCACCAACGTGCCTTATTTGGCACGCGGCAAACAAAGCCAGGCACTGGCAGACTTTTGCGAGCGCCACTACAAAACCGCCAAGAACGACCTCGCCAACGTATTTCTCGACCGTTGCCTGGAGTTTTGCGTAGAAGGCGGCACCACAAGCGTGGTGATGCCGCAAAACTGGCTATTTCTCACCAGCTACAAGAAGTTCCGCCAACGATTGCTCACCAGCGAGCGCTGGCATCTGGTAGCGCGCTTGGGTGCAGGCGCATTCGAAACCATCAGCGGTGAGGTGGTCAAAGCCATTCTGCTCACCCTCAGCCATGGCCACCCCCAAGCCGCCAGCGGCGGCCTGTTTGGCGAGGCCGACAGCCAGCAGCAACTACGCGGCCTCGATGTTTCCGACCCCCGAAAAGCCGCCGACAAGGCCGCCCAACTCACCACCACCGACATTAAAAGCGTCGCCCAGGCGCAGCAGCTGGAGAATCCCGATGCGCGTGTTAGTTTTGCTGATGAAACTGAGCTTCAGCTATTCTCAAAATATGCTGATGGCTTCAAAGGGTTATCGACCGGGGACCTGAATCGTTTTATCGGACAATTCTGGGAAAGGTCTACAAAGGGCGATTCATGGGAGTTTTATCAAGGCTCCCTTGATTACAGCCAGCCATTTGGAGGGAAAGGCCAAGTCTTGTTCTGGCAAAACGGCCATGGTGAGATGGTCAATCAGCCTTCTTGTTATGTAAAAGGCAGAAAAGCATGGAGTAAAAAGGGAATATCTGTATCACAGATGCGCAACCTCCCGGCGACGCTATATGAAGGCGATATGTTTGATGAAAACGCGGCCACTATCATTCCGTTTTCTGAAGGTCATAGGGCCGCTACTTTTTGCTTCATCACTGATGAGAATTTCGTTACAGCAGTACGCGAGATTGATACAGCACTGAAGGTCACGAACAAAACCTTGGTCAAAGTCCCCTTCGACCTCGATCACTGGACAAAAGTCGCCAAAGAACGCTACCCCCACGGCCTGCCACAGCCCTATTCCGACGACCCCACCCAGTGGATATTCCACGGCCACCCGGCAGGCTCGGTGGTATGGGATGAGGCC
>CAYVZZ010000074.1:0-10515 GCA_964456185.1 uncultured Alcanivoracaceae bacterium
GTATCGCCCAAAAAGCCCGTGCCGCCGGTATCCATTTGATTTTGGCGACCCAGCGCCCCAGTGTGGATGTGATCACTGGCTTGATCAAAGCCAATGTGCCGTCACGCATTAGTTTCCAAGTGTCATCAAAGGTGGACTCTCGCACCGTATTGGATCAAGGTGGTGCCGAGCAGCTGCTGGGGCAGGGCGATATGCTCTATTTGCCGGGTGGCACCAGCGTGCCCGAGCGGGTACATGGCGCTTTTGTATCAGATGGCGAAGTGCATCGTGTTTGTGATGATTGGCGTAAACGGGCGGAACCCGACTACCTGGAAGAGGTCTTACAGGGTGGTAGTGACGTAACAGGCGAAGCGGGTGGTAGCGGCGATGCCGAAGAAGATGACCCGTTATACGATGAGGCTGTCGCCTGTGTAACGCAAAGCGGGCGAGCATCCATTTCATCTGTGCAACGAAAATTACGAGTAGGCTATAATCGAGCGGCACGCTTGGTGGAAGCCATGGAAGCGGCTGGCGTCGTTAGTGAAGCCGGCCATAACGGAAAACGTGAGGTGTTGGCACCACCGCCAATGGAGTGATAACAATGAAGAAAGTCGTCTTAGCCGTATTACTGTTTTTGCCATTAATGGCGCAAGCAGCCGATATCGCAACCGAATCATTATTGTCCCACTTACGCCCGATTGAGAGCATGAGTGCGCATTTTCAGCAGCTTACTTTGGGGCCAGATGGTCAGCAATTGCAAAGTAGTGAAGGTGACATGTTGGTCGCACGTGGCAATAAATTTCGCTGGCATGCTACTCAGCCATATGAGCAGCTGGTAGTCGCCAATGGTAAACAGGTTTGGGTGTATGACCGAGGTTTGCAGCAAGTCGTCATCAAGCCACTAAAGAAGCAGATGACCAGTACACCGGCATTACTTTTCGGTGGCACTCTGGATGAAGTGAAAAATGCTTTCGACGTGAGCATGGACGCCAGTGGGGCAAATAGGTCGCATTTCGTGCTGAAACCTCGTGATGACCGTGCCATGTTTAACCAGCTAGAAGTCAGCTTTGAAGATGGTGTGCCAAGCTCAATGCGCCTTATGGATTCGTTGGGACATAAAACGTTGATTAATTTCAGCGACGTTAAATTGAACCCCGGTTTTAAGAAAGGCATCTTTGAGTTCACCCCTCCAACTGGTGTGGATGTGATCAAACAAAACCCGCATGAGTGATCTGTTTACTCAATCTGCTGCTGAATATCAGCCACTAGCCGCCCGCTTGCGCCCCACGCAGGCGGGCGATTACGTAGGGCAGGCGCACTTAATGGCTGAAGGGCGGCCATTAGCTCAACTATTGGCACAAAAGCGCCTCCATTCTCTGATTTTTTGGGGGCCGCCGGGCACGGGAAAGACCACCTTGGCGCTCATGTTGGCAGCCAATATAGACGCCGAAGTAGAGCAGTTATCGGCCGTGCTGGCCGGTGTCAAAGATATCCGCGCGGCCGTAGCGCGTGCCCGCGAACGCCGTCAGCAGGGGCGTGCCACGGTGTTGTTTGTTGACGAAGTTCATCGTTTCAACAAAGCCCAGCAAGATGCTTTTTTGCCCCACGTCGAAGACGGCACGGTGGTTTTCGTGGGTGCGACCACAGAAAATCCGTCATTCGAGTTAAACAACGCACTGTTGTCGCGGGTGCGCGTGTATCGCTTGGTGAATTTAACGCCTGATGAATTGCGGCCGTTATTTCAGCGCGCCTGCCATGAGCCCGAACTGGCGGCATTCGAGTTTACTCAAGCGGCACAAACCTTGTTGATTCAGGCTGCTGATGGTGATGCCCGGCGTTTATTGAATTTGTTGGAAACCTGCGCCGATTTGCTAGTGGAACAAACGCGAGTGGACGTGGACGACTTGCGGCCATTATTGCGTGACCAAGTGCGCCGTTTCGATAAAGGTGGTGATGCCTTTTATGATCAGATCTCCGCTTTGCACAAATCGGTGCGCGGTTCTGATCCAGATGCGGCACTGTATTGGTTTAGTCGCATGTTGGATGGCGGCTGCGATCCGCGTTATTTATCCAGGCGCATTGTGCGTATTGCTTGGGAAGACATTGGCTTGGCTGACCCCCGTGCCATGCAGATCGCCAATGATGCGGCTACGACCTTCGAGCGCCTCGGCAGCCCGGAAGGGGAATTGGCACTGGCGCAGGCTGTTATCTATCTGGCAGTGGCCGCCAAGAGTAATGCTGGCTATAAATCGTACAAACAGATGAAGCAATTTGTAGCGAATGCCCCCAGTAGCGATGTACCCTTGCATCTGCGTAACGCACCGACGAAACTGATGCGCCAAGAAGGCTATGGTGCCGACTATCATTATGCACACGATTACCCCGATGCGTTTGTCGCAGGCGAGAATTATTTGCCCCAAGGCGTCGAGGTGCCAACCTATGAACCCGTACCGCGCGGGCTGGAAATTCGGATTGGCGAAAAGGTAAGCCGACTGCGGCAGAAAAATGCACAAAGTCGCTGGAAACGTTATCAAGACACTGTCGACAACACCGGCAGTACAACCGATTAAGTAGGTGAGGAGGGAGCTTTGCTCGACCTAAAACAGTTGCGTAAAAACGGTGACTACATCGCCCAGCGTTTAACCACTCGGGGCTTTAAGCTGGATTTGGATAAATTGCACCAGTTGGATGCCCAGCGCAAAGAAGCCGATGTCAAAAGTCAGGCTTTGGCAGCCGAACGCAAAAAGGCCTCAAAGCGCATTGGCCAACTTATTCAAAGCGGAAAAACCGTTGATGAAGCCAAGGCCGAAGTGGCTGATCAGCTAAAAACCATCGATCAAGAGCTCGATTCTCTCAAGCAGCAGGCTGCTGACGTACATGCCGAAATCAATGCCTTCTTGATGGCAGTGCCTAATGTGCCGGATGAGGTGGTGCCTGCTGGCAAAGACGATCAGGACAACCAAGAAATTCGTCACTGGGGCGAACCGCGTGAGTTGGATTTTGAACCACTGGATCACGTGGATTTAGGAGCAGGGTTGACCGAGGGTAAGCTCGACTTTGAAGCCGCGAGCCAACTATCCGGTTCACGCTTTGCGGTCATGCAAGGCACTTTGGCTCGCCTGCATCGTGCTCTAGCTGATTTTATGCTCGATTTGCATACCCAGCAGCATGGCTACCGCGAATTATATGTGCCTTATCTAGTTGGCCCCCAAGCGCTAAAAGGCACGGGGCAATTGCCGAAATTTGAGGCCGATCTATTCAAATTGCGCGGCGAACGCGAGTTGTACCTCATCCCTACCGCCGAAGTGCCGGTGACCAACCTGGCCGCCGGTCAAATCATTGAAGCCGATCAGTTGCCGCGTCGGTTTGTAAGCCATACGCCATGTTTCCGATCCGAAGCCGGTAGCTACGGCAAAGATACCCGAGGCATGATTCGCCAGCACCAATTCGACAAGGTGGAGCTGGTGCAGATGGTGCGCCCGGAAGATTCCGACGATGCATTAGAGTCACTAACGTCTCATGCGGAAGCGGTGTTACAAGCCCTCGACTTACCTTATCGAGTAATGTTGCTGTGTGGCGGTGATTTGGGCTTCTCTGCAGCCCGCACTTACGATTTGGAAGTTTGGCTACCGAGTCAAAATACCTACCGTGAGATTTCCTCTTGCTCCAACTTCCGCGACTACCAAGCGCGTCGTATGCAAGCCCGCTGGCGTAATCCGGAAACCGGTAAGCCCGAACTGCTTAACACCATTAATGGCTCGGGTCTGGCTGTAGGACGTGCCTTGGTGGCCGTGCTGGAGAATTATCAAAATGCCGATGGCAGCATTACTGTTCCTGAGGCGTTGCGCCCCTATATGGGTGGCCGGGATGTGCTGCAGTAACGGATGGTAGATGATGTTTTGTGCAATTTGTCAGCTGGGGCTTGCCAGCCATGATATTCCATGCCAGCCTTGGCCTCATTAAATAACAAGAAGACTGATATGCACCGTAAACCGCTCGTTGGGTTGCTTTTGCTGTGTGTTTCGTTGCTGGCAGGTTGTGCAAGCCAACCCAGCAATATCAATAACGCCTGCGTAATTTACGGCGAAAATGGTGGCTGGTTTAACAACTGGTACGACATCACCGCCGATGTGCAGCAAGAATACGGTGTGCCCAAGTCCATCATCCTGGCAACAATTCGCCAAGAATCGGCGTTTAAAGAAAATGCCAAACCGCCGCGCACCTATCTGCTAGGCTTTATTCCCTGGTTTCGACCGTCCGATGCCTTCGGCTACCCGCAAGCGCTCGACTCCACTTGGTCGCACTACCAAAAACAAACTGGGCGTTACGGTGCAGAGCGTGATGTCTTTTCTGATGCAGCGTATTTTGTGGGCTGGTATTACGCCCGCTCGCACCAAATTAATGGCATTGCGTTGACCAACGCCTATGACCTTTATCTCACCTATTATTTCGGCCACACCGGTTACGCTCGTGGCGACTGGCGAGACCGACCGGATGTTCGACGCATTGCCCAAAAAGTTGCCCGACAGGCTAAAACCTATCGTCGGCAAATGCGGCAGTGTGGTTACGCGCCTTAATTAATAAAGAGCCTTTTATGGAATCCATTGTTTACGGTTGTATTAAACATCTGCCATTTGGCGAACTGGATGAACGGCGTGCTAGCTGTTTTACCAATCGGCGTGTCATTCACCAATTGCCAATGACAGACGCTTGGCCGTTTATTTGCCGTGAAATGTTTGCCGTGCCCAGCGACGAGATCCTTGGTGGGCAATATAAAACCCAAGTGGTGCACTTTGGCATGGCCTATCACGGTGTCGAATACGAATGGAGCTCTTGGGTTGAAAAATTTGAAGATTTATTGCGCAAAATGTATTGGGTTAGCGCGGTAGTGCATTTGGAAACAGAATTATCCGGGGTGCATACCTTTATGTGGGAATCATCCGAGCTGTGCCATGAACCAGGCGGCGGCGACCTTAATGTGCGCTGTGAATGGTCGCGTGAGGCTGCAATCGCATGATTGTACCTTGGGAAGCGCTAAACGACGATACCTTGCAGTTGCTACTGGAAGAATACGTCAGCCGCGATGGCACGGATTATGGCGAGGTTGAAATTAGCTTGGAAACACGCGTAAAACAGGTGCGGCAGGCACTGAGCAAAAAGAAGTTGGTGGTGTGGTTTGATGAGCCATCACGTTCAACCAACATCATACCCATCGAGAAGGCCAATGCTGCGCAGCAGTTTGAGCAGGAGTGAAGCGTGATGACGTCGTCAACTGACAAGCCGAAAGCAACAGTATTGGGAGGGGGCAGTTTTGGTACCGCTATTGCCACCATCCTAGCTGAAAATGATTTTGACACTAAACTCTGGGTGCGTGATGCGGAAACCGCCGAAGCCATTAACGAAGCCAGCGAAAATAGCCGCTACTTGCCCGGTGCCGAATTACCAGCAAATCTTGAAGCAACAGACTCATTGCGACAAGCGACTGCGGATTCGCGATTAGTGTTTATTGCCATTCCCAGCAAAGCATTTAAAGATGTGCTGGAGCAGGCGCGCGACAATATCGCCGATGGCACTTTGGTGGTCAGCTGCACCAAAGGCATTTATGCCGACGGCTTCCTGCTCATGAGCCAATTGCTGGAAAAAGAGTGGCCACAAGCGCGTGTCGGCGTGTTGAGTGGGCCAAATTTAGCGCGTGAAGTTGTCGAGCGGAAATTTACCGGCACGGTTATCGCCAGCCGAGATTCCGCGCTTTGTGGCTATGTCCAGGAGGCACTGGGTTGCGATTACTTCCGTGTTTACGACAATCGCGATGTGTATGGTGTCGAGTTGGCCGGTGCCCTGAAAAACATATACGCCATTGCCTCGGGCATTGCCGCTGCCATTGGCGTGGGTGAAAACAGTCGCAGCTTTCTCATTACCAGAAGCCTTGCGGAAATGAGCCGTTTTGCCGTCAGGCAGGGCGCTAACCCCATGACTTTTCTCGGTCTCGCCGGCGTAGGTGATCTTATCGTCACCTGCTCTTCATCCCTGTCGCGCAATTACCGTGTGGGATATCAGCTAGGGCAGGGCAAGAGCCTGGATGAAGCGATAGAAGCATTAGGCCAGGTGGCAGAAGGTGTTAACACCGTGCGTCTGGTTGCCGAGAAGGCAAAGGAACAAGCCATTTACATGCCCATTGCGACAGGGCTGTATCACATCCTTTTCAAGCAGGCGTCACTATCTGATGTGGCACATGGCTTGATGTTGGGTGAACACAATCATGATGTTGAATTCCAACTGAGCACACAAGAAGGGCAATAGCATGAAACTGTTTATCGTGCGACACGGAGAAGCCGAACCGCAACGTAGTGATGATGAAGCGCGGCTATTAACACCACATGGCGAAGCTCAAGTTGGCGCACTTTGGGATACCTTGTGCGACAAAGGCGTTAAAGTGCAGCGTATTGTAGCCAGCCCGTTTAAGCGCACCCAGCAAACGGCCGGATTGATACAAGCGCGTTACCCGCAATTGACAATTGAAACCCAGCCGTGTTTGTTAAGCGAAGGTGACCCGCATGCGGTATTCGATTGGCTAAACGCGCAACCCCAGGAAAATGGCTTATTGCTTGTCAGTCACATGCCGCTAGTAGCGATATTGACGGGCATGTTAACCGATTGTGCATCGGCTCGCTTACCCTTTGTGCCAGGTATGGTGGCTTGCCTTGACCTTGAAGTGGCGGCTATCGCCGGTGCCCGTTTACGCTGGTGCATATCCCCCGAAACAGGAGTTGTGAAATGAGTAAGATTTGGAATGTCACCCCCAGCCTCGAACAGCTGGAGAACATGCAAAGAAACAGCATTGTTGAGTGGTTGGACATCAAAGTGACTGAGCTGGGTGACGACTTTGTTCGCGGCACGATGCCGGTCGACCATCGCACCCATCAGCCTATGGGATTATTGCATGGTGGTGCATCTGTTGTTTTGGCCGAATCATTGGGCAGTTTGGCAGCCAACCTTTGTGTCGAGCAGGGCAAAGAATATTGTGTTGGGTTGGATATCAACGCCAACCACCTGCGAAGTGCGTGCAATGGTTTGGTGACCGGTACGGCACGCCCTGTGCATATTGGACGTTCCACCCAAGTGTGGGAAATCGATATTCGTGATGACAATGATAAACGGGTTTGCATCAGCCGGTTGACCATGGCAGTAAAGCAGATCCCGGCAACCTGACAAATTTTGTCAATTTGGTCATTTGTTGTCGGTTTGACTTGCATTAGCGTATTTTTCGGCCATAATTGGTACTTAAGTAGTATCGATTTATAGGTTATTAATGCTGATGGTAGCGGTATCGCAAGGCGCGTGAGATGAAAGTCCAGGTTGAAAAACTAACAATCAATGAGTTGAAGCTGGGAATGTTTATCTCCCAACTGGATCGCCCATGGATTGATACCCCCTTTCCGTTGCAAGGCTTTCTGCTAAGTGAGCAGTCGCAATTGGATAAGCTCGCGACCTTATGTAATCACGTTTATGTCGATTACGAAAAAAGCCCCGATTATCACTTTGCACCACATGCCATTTCCCGGCATTCAAGGCAGCCAACGGTAGCCAAACGCCCCACATTAGATGGCCGCCTTGGCCAGTTTGAGCCGGTCTATTACGAAACAACCCGTTCATTGAAAAAAGAAGTGGCAGCCGCTTCGTTATATCACAGCGAAGTGGTACGCACTGTGTTACGCGTGACCAAAGAGCTGCGCGCTGATAAACCGCTGAATTTACGGGCGGTACGCAAGGCGGCCTCGGTGTTGGTGCATAGTATTGTGCGCAATCCTGACGCCATGGTATGGCTGGTGCGCTTGAAAGATGAAGACTCATACAGTTATCACCATGGTGTGCGCTGTGCCATTTTGGCAAGCGTGTTCGGTCGCCAACTGGGTTTGCCTAAGTCGATTCTTGAAAACCTCGCAACGGGGGCATTGCTAATGGATGTGGGGCTAACAGCTTTGCCCCGGCAATTGGTGCAAACCAATGTTGATGACATGAGTGATGAGCAACGCCAGCAGTGGCAACGCCACGTCGAATTTAGCATGCAGCGTTTACAAGACTGCAGCGGTATCAATGATCAGATATTGGCATTGGTGCAGTATCACCACGAACGTCATGATGGCAGCGGTTTTCCATTTGGTTTGCAAGGCAAACGCATTCCGATTTTGGCGCGTATCGCCGGTTTGGTGGATTACTACGATAGTCTAACCAGCCCGCGTCCCGGCATAAAAGCATTGACTAGCACCAAAGCAGTTTCCTGCCTTTATGAGCAACGAGATAAAGCCTTTCAGGCATCGTTAATCGAGCAGTTTATCCAGTCAATTGGCGTCTACCCGACGGGTACACCGGTGGAGCTAAGCAGTGGCGAGGTGGCAGTGGTTGTTGCACAGAACACCAAGCGTCGCTTGCGGCCGGAAATTATGCTGGTGCTGGATCGCAACAAGCAGCCGTTAGTGCAGCCGCGAATTGTCGACTTGCTAGAAAAAACCCAAGACGTAGATGGTAAGCCATTGACAATTGAAGGGGCACTTGAGGCCAGCAACTGCGGCTTCGATTTGGGGGCGTTAAGCGTCAACGCTGCTTGATTGCAACGTCTCTTCTTTCTTCCACTGTTGCACCTCAATTTGCGACTTAACCTGCTCGATAATATTGTAAATAATGTCCTGAACTATGGGCGTTAGCGGCTGGTCGTTGTCATCTTGTAGCAAGGAATCCAGCACCGCATTGATCTGCTGCTGGTTGGCCGGTGAGCTGATATCGATCACTAATCGATCAACCAATGCCAGTCCGATCTGGCGCACCTGTTCTTGGATCAAATGGCTGATCTGCTGACCAGCTACCGGGATATCTTTTAAACGCTTGCCCGCCTTCGAGTGGGTGAGTACATCATCTGCCAAATGACCAAGGTAGGCATGCAAGTCCTGGCGATGCTCGGCATAGGCTCCTTCCACACTGACTGCCAGTCGGTGCGATGCCAAATCCAGCAGGGCGGTTTTACGCGGTAAAAGTACATCCTGACGAACGCGATCAAGCACCGGTGACCCCATGGTGATCTCGCGCTGGGCGCCATTTAATACGTTGATCACAATGCGATCTGAAATCTCTTCAACCAGCATGTTGTAGTATTTAATGGCGATTTGCCCGGGGTAAGTCTCGGTGAGGTTAATCCAGCCCATGCGGTGTAGTCGCACTAAAATGCTGAATATTCGCAATACCCGTAGCCAGCGGAAGCTACCAACGGGAATGCAGCCGAGCAGGTCATACCAGTGGATAAATGGGTAGAAAAACCAGCGGTGATAACGCCTGGCCCAAATGGCGTACAGCCACTGGGCACAGAACTCAACGATGTAGATGGCGACAAAGCCCAAATCAATTTCCGTGAAATGGGCGTGAATAACGTCGCCATAAAAGCCGGCGGCAAGCGGCACATATTGGTGAAACAGTTGGCGCAAAAGGTCTACGCCGTATAGCCAGTCGACCACAATCAACACAAGGTTAACGATGATGAGCACCAGCATGGTGACATCGACCGAGATCGCCAAGAGATTATGCTGGCGACGTGGTGTGCTTGTGTGGCTAGCGGCTTGCTCGTCGGTCGTTTGCATAGCGAAATTACTTAAACGTGGCCCAGATGGGGCAGTGGTCAGAGGGCTTTTCCATGCCGCGGATGGTGTAATCTATGCCAACGTCTGTAAGGCGTTCGACCAGAGGGCGTGTGATCATGATTTCGTCAATGCGCAGGCCATGTTTCGGATCCTTATCGAAGCCTCGAGAACGGTAATCAAACCAGCTGAAATAGTCGGCATCTTCCGGGTGGATTACTCGGTAGCTATCAACCAACCCCCAGTCGATTAGTCGCTGATACCACTCGCGTTCTTCGGGCAAGAAACTGGTTTTCCCATCGCGTAGCCAGCGTTTGCGATTGTTTTCGCCAATGCCGATGTCGCTATCTTGGGGGGCGATGTTCAAATCACCCATGACGACAACGGCATCGTTTGGCGAGTAGTTGTCTTCAAGAAGCTGGTTCAAGTCGGCATAAAACTTACGCTTGGCGGGAAACTTGGTTTCATGCTTGCGGCTTTCGCCTTGTGGGAAATAGCCGTTAATAATGGTGACTGGCGTGCCATTATCGTCATACACACCTGCCACCAAACGCTTTTGGTCGTCTTCGCTATCAGTGGGAAATCCCTTGCGGGGCTCACTAAGCGGTTTGCGACTGAGCAGCGCCACACCATAGTGTGTTTTCTGGCCGTGAAAGAGGGCGTGGTAGCCGAGCTCTTCAATAGCGGCAACCGGGAAGTCTTTATCTTGTGCTTTGGTTTCTTGGACACCGATGACATCGGGTTGGTGGCGTTCGATGATGGCCTCGATTTGGTGCATGCGGGCGCGAATACTGTTGGCATTAAATGAAATCAGTTTCATGAGAATCCGGTTATTGTTGACACAAAAGCACAGGATAGCGTTAGCTGAGCCGCATTGCGACTCGCTTTCATCATCAGTACCCTAATATAGGGC
>CAYVZZ010000075.1:0-10514 GCA_964456185.1 uncultured Alcanivoracaceae bacterium
CATCGAACAGTTTGCGCCTTTCTGCGACGAGCACCCGGACCGCACCGTTGTGGTTTATGCCAATACGTCAGCAGCCGTTAAAGCGCGTGCCGACTGGGTATGCACCTCAAGCATGGCCGTCGATTTGATTGACCATCTGGACAAGAAGGGCGAGAAGATTCTCTTCGCACCGGACAAGCACCTGGGTAACTACGTACAAAAGCAGACCGGTGCCGATATGGTGATGTGGGATGGTGCCTGCATCGTGCATAACGAATTTAAAGCGGAAGGTATTCTTGACCTGAAGAAAACGCATCCGGATGCGGCTATTTTGGTACACCCCGAATCACCTGATTCCGTGCTGGAGGTTGCCGATGTGGTGGGCTCTACCACACAGCTCATTAAAGCCAGCCAAGATATGAGCAACCCCACTTTTATTGTCGCTACCGATAAGGGCATTTTTTATAAGATGCGCCAATTGTCGCCCGAGAAACAATTCCTCGAAGCGCCCACCATGGGCAACGGTGCGGCCTGTGTTAGCTGCGCGCATTGCCCCTGGATGGCCATGACCGGCTTGCGCAACATTCGCGCCGTACTGCGAGCGGAAGACGGACGTGGCAATGAGGTGTTTGTCGACCCCGAGCTGGGCCGTCAAGCCATGATCCCGCTGGAGCGTATGGTTAATTTCCAAGCCTGACACTTCCTACAATCCAGCAAATAAAAGGCGCAGCCAGCTAGGTTTGCGCCTTTTTTGTTGATGCGTTAAGGCCAAAAAAGGGATTGTGGGACAAAAATGGAAATAATGTTGATAATGATTCGCATTACAGGTAATCTCTTTATCAGATGATAGAGGACTAGCCATGTACGTTTGTATCTGCAAAGGCATTACCGAGCGACAAATCCAGGCAGCCGTCGATGTAGGCTGCTCCAGCATGCGCGAGTTACGCGCTCAAACCGACATTGCCAGCTGCTGTGGTAAATGTGGCCGCCATGCCCGCGACGTATTCGAACAATCCCTCGAACGCAGCCAAATCGCTAACAAGCCGACCGTTGGCTATTTTGAACCACAAGTTGTTACAGCCTAAGCAATTGCTCAGAGAGCGCTAAAGTTGTTGCGCCTTTGGCGTAATGTCACCACAATAATGCGACAGGGACTTGAAGGAGCAATCGCATGCGCGGTGACAACAAAATCATCGAACACCTCAACCAAGCGCTGGCTAACGAGCTAGTTGCCATTAATCAATATTTTCTGCATTCCCGGAGGTATCAAGACTGGGGGCTGGATAAACTCGCCAAGAAAGAATACGACGAATCCATTGAAGAAATGCGTCATGCCGATTGGCTCATTCAGCGCATTTTGTTCCTCGAGGGCGTGCCGAATCTACAGCGTCTCGATAAGCTGATGATTGGTGAGAACACCCAAGAAATGCTGCAAAGTGACCTCAATGCCGAAATCAAGGCCTTGGGCGATCTAAAAGACGCCATTGAGTACGCCGAGCAGCAGCGTGACTTTGTGTCTCGCGATCTGTTCCGCCAAATTCTCGATGATGAAGAAGAGCACATCGACTGGTTGGAAACGCAACTTAGCTTGATTGAGCAGGTTGGTATCCAGAATTATTTGCAAAAACAAATGCACGCTGCCGAATAATTAGGCAGAGTCGTTGATGTAACGGATTTATGCTTGACGCGGCCGCGGCCATTGGGAATAATGCGCGGCCTTGGAATGATGCTTTTAACGCACAGCCAACACAGTTTGCAAAGGTTATGCGCCCGTAGCTCAGCTGGATAGAGCATCTGGCTACGAACCAGAAGGTCAGGGGTTCGAATCCTCTCGGGCGTACCATACAAAAAGAGTCTACACATTGGTGTAGGCTCTTTTTGTTTATGGGCAATAAATCCCCCCTCTATCCGCAGGTGATTCGTCTGCTATATCACTGCAATAGCCAAATGGTATTGGCATCTTAATCGCTATCGCGTTTGACTAAAGGTGAGCAGAGTGCTTATCTAGACTGGCAAATAAAATAACGAGGGAGAATCATCATGGCAGATATCCATGGACCACAGCTATTAGGCCCCCTAACCCCACTGGTGGGTGAATGGGAAGGCAATAAAGGGGTCGACCTGTCGTATCACAATGAAGACGACGAAACGTCCAAAACCAGTTATTTCGAGAAAGCCTGGTTCAAACCCATTCCCACCACCGTGAATGGCCGTCAGGCGCTTAACGGGCTGCAATATGGCTCGGTGGCCTGGCGACATGGTGAGGAAGCCATGAACCCCTTCCACGATGAGGTGGGCTACCTGCTATGGGATAAAGCTAATGGGCAAATTATTCGTTCTGTTGTGTTTGGCCGCGGCATCGCCATTCAGGCAGGTGGTGATGCAGGTCCACGCGACAAAAAGCTGAACTTTGTGGCAACACCGGGTGACCCGGCTTATGGCATCTTGCAGAACAAATACCTGCTAGAGCGTGCCGAGCTAAAAAGCTTCAAGAGCACTTTCTTGTTTAACGACGATGGCACCTTTACCCACTCGTCCGACATCGTGTTAAAGCTGGCCGCCACCGGCGAAGAAATGCACCACACCGACAAAAACACGCTGCACAAGGTGAAGGCATATCACCCGAGTAGTGAAATCTAAGAACTTGGCGGTTAGTAAGAGAAACCCTCCGGTTAGCGCCGGAGGGTTTTTTCGTTTCTAACGGGCAAAGTTCTAAGGAAGCTCTGAACAGCTAGGACTTGTTCAGAGCTTCCCTAACAGAAGGAGGCAATATTCTAAGCAAACAGCTCGCGAACTGCCGTTATGACGCGTTTAATTGCCTCATCAGTTAGCCCTGGGGACAAGGGAAGGCTAGCCGTGGTACGGCCTACATAGTGGGCGTTTGGCCAGCTATCCGCTTGCCAGCCAAATTGCGATTGATAATAGGGGTGTTCGGGGATCGACCGATAATGCACACCGGTGCCGATGCCTTTGCTTTGCAATGCTTGCAAGAAAGCGTCACGAGAGAGGCCGCAGCGGTTTTCATCGATAAGCAGGGTGAAAAGATGATAGCTATGCCGGTGGCTAGCTTCGATGGGCGCTGGTAGACCAATAGGCAGGTCGGCAAATGCCTGCATGTAGGTTTGCCAAATCGCCTGGCGGCGCTGCCAGTTGGCTTCTAGCCGCTTCAGCTGGTGGATACCAATTGCCGCCTGCAAGTCCATCATATTGTATTTAAAACCGGCCTCGGTGACTTGGTAGTGCTTGTAGCCGCTATCGCTGTAACGGTGCCAGGCGTCTTGACTTAGGCCGTGTAATGCCAGTGTGCGGGCGCGGGCGATGGCCTGGGCGCTTTTGCCAATTAACATGCCACCTTCGCCTGTGGTGAGGTTTTTCGTGGCATAAAAGCTAAAGCAACCGAAGTCGCCTAGCGTGCCCAGGGGTTGGCCTTGGTATTGTCCCTCAACGGCGTGTGCGCAGTCTTCAATAATCTTTAAGTTATGCTGTCGTGCCAAATGCTGTATCGCCTGCATGTCGCAAGGACGACCGGCAAAATGCACCGGCAAGATGGCACGAGTTTGCGGCGTAATCGCCGCTTCAATAGCAGCTGAGCTAATGTTTTGTGTGATGGGGTCTATGTCGGCCAAAACAGGCGTTAAGCCCGCATGCAAAATGGCGTTGATGGTGGCACAGAAGGTCAGCGGCGTGGTGATGACCTCGCTGCCAGAGGGCAAGTTGGCGGCCAGTAGTGCCAAATGCAGCGCTGCTGTGCCGGAATTAACGGCAGCCAGTTGGCTTTCGGGAATCTGTTTTAGGCGCGCAAAATCACTTTCAAATTGCGCTACACGAGGTCCGGTGCCCAACCATCCAGAAGTTAAACAGGCGGTAACCTCATCGACCTCTTCCGAAGCAAGGTGGGGCGCACCAAAGGTAATGAAAGGTGAATCTGACATGAGCTGCCTAGTTAATGGTTGTGCAGGCAGTATAGCGGATGTGAGGTCAAAGAGGAGAGGGCGCCAGTGACGCCCCGAGTCCCATTATTGGGCAGCTTCTTCGGTAAATTCTTCCGGTGGAAATTGGCATTCCAATTTCTGGCCGATGGCTTTTTCCAAATCCGGCAGGATGAAGGCTTCGTCTTCGGTGGCAAAGCTAATGGATACGCCGGTTTTGCCAGCGCGGCCAGTACGCCCCACGCGGTGAACATAGTCTTCTGGATCTTCCGGCAAGTTGTAGTTAATCACATGGCTAATGTCGTCCACATGAATGCCACGGCCGGCCACATCGGTGGCGACCAGCACGTCGATATTGCCACTGCGGAAGCGTTCTAGTGTTTTGACGCGTTTGTTTTGCGGCACTTCGCCGGACAGCATGGCCACCTTAACGCCTTGCTTGCTTAGGCGGTCACGTAGTTTACGGGTGGTTACTCGCATGTTGGCAAAGACAATGACTTTCTTCAGCTTTTCCTGGCGGATGAAGTGGCACAGCAAGTTGAATTTCTTGCTGGTTTCCGTGAGATACACCCGCTGATCAACCTGATCGGTCACCACATTATCCGGCTCGATTTCGACAATTTGCGGATTGACTGTCCAGCGACGTGCCAAGTTCATGACATTACGGTCGAAGGTGGCAGAAAACAGCAGAGTTTGTCGATATTCGCTGCGTGGCGTGGCATAGATAATACGTTTTACGTCAGGAATGAAGCCCATATCGAGCATGCGGTCGGCTTCGTCAATCACCAAGCTTTCGACACGATCAAGCCAAACCTGCTTGCGCCGCAGGAAATCCAGTAAGCGCCCGGGTGTGGCCACCAAAATATCGGTCAGCTGGTTGTTCAGCTTTTTTAGCTGGCGCTCAAAGTCCATGCCGCCCACCACACTCATCACATTGAGATCCGTGTGCTTGATAAGCTGTTTGGCATCCTTCTCGATTTGCATCACCAGCTCGCGTGTCGGTGCAATAACCAAGGCACGCGGCTCGGCCGCATAGCGCTTGTGTTCAAGTGGGTGCTGCAACATATCGTTGATTAACGTAATCAGAAAGGCCGCAGTTTTTCCCGTACCGGTTTGCGCCTTGCCGATTGCATCTTCTTCGTTCAGGGTGTGACCCAAAACTTGCGCCTGAATGGGCGTGCAATATTGAAAACCCAAATCTGCAATGGCATGCATGAGGTCTTTATGCAGCGGGAAGTCATGGAAGCGGGTTTTACCGTCTTGTGGCGGAACGTCGAAATCGGATAATTGCCAAGTAGATTGCTGGGATGCAGACACGCAGTGCTCTCGTCAGTTGATAGGGGTGATTACAAAGCGCGCATATTACCACAGACCGGCGGGTAATACTTTCCGCCGATCACTTGGTGTTTTGGCAATTAATCTGTTGACGACTTATCTCGTCCTATCAGACGCGATATCAATAGCAGCAACACACACAACAGCGGTAATATCCAGCGCCCCCAACTCATGTAAGGCGTTTGCCCCTGCATGGGTTGGTACATGCCAGTGAGGATGTCGCGCTGAAATTGCGGCAGGCTGGCAATGACGTCGCCTTGTGCATTCACAATGGCGGTGATGCCGGTGTTGGTGTCGCGTAGTAGATAGCGGCCGGTTTCGATGGCACGCATACGCGCCATTTGTAGATGTTGCCAAGGGCCTGCCGAGTCGCCGAACCAGGCGTCGTCGCTCACCTCTACAAGCACATTGCTGCCGCGTGCCTGACGGGCGACAAGGCGGGGGTAGAGGATGTCGTAGCATACAAAGGGAGCGATGTTAACCCCATTCTGTATTTGCAGGTTGGCTTGATGTGGCCCGCCGGCCGTAAAGCTTGACATGGGCAGGTTAAAGAAGGGCACAAGGCCGCGAATGATGTTGCCAAAGGGCACATACTCTCCAAAGGGCACCAGTTTTTGCTTGTTGTAAATGCCTTTGCCACCGCTAACAACTATTAGCGAATTATAAAAGCGTGGGTGCCCTAAAACGCTCATTTCGAAACGTGGTAGACCGGCAATGAGTGAGCCACCTGCGGCAGCAAAGGGGGCTGCCTGTTCTTCCAACCAGGCTTTGCGGCTGCGATAAAATTCGGTGAGTGAGGATTCCGACCAAAGCACGAGGCTTTGCTTGTTGGCAATGGTCTGGGTGAGCTGGTGATAAATCTCGCGAGTTTTCTTTTGATGCTCGGGGTCCCATTTCACCGTGACGTGAATGTTGGCTTGCACCAACGCCACCGGTTGTGGGTGACCAACAGGTTTAACGCCCGGCGTGGTCGGCAGAAGCCAAGCTGCCAACCAAAGACCAATAGTTAGGCCGGTAATCGGCCAGAAGCGTTTTTGGGCAACCAGACGGTTGTCGGGTAGCAAAGCGGTACACACCACAGCCAGCGTGACGAGCTGTACACCACCATAAGCGGCCAAATTCGCAAGCGGGTTATCGATGGCCGCATAACCGGCATAAAGCCAGGGAAAGCCCGATAACAACCAGCCGCGTATCCAGTCGAATAGCAGCCAACTGACGATAAACAAATAGGGCGACAGGCCATTATGATGCTTGCGCGACAGGCGCGCCGTTAGCCAGCAGGTTAGTGCCGGGAAAAGTGCCAACACGGCAATAAAAACGCCCGTCATTAAACTGGACACAACCGCGTTGGTGCCACCAAAGGTGGCCATGCTCACATAAACCCAAGATACCCCAAGACCAAACTGACCGGCACCAAAGATAAAACCGAGCTGGAAATTTTGTTTAGGTGAGGCGTCGCGCACCAGCCACCAAAGCACCGCCAGACTAACGATGACGAGCCAAGCTTGGTTGTACGGAGCAAAGGCGAGCGGGTAGAGCAGGCCTGCCATGAGTGCAATGACTCGTTTGAGCCAGGGGTTGTTGAGTTGGCGCAAGAGTTTTAGTCCTTGTCGGCGTTTGTCGGCGAGACTTTTAACCAGCGAATCACGCGGCCATTGGCGCTGATGATGGTGAAACGGAAACCATTAAAGGCGATTTGTTCACGACGATCGGGCAGGCGGCCAAATTGTTGGATGACCAACCCGCCAACCGTATCAAAATCGTCATCGCTGAGGTCGCTGCCGAAAAATTCATTAAAGGTGTCGATGGGGGTAAGGGCGTTTAGTGTGAAGCTGCCATTACCGTTGTCGCGAATGGCAAAGTTGCTTTCGTCGGTGTCGTGCTCGTCCTCAATGTCACCGACAATCTGCTCCAACACATCTTCGATGGTGATTAGCCCGGCAATGCCGCCGTATTCATTCACCACCACCGCCAGGTGATTATGGCTGGCGCGGAAGTTGTGCAGCAACGAGTCTAAGTGCTTCGACTCGGGAATAATAAAAGCGGGGCGCAATAAATCTTTGAGATTAAAGCGCTTTGGCATGTCGCGGTCTTGCGCCAGTGGCAGCAAATCTTTGGCCAACAAAATGCCCAGCACTTCGTCGTCTTCGTCGCCCAATACGGGAAAACGCGAGTGACCACTTTTGGTAATGGTATTGAGCAGGTCGTTCAACGAATCGTCCAAATCCAATGTGACGATTTGTGCCCGTGGGATCATGATGTCGCTGGCACGCAGATTGGCGATTTGCAAGGCACCATCGATGATGCCGTAGGTGTCGGCATCAAGCACGCCGTTATCACTGGCACTTTTGATTAGTGCAAGCAGTTCGCGGCGATTTTCGGGTTCATCATTAAATATACTGGCAAGGCGTTCAAGCCAACTTCGACTGTCGCCCGAGTTGCTGCTGTCGGCGTTATCGTCCGGCATCAGTGGCTCCTGTAGGGGTTGTTGAATCCGAGCTGTTCCATAATACGAATTTCCAGCCCTTCCATGATCTCGGCTTCGTCATCCTTGATGTGGTCATAACCGAGTAGGTGAAGTGTACCGTGAACCACCATGTGCGCCCAGTGGCTGACTAAGGATTTATGTTGGGCGGCGGCTTCCTCGGTAACCACGGCGGCACAGATGGCAAGATCGCCGTGTATTAAATCGATGTCGTCAATGCCTGCTGGCATCTCAAAGGGAAAAGACAGCACATTGGTGGGTTTGTCTTGATGACGATAATCGCGATTGAGTTGCTGCATTTCGGCCTTGTCGACAATGCGGATGGCCACATCACCCGGTTTTGCATCGGCAGCATCCAAGGCAGCTTGCACCCAAGGTTTGAAGGTGCTTGTCTCTGGTACGCCTTCCGCCTCAGCCACCACGCTGACATCAACCTGCATCGGGCGGCCTTTGCGAGTTGCGACGATGGGCGAGGGTGTGGCTACGCTCTTGATCGGCATCTTGCTCGTAAGCTTCGACAATCTGTTGAACCAATGGATGACGGACAATATCGGCGCTATCAAAATGCGTAATACCGATGGCGTCAATGTCGCCCAATACCTGCAACGCATGTGCCAAGCCAGAGCGCTGATTGCGCGGCAAATCTACTTGAGTAATGTCGCCGGTAATGACCGCGTGAGTGCCAAACCCAATGCGAGTCAGGAACATTTTCATTTGTGCCGGTGTGGTGTTCTGCGCTTCGTCGAGAATCACAAAACAGTTATCCAGCGTGCGACCACGCATATAGGCCAGGGGAGCGATTTCAATAACATTTCGCTCACTGAGCTTTTCGACCTTTTCCGTGCCAAGCATGTCGTAAAGAGCGTCGTAAAGCGGGCGCAAATAAGGGTCAACTTTGTCAGCCATATCACCGGGCAAAAAGCCCAGTTTTTCGCCTGCTTCAACGGCGGGGCGCACCAGCAAAATGCGTTCCACTTCATGCTGTTCCAATGCCTGCACGGCGGCCGCAACGGCTAGCCACGTTTTACCCGTACCCGCCGGGCCGATGCCAAAGTTGATGTCGCGCTCTGTCATCAGCTGCAGGTAGCGCTGCTGATGCTTGCCACGCGGTTTGACATGGCAGCGCTTCAGGCGAAAGCCTTTATCGGCAGGAAAGGGTAGGGTGTTGTCTTCTAAAGAAGCGCTTTGCAAATGCAGATGAATCTTGTTGGGCGTAAGCTGCTGTTGGCGCGTTTCATCATATAGCGTGTGCAACAGCTGACTGGTCTGACGAATAGCCGCTGATTCACCACTGATTTGGAATAAATTGCCACGACTTTTAATGCGGACGTTAAGCCGTTTGGCGAGCAGCTGGATATGCTCGTTGAGTTGACCACATAAATTGGCCAAGCGCTTGGCGTCGTAAGGCTCAAGGCTGAGTGTGGTGGTCGCCAGTGCGGTGTTCAAGGTCGTTGTCGTTTCCTGTGTTAAACGGGTAACTTCAGCTTATCAGGATGGACGAAAAGTATCCATCCTGATGCGGCTGCTTATTCTTCTACCAACTCACCGCGCAACGAGTTGTTATAAGCCTCGGTAATGCGCACGGTGGCGAACTGACCAATGAGCATGACTTTGCCGGTTTGGAAGTTGACCACACGGTTGTTTTCGGTGCGACCGGACAAATCCGCCGGGCTCTTTTTCGAGAAGCCTTCCACCAAAATGCGCTGAGTGGTGCCGACCATGCTTTCGCTGATGGCTTTGGCCTGCTCGTTAAGCAGGGCTTGCAGCTGATACAAACGCTGCTTTTTGGTTTCCATGGGCACATTGTCTGGCACGCTGGCGGCAGGTGTGCCCGGGCGCGGGCTGTAGATGAAGCTAAAGCTGGTGTCATAGCCCACTTCTTCTGCCAGTGCCATGGTGTCGTTAAAGTCGTCTTCGGTTTCACCGGGGAAGCCGATGATAAGATCGGTACTTAATGACAACTCGGGGCGAATCTTCTTGAGCTTGCGGATTTGCGCTAAATAATGCTCGCGCGTGTAGTTGCGTTTCATCAGACGCAAGATGCGGTTGGAACCAGACTGCACCGGCAGATGCAGGTGATTCACCAGCTCGGGAATGTGCTTGTATACCTCGATTAAGGCATCGCTAAATTCTTGCGGGTGGCTGGTGGTGTAACGAATGCGGTCGATGCCTTCGACAGCGCGCACCAAATACAGCAGCTCGGGGAAATCCACAATATCGCCATCCGGGCCTTTACCCAAATAGGCATTAACGTTTTGACCCAGTAGGTTGATTTCACGCACACCCAAACTGGCCAGATGGCGAATCTCCATCATCACCGAGTCGACCGGACGGCTGACTTCTTCACCGCGTGTGTAGGGCACCACGCAGAAAGAGCAGTATTTGGAACAGCCTTCCATAATGGAAACAAACGCCGTCGGGCCGTTGACGCTTGGCTCGGGCAGGTTGTCGAACTTTTCTACCGTCGGGAAGCTAATGTCCATTGCCAGGCCATGCTTCTTGCTGGCCTCTTTAATCAGCGTGGGCAAGCGGTGCAGCGTTTGTGGACCAAACACCACATCCACATAAGGCGCACGTTTCTGCACCATCTCGCCTTCCTGGCTGGCCACACAACCACCAACACCGATAATCAGATCCGGCTTTTTGTCTTTCAGCTTGCGCCAGCGGCCCAGTTGGTGAAACACCTTTTCTTGGGCTTTCTCGCGCACCGAGCAGGTGTTGAGCAGCAACACGTCGGCTTCTTTCTCGTTGTCGGTTTGCTCCAAACCATGTGTCGATTCCAGCAA
>CAYVZZ010000076.1:0-10502 GCA_964456185.1 uncultured Alcanivoracaceae bacterium
ATGACCATCGCGTGATTGACGGCAAAGAAGCGGTGCAATTCCTGGTGACCATCAAACAATTTATTGAAGACCCGGCACGTATCCTGCTGGATATCTAACTGGATCGGGAGACAGACATGAGCAAGCATTATGACGTCATCGTAATCGGTGGTGGACCTGGCGGTTACGCCGCTGCCATTCGCTGTGCGCAGCTGGGGCTAAACACCGCCTGTATCGAGAAGCGGGTCAACAAACAAGGCAAACCGGCCTTGGGTGGCACCTGTTTGAATGTCGGCTGTATTCCGTCCAAAGCCTTGCTGGATTCCACTTGGAAATTCCACGAAGCACAGGAATCATTGGCCGATCACGGCATTCAGGTGGGCAAAACCACCATGGATGTCAAAAAGATGGTGGCACGCAAAGACGATATCGTCAGCAAACTCACCGGCGGCATCGCCTCACTGTTCAAAGCCAATAAAGTGACTTGGTTGCAGGGCACCGGCTTTTTGCAGGCCAGCCGCAAAGTGACCTTCACGCCTTTGGATGACAAGGCCGAGGAAGAAGAGCTGACCGCCGACAATGTGATCATTGCCGCCGGTTCTGTGCCGGTTGATATTAGTGTGGCGCCAGTCGATGGCAAACGCATTATCGATTCCAGCGGCGCGCTGGACATGGAAAGCGTACCCAAACGCCTCGGCGTCATTGGTGCCGGCATTATCGGTCAGGAACTGGGTTCGGTGTGGGCACGCCTGGGTGCCAAGGTTACCATTTTGGAAGCCGTTGACACTTTCTTGGCTAATGTGGATCAGCAAATTGCCAAAGAAGCGCTAAAACAGCTCAAGAAACAAGGGCTGGATATCCGCTTGGGCGCGCGCGTTACGGGTAGCAAAGCTACTGCCAAACAGGTCAAGGTGAGTTACACCGATAAAGACGGTGATCATGAAGAAACTTTCGATAAACTGATCGTCGCCGTTGGCCGTCGTCCGTCCACACGCAATTTGTTCAGCAAAGATTCCGGCATTGTCCTGGATGAACGTGGTTACATTCACGTCAATAAACAATGCCGCAGTGACGCGCCTGGCGTCTACGCCATTGGCGACTTGGTGCGCGGCCCCGCCTTGGCACACAAAGCCATCGAAGAGGGCGTCATGGTGGCTGAAGTCATCAGTGGCGAGCAAACCCAGGTCAATTACAACTGCATTCCCGCCGTGATTTACACCCATCCGGAATTGGCCTGGGTGGGCAAGAGCGAAGACGAGCTCAAAGCCCGGGGCGATGCCTACAAAACCGGCGTGGTGCCTTTTGCCGCCAATGGCCGTGCCATGGCCGCAGGCGAAACCACCGGCATGGTGAAGTTTATTGTCGATGAAGAAACCGATTTGGTGCGTGGTTTGTACATTTTAGGGCCACAAGCCTCCGAGTTGATTCAACAAGCCGTAGTGGCCATGGAATTTGGTGCCACCATCGAAGACTTGCAGTTGATGGTCTTTGGGCATCCGAGCTTGTCGGAAACGGTGCACGAAGCCGCACTGGCCACCGATTACAAAGCCATTCATGTGGCACAACGCCGCCGCAAGAAAAAGTAACTAACGGGACGGAAGAGGTCGACTGCGGTCGGCTTCTTTCTATTTTGGTTCACTAGAAAACAGGAAGCATCCATGAATTTGCATGAATATCAGGCGAAACAGTTGTTTGCCGCATATGGACTGCCTGTGTCAAAAGGCTATGCCTGCGATACCCCGCAAGAGGTGGCAGACCGTCTCCGTGACATAGGTGGAGAACGTTGGGTCGTTAAAGCGCAGGTGCACGCCGGTGGGCGTGGCAAGGCCGGTGGGGTGAAGCTGGTCGATAACGCCGAGGACGCCAAAGCCTTTGCCAAGCAATGGCTGGGCAAGCGCATGGTGACCTATCAAACTGATGAACAGGGTCAGCCGGTCAGCAAGATTTGGGTGGAAACCTGTACCGACATTGAAAAAGAGCTGTACCTCAGTGCCGTATTGGATCGCTCCAGTCGTCGCATTGTCTTCATGGCCTCTACCGAAGGCGGTGTGGAAATCGAAAAGGTAGCGGCAGAAACGCCCGAGAAAATTATCAAAGTGGCCGTCGATCCACTGGTCGGCGCACAGCCTTTCCAGGGGCGCGACATTGCCTTCAAGCTGGGCTTGCAAGGCAAGCAGGTAAAGCAGTTCGTCAAAATCTTCTTGGGTTTGGCCGCACTGTACACCGACAACGACCTGTCGCTCATCGAGATCAACCCCTTGGTGATTACCGACGAAGGCAACATTCATTGTCTGGATGCCAAGATCAACATCGATGGTAGCGCTTTGTTCCGCCACCCCGAGTTGAAAGAATTGCGCGATCCTAGCCAGGAAGACGAGCGTGAACGCCGTGCCGCCGAGTGGGATCTCAACTATGTGGCGCTGGATGGCAACATCGGCTGCATGGTCAATGGTGCTGGCTTGGCCATGGGCACCATGGATTTGGTGAAACTCAAAGGCGGGCTGCCGGCCAACTTCCTCGATGTGGGTGGTGGTGCTACCCAAGAGCGCGTCACCGAAGCCTTCAAAATCATTTTGTCCGATGACAATGTGCAAGCCATTCTGGTCAATATCTTTGGCGGCATTGTGCGTTGTGATTTGATTGCCGATGGCATTATCGCCGCGGTGAAAGATGTCGGCGTCAAAGTGCCTGTGGTGGTGCGTCTGGCCGGTAACAATGCCGAGCTGGGCAGCAAGAAATTGGCAGAGAGCGGCTTGGATATCATTGCCGCAACAGGGTTTAACGATGCCGCCGAGCGCGTGGTGGCAGCAGCCAAAGGAGAAGCCGCATGAGCGTTTTGATTAACAAAGACACCAAAGTCATTTGTCAGGGTATTACCGGCTCTCAAGGTAGCTTCCACACCGAGCAGGCCATTGCCTATGGCACCCAAATGGTGGGTGGCGTCACCCCGGGCAAGGGTGGTCAAACGCATCTGGGCTTGCCGGTGTTTAATACGGTGGCCGAAGCCGTCGCCGAAACTGGCGCGACAGCTAGCGTTATTTATGTGCCAGCCCCCTTCTGTAAAGACTCCATCATCGAGGCGATTGATGCCGGTATCGAACTGGTTGTCTGCATTACCGAAGGCATTCCGGCACTGGATATGCTCTATGTGAAAGAATACCTGGAGCAGCACCCCAACACCCGTATGATCGGCCCCAACTGCCCGGGTGTGATTACCCCGGGTGAATGCAAAATCGGCATTATGCCGGGCGCCATTCACCTGCCGGGCAAGGTTGGTATCGTATCGCGTTCGGGTACGTTGACCTATGAAGCCGTGAACCAAACCACCGAGCTAGGCTTTGGCCAGTCCACCTGTATCGGTATCGGCGGTGACCCGATTCCGGGCACCAACTTTATCGATGCGCTGAAACTCTTCCAGCAAGACGACAAAACCGAAGCCATTGTCATGGTCGGCGAGATTGGTGGTACGGCGGAAGACGAAGCCGCTGCTTACATCAAGGAACACGTCACCAAGCCAGTGGTGTCCTACATCGCAGGCGTCACCGCACCCGCCGGTAAACGCATGGGGCACGCCGGTGCCATCATCGCCGGTGGCAAAGGCACGGCAGAAGAAAAATTTGCCGCGCTGGAAGCCGCAGGCGTGAAGATTACCCGCAATCCGTCGGAAATCGGCTTAACCCTTAAAGAGCATACCGGTTGGTAACCATAAGGGTGTTATAAAAAAAGGCCAGCGGGAATGCTGGCCTTTTTTCGTTGAGAGGAATAAACGCGTTATTCTGGCTTCGGGCCCATCATGTCAATCAGTTGCTGTGCATGCGGTAGCCCCGGGGTTTTATGCACAATGCCATCTTCATCCAGATAGACAATGCCAGGTGTGCCACGGAAACCCAATTTAACGAACAGCTTGTAGTTTTCCATTAGCTTTTGTTTGATGTCGTCTGAAATGCTGTCGGCCGGCTTAATGCCGCCCTGATTAAAGCGCTTTTCGTTTTTATTGAAGGCAGCTGTGGGGTTGTCCGCCGTGAAAATGGCGGCGGCTTTGGCTGGGCTGTCGGCACGAATGATGCCCACCAAAATATGGCGAACTTGCACCTTGTCGGCGTCAATCCAAGGCTGCGATACCTGCCAAAATTTATGGCAATAAGGGCAGTTGGGATCACTAAATTCGTAGACGATACGCGGTGCATCCGGATCCCCTTCGGCCACCCAATGCGCATCGGCGAGAGACTGCCAGGTTTTCTGGCTCATAGGCTTGAGCACCAGCTTTTCAAGCGTTGTAGTATCTATCTGTGTGCCTTCCGTGTTGATTCGGGTACCAACAATAGCCTGACCGTTTGGCAGCACATACACCCCGATAGGCTGATCACCTATGCTGGCGGCAAATGCGCGCAGTTTAGTGTCGGTTTTGAATTCATCGTAAACCTGAATGTCATTATCGGCCAAGGCACTCAGTACGTCTGGGCGGTCTGTGTTGTCTGCCTGACCGCAGGCTGACAAAAACAAAATAGTGCAACCTAATAGCAGGCGAGAAAGGAAGGGGGTACGGCGCATGGTGTCGTCTCCAAGTAGAGTGAGCCCGTTTATAACGGGTCAGCTCATGTTAGGTGGCTGCTGGTGGAAGTCAACCGCTATACAGTAACGCAATCGGGCGACTATAATCGCCCCTTGAATCTTTTTAAATAGCAGGCGATGGACAGGCTATGAGTCGCGTATTAATGATCGACAACTACGACAGCTTTACCTATAACTTGGTGCAATATCTCCAAGAGTTGGGTGCCGATGTGGTGGTTTACCGCAATGACAAGATCGACTTGGAGGGCATGGAGGCAGTAAACGCTGATCGCCTGATGATTTCCCCCGGGCCTTGCACGCCAAACGAGGCCGGTATTTCCATGCCAGCCATTGAACACTTCGCTGGCAGACTGCCTATTTTGGGGGTGTGCTTGGGGCATCAGAGCATTGGCCAAGTGTTTGGTGGCAAGGTAGTGCGTGCCAAACAGGTCATGCACGGCAAACTGTCGCCGATTTATCATAATGGTCAGGGCGTGTTCAGCGACTTGCCTAGCCCTTATGATGCCACGCGCTATCATTCTTTGGTCGTCGACCAAAATAGCCTGCCGGATTGTTTGGAAGTAACGGCTTGGACGCAAAACGAAGATGGTAGCTTGGATGAGATCATGGGGCTGGCGCACAAAACGCTACCCATTCAAGGGGTGCAATATCATCCCGAGTCTATCTTGAGTGAGCATGGCCATACGCTGTTGAAGAATTTCTTGGAAGATAAATAAACGAATTGAATTATAAATAGGATAACACCATGGATATACGCGATGCGCTTAAGCGGGTAGCGTCTCACCTTGACCTGAGCCGCAATGAAATGCGCGAGGTCATGCGCCAAATCATGACGGGTGGTGCCGATGAAATGCAGATCAGCGCCTTTATCATGGGGCTGCGCATGAAAAGTGAATCCATCGACGAAATCACCGGCGCGGTAGAAGTGATGCGTGAGCTGGTCACCCCGGTGGAAGTCAGCGACTTGCCGCATCTGGTTGATATCGTCGGCACCGGCGGTGATGGTGCGAACCTGTTTAATGTGTCTTCGGCTTCAGCCTTTGTGGCCGCGGCTGCAGGTTGCCATGTGGCCAAACATGGTGGCCGTTCGGTGAGCTCCAAGAGCGGTTCGGCGGATGTATTGGAGCAGGCCGGTATCAAGCTGGATTTGTCGCCTGAGCAAATCGCAGCCTGTATTCGAGAGGTGGGCGTTGGTTTTATGTTCGCCCCCAATCACCACAGCGCCATGCGCCATGCCGCCGGGCCGCGCCATGCATTGGGGTTGCGCACCTTGTTTAATATCCTTGGGCCGATGACTAATCCAGCCGGCGTCAAGCGCGGTGTGATTGGTGTTTTCTCCGAAGCCTTGTGTCGCCCCATGGCGGAAGTGTTATTGCGCTTGGGTGCCGAACATATGTTGGTGGTGCATGGCATGGATGGGTTGGACGAAATCAGCCTGGCCGGCAAAACCAATGTTGCCGAAGTGAAAGACGGCAAGGTGACCGAATACACCATTACCCCGGAAGAGGTGGGTATCACATCGCAATCGTTGGTTGGCTTGGATGTGGTCGATGCCGAGGAATCCCTCACACTGATTCGTAACGCCTTTACCGACCGCAGCAATGAGCGCGCCCAGAAAGCCGCCGACATGGTGGCATTGAACGCCGGTGCCGCCATTTACACGGCCGGTTTGGCCAGCACCTTTACAGAAGGTGTGACACAGGCCAAAGCACAAATATGCCAGCAAGCCGCTTTTGACAAGATGGAGTCGCTCGCCCAATTCACCACGCAATTGAAGGCACCGGCATGATTAAAACCGGCACCGTACTCGACCGCATCTTGGCGCGTAAGCAACAAGAAGTAGTTGAGCGCAAGCAACAGCAAACCTTGGCCGAGGTGCAGCAAGTGGCTAAGCAGCAGCCGCCTGCTCGTGGCTTTGTGCAGGCTTTGCAAACAAAAGTGGCAGCAGGTAAGCCTGCGGTGATTGCCGAAGTCAAAAAAGCCTCTCCATCAAAAGGCGTGATTCGTGAGGATTTTCAACCCGCGACCATTGCCAAACAATATCAGCAGGCCGGGGCGGCTTGTCTTTCGGTATTAACCGACCACGATTTCTTCCAAGGCAGCGAAGCCTATTTGCAAGCCGCACGCCAAGCCTGTGAGCTACCTGTGTTGCGCAAAGAATTTATTATCGACCCCTGGCAGGTATGGGAAACCCGCGCCATTGGTGCCGATGCCATGCTGCTGATTGTCATGGCGCTGGAGCAAGAGCAGTTGGAATTGCTGTATCACACCGCGCGTGAAGCTGGGCTGGATGTGTTGGTCGAAGTACACGACGAGGCCGAGCTGCAACGAGCCAAACGCCTGGATGGTGCGCTTATTGGTGTGAATAACCGTGACCTCAAGACCTTTGATGTTCACCTGGAAACCAGCTTCACGTTGCGTAAACAACTCGCCGCCGAACGCTTGCTGGTTAGCGAAAGCGGTATCCACACGCCAGATAATGTGCGTGCCTTGCGGGATGCTGGCTTAGGTGCTTTTCTGGTAGGTGAGGCCTTTATGCGCGAGGCCCATCCCGGGCAGGCATTGCAGCGATTGTTTGGGAGCCAATAATGCAACGGCTGGGCTTCGTCGTCGTTTTCGTCTTGGTACTGCTGGCGGGCTGTAGCAACCGCCCTCACAGTGACGATCGCACTTATATTTACATGGATGGCACGGGTCATTTGGTGCATGGCGTCTTGCCAGCCAATAATGACGGCAAGCCGAATAAAACGGCAGCGACCACCAAAAAAGAAACCGCCTCAGCCAATGAGCTAGAGGTTGATGGTGTAACCTATCAATCTGCAGAAGCGGCTGCCGCGAAGCAAGAAGCGCGTGCTCATGATCGCTTCGTCACCTACTTTAATGCCGACGGTCGCGTGATCCGCCAGCGTATTGATCCGGTGGCGGCCAAAAAACATGCCCAGCAGATTGCCAATCAAAAGGATTATGAAACCATCACGCACGCTGCCAGCCAACGCGCGCTGGATCGGCAATATAGCCAAACCCAAATGGCAGTGCCGGCCGACTGCTGCCGTGCGTTGTTACCTCATGCCGACCCGCTGAAACTGGGAGACGATGCCGTATTGCGCTTCGAGCCCGGTAGCTACGGCTGGATTACCTTGTCACAGCGTCATCCCGCTCATTTGTATGAGCTGGATGAGAAGGCGCAGCGCCTACGGGTAATTAGTTACAAGCAAAATGGCCATTATTTGCATCCTTTTTTGCTGTTTCTGAACCAGCAGGGCACGCCGGTGATGGCGGTGAACAATTTTTTTCAGCGCCGCTATTCGGAAACCTGGTTTCGTTATAGCTATGTAGAGGGCGATTTGCCCATTCCCGACAACGCCCATTTTGCGGTGTTGTATCTGCCCTATGAAGGCGGCGGCCCCAAGGTGGGCATGCAGCCGGTGATGGCGGTGAATTTGCTAGCAGAAAAAGACGCCAAGCCCACCAAAAAAGGTGAGCTGGTGGTGTCAGTGCATTAAGGCTTAGCGCGGGTGACGCGTGCGGTTTTTACCGTGTTGTCCTTGAGCTGGATGACATCGATAAGGAAGTCTTCAATGCGCACCGACACGCTGCTTTCGGGAATATCCTGTAAATATTCCAAAATAAGACCATTAAGCGTTTTCGGGCCATCGGTGGGCAGATCCCATTTCAGCACCCGATTAATGTCTCGCAAGTGCATGCCGCCATCAATCAGATAGCTGCCATCCGCCTGGGGCTGAATGTCTTCGTGGGTGGCCGTCAGGTTGGTAGTGAACTCGCCGACAATCTCTTCAAGAATATCTTCCAGCGTGATTAGCCCCAGCACATCACCATATTCATCGACCACAATGCCGATGCGCTCGCGAGCGTTTTGAAAGTGCAACAGCTGGTGGTTGAGCGGGGTGCCTTCCGGCACAAAATACGGCTTGGTGAGCAGCTGGCGGATGTGATCTTTGGTGATTTCCGTCTGCTGTAATAAATAGCTGACCCGACGCAGATGCAACATGCCCAGGATGTTGTTGGGGTTGTCGTGATACACCGGCAGGCGAGTGTGGGGTGCGGCTCTGAGGAAACGCAGGATATCGTCGATATCGTCATCCAAATCAATGCCTTCCAGCTCATTGCGCGGAATCATAATATCGTCGACGGTGATTTCGCCTAAATCCAAAATGCTGAGCAACATCTTGCGATGTTTTTCGGGCACCAGATTACCGGCCTCGCTAACAACAGTGCGCAATTCCTCGGGCGCCAGGCTGCCGTCGTCATTGCTGTGCGTTTTGACCCCAAATAAACGTAGTGTGAATTGGCTAAATGTATTGACAAACCAAGTGAGCGGAGTGAGTAACCAGACGAGAGGGCGCAGCAGGATACTGGCCGGAATGGCAATGCGCTCGGGGTGATTGGCGGCATAAACCTTGGGACTGACTTCGCCAAACACTAAGATGACAATGGTCAAAACGAGCGGTGCCAAGGCAGCGCCTGTGTTGCCAAACCACTGATAAGCCACCAATGTAGCCAAGGTGGCAGCATAAATGTTGGCAAAGTTGTTGCCGATTAATATGGCGCTCAGCAGCCTGTCCATGCGCTCACGCAGCTTCTCAACGCGCTTGGCTCCCTTGTGGCCTTCTTGCGCTTTGTGGCGCAGGCGATAACGGTTGATGGCCAGCATGCTGGTTTCACTGCCTGAGAAGAAAGCAGACAGCAGCAGCAAAATAATCAATGCGGCAAATAGCAGGTGAGTTGGGGTGTCGTTCAAAGTGGTCTTTTAATTAGAATCGGAAAGGATATTTTGTGAGACTTTGGCGGCCGCTGTCAATACACCAGATCAATAATCGCTTGGGTGCCAAAGAAACCCACAATCAAGACGATAAAGCCGGCAATGGTCAGGCGTCCTGCTGTGATGCTGCGCCAGCCGATGAAATGCCGTCCGGTCAACAAGAACGCGAAAATCAACCAAGCGATTACGGTCAGTACGGCTTGGTGAACCAAATGTTGGGTCACCAGGTTATCGACGTAAATTAGCCCCAGTGCAATGGCAACTGTCAGCAAAATAAAGCCGGTCCAGATGAGCTCGAACAGCATGGTTTCCATGGTTTGAATGGGCGGCAACCGACTCGGCAAGCCACGCAGATTACCCTGCTTCAACTGGTGGTGTTGCAGCATGATCAGAATAGACTGACAGGTGGCAATGGTCATGGCGGCATAGGCCAAAATCGACATGATAACGTGTGCCGCAATGCCCGGTGCCAAGGGGGCAGAGGTGTAGCTGGTGTGTACCAACATAGCCGGAGGGAGCAGCAGGATGGACACAGGAAACGCCATCAGGCTGACCCATTCCAATGGCCGATAAAGGCTGCTGATGAGCACTAAAACCGTACCGCAAAAGGTAATTGCCGATGCGACGGTGAGAATGCCCAGCGCCACTCCCTGTGGATGCACCATGAGGTGCCATAAACACCAGGCATGACTCAGCGCCGCCAACCAGCCAAAAGCAAGAAAGCGAATGCGTGAAGGTGCCTTGTTTTGTCGTAACTGGCGCAGCGCCAGCCCTGACGATATGGCGTAAAAGGTGACGGCAATAAGACCCGCCAGCACTGTTAGGTTCATGGTTTTCCCTTTGTTCCGAGCGGATAGTCTGTCACAGCATTACGATGGATGGAAGCCAGCTTGTGCCAATGATGTACAACTTATGAGGCCAATCTTTTGGCGTCAGGGGAATTTGACTTAAATAGGCAGCTGCAGGATGCTGGTTAAATAATGTACTGGAGATACACCATGACAATGTCACTCGATGCGCTAAGGCACAAGGTGATGGCTCAAAAAGAAGCTGTGCCCGAGCTGTATGGTGAGGTGGATTTTAGTCAAACACCTGAGCGATTTTGCACCGAACCCGGAACTAAAACCATGCTGCCTGCTGCCTATGCGAAGCGTTACCGCAGTGGCCTGTT
>CAYVZZ010000077.1:0-10387 GCA_964456185.1 uncultured Alcanivoracaceae bacterium
AGATGGCTTGATGGTGAGGGCGCTTGGGCGTATTCATGCGGCAAGAAAGAGGCCATTGCCGACAGATTGAATTAAAAAGTCCAACAATGCCTGCTCGTGGCGGGTTAAATTATTCGCATCGACATACTTCCAGCGCCGTTCATAAGCGGAAAAAGCCACTTGGTGTGAAACACAACGCGCCGCACAATCCCACAAGATAAGATCCAGCTCTGGGAACTGTGTTCGATCAAGCTTTTCTGGCCAGTTGGGTTGACGCATTATCCGCCTCAAACGTTTAAACGGTTGATTTCATCTTAATCAACACCAGCGGGGATTGCCATCCATCACTGCACTTTAGTCTCTTGCGGCACGCACTGCGGTACTCGGCCCGCTTGGCGGGCGGCGTGCCAAATCGTCAGTGCATCCGGCAAATGCTTTTTGATATTGGCGATACGGTGGGCATCGGACGGATGGGTGGATAAGAATTCTGGCGGGTTCGCCCCGCTCTGTTGGCTCATGTTGACCCATAAACGCACAGCAGCACGCGGGTCAAAACCGGCTTTGGCCATCAATTGCAAGCCGATTAAATCAGCTTCGGACTCTTGCGTGCGGCTATATGGCAAAATCACGCCATACTGCACGCCCGCGCCCAGCAGCGTCAGCACGGTTTGTCGCCGTCGTAAAGCGCCGACAACACTTGTGTGCCAGTTTGTGCCACAAACTGCATCGACATGCGTTCATTACCATGATGCGCCAGCACATGCCCCACTTCATGGCCAATTACCGCTGCCAACTGCGCCGGCGTTTTCGCCACCTTGAGCAACCCGCTATACACGCCAACCTTGCCGCCCGGCAACGCAAAGGCATTCACCTGCGGGCTTTTAAACAGCACCACATCCCAATTGGCTTTTAACGGCGTGACGCGGGTAATCGCAAGCGCCACACAGGCCACATAGGCATTGGCCACCGGGTTTTGCACCTGCGGTTGTTTCTGCTTTAAGCGCGCAAAACTGGCCACGCCCATTTGCTGGATTTGTGATGCAGGGAGTAACAACAACTGCTTGCGACCAAGGGGTGAGGTGGCGCAAGAGGCGAGCAGAAGAAAACAGGCTAACAAAAACCCGCACTTCGCCGCCCGAATGCTTTTTGTAGAAATCATCATTGAAGGCGCTTTATCCAATCAGTCCAAACAGGTTAATCATACACAAGTGGCAATAAGCCTGCTGCGCCACGGCTTGTTCATAGGCTCCTTAATAAAGAAAGCCAAACAACCAAAGCGGAATTTTAGATCCAAACCCCACTTCAATGTCATCGGCGGCCACAAAGCCCTTGCCACCTTGGAGCTGGCGAGTCGATTTATCCGCGCCGCCTACTTCAAACACCCACTCATCATCCACCACAAAATCACCGCGATCGTGGTAATGCACTTGATGCTTAAGCCCCAGTTGAGACACAAAGAAGCTTTCGCGAATCGAGCCAATATGGCTTCCACCACAAAGCACCTGAAACAAATTGGGGTTATCCAGTAACAGCTTATCCGGCTTGTTCACGGCCCGCATTCCCACGCCACCACGCACCACATGGATCAAACTGCCGGCGTCCATCTGCTGTAAATATTTATGCAGCGTCGGCCAAGACACACCCGCCTCAGCACTCAGCTTAGAAATATTGAGCTCATACGGATTGGTGCTGCACAGCATATAAAGAATTTTCTTCAGCTTATCCAGCTTAGTGGGGGCAATACGATAAATACGGCTTAAGTCCGAATCGATGGTTAAATTGATCACCTCCAACAGCTTTGCCGGATAATCCACCAACGATTCCCGATAAAACGGATAGCATCCATAGCGCAAATACTTCGCAAACTGCTCCAACGGTCGGAAGGACTGCAGCAATTGCGCCGCAATATCCTCATGGGATGCCAACATATCGGCCAGAGAAAAACGAGGTAGACTGTGCCCCAATTCCAGCTCACAAAACTCACGCAGCGACAATACGCCCAAGCGATGTACCACCGCACGACGCGACAAATCGGCATTGGCATGTTCCATTTGCAAGGCACTCGAGCCACTAAATAGCACTTGCAAATCAAACACATCGTAAATTGCCTTAAGGGCCTGAGAAGAACCCTCGGCCTTATGGATTTCATCCACTAGCAACAGCCGACCACCACGCGCATAAAACGCATCCGCCAACTCATACAAGCTGACGTCCGTCATAGCGGGGTGATCACAGCTCACATACAACACTTGCGATGCCGGTAACTGACGTGCCTCTGCATACTGCAACAAAATCGTGCTTTTTCCCGCGCCGCGCGCGCCTTTAACGCCCAACAACCGGGCATCAAAATCGATGTCTTGATGTAAATAGCGCTTATAAGCCGGTAACTGACGAGCCAGTATTTGACTTGAGATCTTTTGCAAACCAGCAAGGTTAAGGGTAGGCATAGCGCCTCGTATAAAATTCAGTTTATAGCAAACCCAAACTTAGTATAAAATATATTTTATAGCAAAACATCAGAGCCAGCCTTCAGCCATCTGTAAAAAAACCTGAAACAAATAGAAACGCCCCTCACCTTACCACTGAGTAGTGTCATCGCTATAATATCAATCCACAGGGATCGAATCGCGCGCAAGCCATATGACCGCCTCATCTAATAAAGCAGAACAAATGACATCACAACCCAACCACTACGAGCGCCGCCACTCACGATGGTATGAAATGCTGTTACTCAGCAAGCCGCTGCAAATCATCATTGGCCTTGCTATTACCTGCGTGCTGCCCGCCTTGGTTATTTGGGAGCCGACTTTCTGGCAGCGCCTCACACCCGTTCGTACCAGCACACTGATTACCAACGCCATCGCCTTTTGCATTGCATTCTGGGTGCTATATCGCATGGGGAAATTCACCGCAGGCTACTTAATGGCGCACATCATGCCCGTGGTCACCGTGGTGTTTCTTTTAAGCTTCAGTTTTCTGCTGCTTAGCCGCACGCCCTACTCACGCTCGGTGTTACTCTCAGCCTATGTGCTCACCCTAGCCTGGTGCTACATAGGTTATTTTATCGGCAAGCGCTACCGCCGACTAAAATTTGCCGTACTGCCATTAGAAAAGCACTACGCCCTTGAAACCACTGACAAATTGGAAATACGCTACCTCGAGACACCCCACTTTAATGGCTGCCGCTACGACGCCATTGTGGCCGACTTCCGCGGCAAAAAAATGACACCCGAATGGGAAAGATTCTTGGCTGAATGCATCCTGGCGCACATCCCCGTTTATCACGTGCGCCAAGTCACCGAAGGCATCGCAGGACGCGTGCAAATCGATCACCTATCTGAAAATGCAGCCGGTGCGCTCATGCCCTCGCAACTTTACTCGGCCATCAAGCGCCTGATTGATATCGTGGGAGTGGTATTGGTGCTGCCACTGGTATTGCCGGTTATGCTGTTGACGGCCATTGCGATTAAGCTGGATAGCAAGGGGCCTGCAATTTTTTCGCAAGAACGCGTTGGCATGGGGAACAGAAACTTCCAAGTACACAAGTTTCGTAGTATGGCAGTAGACGGTAAAGCCGATTCAACTCGCGATACCGCCGACGGGGATGATCACCGCATCACCCGAGTTGGTCATTTCATTCGCAAAACACGAATAGACGAACTGCCGCAACTTTGGAACATTCTAAAAGGCGAAATGAGCTGGATTGGCCCTCGCCCAGAATGGCGCTTACTGGCAGAAAAATATAACCACGATGTTCCCTTCTACAACTACCGCCATGTAGTACGCCCCGGCATTTCGGGATGGGCACAGGTGATGCAGGGGTATGCTTGGGATGCCGATGCAACAAAAGTCAAAATCCAATACGATTTTTACTACATCAAGCACTTTTCCTTCTGGCTGGATGTATTAATTGTACTTAAAACGCTGAAAGTAATTGTGAGTGGCTGGGGGGCGCGATGAAAGGCAACAATCTCACGAAATCAGTCGCAAATAGGCTGTATGGAGTTCAGCCCACTCATCCGCGGTGAGCGACGCCAAACGCTCACTATAAGAACGTCGATTATCAATAGCGCGTATTTGATCAAGCATCACATCGGAGTCTTTTTCAAGCGAGTCACGCTTTGTCAGACGGAAACGCAATACATTATCGTCACGACTCAACTGCGTGGTTAAAGGCATCACCATTGTGCTGACATGAGACAACTCATTAAGAAAATCCGTTTGCACCACTAAAGCCGGCCATATTTTCCCAGCTTCCGTTCCCTTGGAAGGATTGAAATTCACCAAATAAATGCTTCCCTGCTTAATCATCCATCAGCCCATCGTCTACGCTGTCGGCCATGTCTTGTTGAACACGCAGCGTTTGTTCGCGCACTTCATCAACCGACTGTCGCAGTTGCTTTTTAAACAACTCCGATTGCGTCTTACGGTTGTAATCCTCTATTGCCCTACGAAGATAATCACTTTTACTAAGCCCAAGAGAACCGGACAAATCACGAACCTGACGAACAAGAGGATCCGGAAGCCTGAAGGATAAAGTCGCCATTGATAGCACCGCATTACATTATGTAATACAAGTTATACGAACCAGCGTAAGGCCAGTCAACCACCCTCAGTGCCTTGCTCAGTGCAACTAGCACACTATTTTGCTAGTGTTATGAGTCTAGCGATGATCATTAGCCATGTGTCAGACCATCGACAATCTGTTTGGCCACTGCAGAAGGTGAAAATAAATTAACTGCGACTTCTCGTGCGCGTCGTCCCATTTCTTGGCGGTCGTCTTCATGTCTTACAAGCCTGTCTACTACCTGTTCTAGCCCTGCAACTGAATTATCAATCACGGAGTCGCCTATTTGGTTCTCTTTGATGACTTCAATTAAATCATTGCCCGGATTGGCTTTTGCCAACACCGGAAGGCCATTTAAGGCGTAGGCCATCAACTTGCCGGGAATATTGTGCGTTGTGTGTCTCGGATCTAGCGAGATAATGCCAACATGACACCGATGTAGAAGTGATGGAATAAACTGGTATTCCACCTCAGGCATAAACAACACATTGGTCAAATTGTTATCTTGTACAAACTGGCTTAAGCGGTCGTATTCGCTTCCTCGCCCAACGAATAGAAAACCAATGTCTGTCCGGCTCGCGAGTTTTTTTGCAAGCTGTAAAAAAGCATCTAGATCTTGTGCTACTCCCATGTTTCCGGCATACACAAAAATGACGCGCCCTTCTAGGTTGCCTAGATCGAAATCACAGTCAGCAATACCACCCTTAAGTGGGTCCTCCATCCAGTTATAAAGCACTTCAACGCGCCCTTCTCCCTTGTTGTCCTTTGCGACCAGAGGAACATTAGCAGGTGTTTGAGCGCCAATCACATCAGCAACTTTATATTGGTAGCGCTCAACTCGCTTGAAGAACTGATACACCAAGCCTTTACGCATTACTCCCGCATCAACTGCCCAATCAGGAAACAAATCCCGGACAATCAAATATCCCTTGCAAGCATTCCACCGCTTTATACAGCTCGCGACCAGCCCAAGAAAAATAGTAGGTGAATACCAAATTACACCGTCCCAGCTTTCATCCTTTAAGCCAGCCAGCTTAAAACCACGTAATAATGCCAACGGCAAATACATTTCGGCCAACGCACGCCGCACCAAACCGACATCTTTAGTCTGGGGCGCTTTAATGCGAACAATACGAGCACCATCTAAATGCTCTTGAGAGAATGGCGCCTTCATTTCAACCATTGGTGCCAACATGGTGACGTCGTGCCCCTGGGCGACAAGCTCGCGAATCAAATCACGCAACTCGATAGCAGCCGATATCTGTGAAGGCCAATAAACATCGGCAACAACTAGCAGCTTCATCCAAAACCCTGCGTTTAATTAAACAGAGAGCGTATCACGAACGATTTTATGCAAATCTTTGAGATATGAAATCGCAGCCTCGGTGTCCGGTTTCGGTGCCCAAGGAGCAAAATCACCTAAACACGCTGCATCGAAAGGCCCGGGACGGGTTTCAAGCAACACTGAACCACTTGCCAGAGATATCGTGGTTGTCCAGCAATCGGGTTCCACTTCAACGGCGGCGGCTGCATTATTCGGCATGCCCGCAGCAAATGGATGGACACTCAACACTTTGCCATCATCATCAAATCGCAGCATCGCAAATTTACCGCGAAGTGCTACCAAAAGCTTGATTCTCGGCTTGGTCACATCCCGTTTGGGCCGTAGGTAACTATCTGGCTCAATGGCATTAAGTAACCGTTGGCAAGGGTCGTCATACGAGGTGTGCAAATTATAGTGTTGACGAAGCCTGGGCGATTGCCGGGCTTGATGGGTCAAATCATCCAACAACGCATCATCAATAACTTTAACGCCTTTACTCACCAAACCACCTGCTAAAACCACTAATACTGCTTCCAAACCACACGACGCACATAATCGGTATAACTGTGAATAATGCGCACCACCTTGTCACTCACGTTGGGCATGCTGTAATCGGCCACAAGCCGTAGCCCGCGCTCATCACCACGCGGTTGATCGGCCAAAATCGCCAACCCCTGACGCACGCGATCAGTTTCCAGCCCCACCATCATCACCGCGGCCTCTTCCATGCCCTCTGGCCGTTCGTGGGCCTCTCGCAAATTCAGCGCGGGAAAATTCAGAATAGATGACTCTTCATTAATGGTGCCGCTATCCGACAACACCGTTCTGGCATGCATCTGCAGATTGACATAATCGTGAAACCCCAATGGCTTGAGCAATTGCACCTTGGGGTGAAATGCCGTGCCCGTGGCGTTAATGCGATTTTGCGTACGCGGGTGAGTAGACACAATTACCGGTAGCTCATGCTCTTCAGCCACCGAATTCAGCACCTTGGTTAATTTGCCAAAGCTGCGATCCGACTCGATATTTTCTTCACGGTGCGCACTCACCACAAAATAGGACTGCTTTTCCAGCCCCAAACGCGTCTGCACATCAGAGGCCTGAATCTGCGGCATATAATGGTGCAACACTTCATACATGGGACTGCCGGTCTTGATCACTTGATCAGGCGGCAAGCCCTCACGCAGCAAATAATCACGCGCAATGGTGCTATAAGTCAGGTTGATATCAGCGGTGTGATCCACAATGCGCCGATTGGTTTCTTCCGGCACACGCATATCAAAACAACGATTGCCTGCTTCCATGTGAAAAATAGGGATTTTGCGACGTTTAGCGGGAATCACCGACAAGCAGCTATTGGTATCGCCCAGCACCAATACGGCATCGGGTCGCACCGTGTCCAACACATCGTCCACTGCACTGATCAAATTGCCAATGGTATTGGCCGCACTTTTGCTACCATCCGCGCTGTTAAGAAAGTAATCCGGTTTACGAATACCCAAATCATCAAAGAACACCTGATTGAGTTCGTAGTCATAGTTTTGGCCGGTATGCACCAACGTGTGCTCACAATAACGGTCAAGCGCAGCCAGCACACGAGACAAACGGATAATTTCAGGGCGCGTGCCAACAACCGTCGCCACTTTTAATTTTTGATTCATAACTTACTCAGCAAAAAATCACACCACGAGCGGATAAGTATCGGGATCTTCAGGATCAAATGGTTCATCAATCCAGAATAGAGTATACAGCTCATCATCACCGATATTCTTAATGTTGTGAGTATGCCAAACAGGCATATCCACATAGGCAGGTTGATCACCATCAAGGTAAAAATCCATCACCTCGTCGGTGCCTACTTTACGAAGTTGGATCAGAGCCTTACCTTTTATCACAGCAAAACGTTCAATTTTACGGGTGTGAAAGTGATTACCCCGAGTGATACCAGGCACTGTGGTTGAAAAAGAACACTGGCCGCCAACCCCTAAGCGTGCCACTTCGGTGAAAGCACCGCGATTATCTGCATGCTTTGTCAATTGCACTGGGAAATGCCGCTGATAGTCCAGATAAGACCGATAAGTGTTAAAAAGCTGATGTTCAAATGTATTCGCTAAAACAGGGATCTCCCCTTTCTGGCGATACTCCAAATCAAAGCGCTTAAGCGTAGCAAGCACCTGGGTTACCGTTACTTTCGCAGTAGGCTGCACCAACCATTCCGCCGTATTGTCACGCTCATCAATTGCCTTAACAATCGTGTCGACCAACTCTTGAACATAAATCAATCCAATTTCATTGTCTTGGTGAACACTAGGCTCATTATCGTTGACCAATAAGTGGCAAAAAGTCGCGATAAACGAGTTGTAGTGCGGCTTGCAAAAAGGGCCGAACACATTGGGAATCACTAGCCCGGTAAAGCGACCACCACTGAATTTAGCCCAATCTGCCAATAATTGGCGGCACTGTTGTTTGGATCTGCCATACAGGTTGTCGAGCGACTCTTGGGTCGATGAAGAAATCACAAGATGCGCTTTACTGCCAACCCGCTGCACAGCGCTCACCAGGCGTTGTGTCAGATCAATATTGGTATCGTGCAACACCTGTTGTGATTCGTGACGGTTTAATGCAGCTAAATGAACAATCACATCACATTGAGAAACAAACGCATCCAATTGCTCTTCATTACCAAACCAATTGCGATGAAAATCCACTCGCTCAAATTGGTCAGCCTTCAAGCCGAGAACATTGTAAAGATGCTGACCAATAAACCCACCTTGGCCAGTAATGCCAACTTTTAACACCCTATCTATCACGCCTTTACATCCTGTCGAATGAATTCAAGTTTGAGCAGCAAATCCTTCATTTGATCAACTGACAAGCGATGTGTGTTATGAGAGTGATAATCTTCGCTGGCAGAATGTTTCTCTTCGCCATCCACAAAAAACTTATCGTAGTTCAAATCACGATTGTCTGCTGGTATGCGGTAATAATTGCCCATATCAATATGCTTGGCCATTTCCTCGCGCGTCACCAAGGTTTCGTATAATTTCTCACCATGGCGCGTACCAATTACCTTGACCTCATTGTCAGCTTTGTACAGCTGCTTCAGAGCCTCCGCCAGTACGTCTAACGTGGCTGCTGGTGCTTTCTGTACAAACAAATCACCATTCTCGCCATGCTCAAAGGCATAAAGCACCAAATCAACAGCATCTTCCAACGTCATCATGAAGCGTGTCATGTTGGGATCGGTAATCGTAATCGGCTTACCTTGCTTTATCTGATCAACCCAAAGAGGAATCACTGACCCCCGGCTAGCCATTACGTTTCCATAGCGGGTACAACAGATAGTAGTGTCTGTCCCCTGCCCCAAGGCACGACCTTTGGCAGTGGCCACTTTTTCCATCATCGCCTTGCTAATACCCATCGAATTAATAGGATAAGCTGCCTTGTCAGTGCTGAGCACAACCACATTCTTAACCTGATGGGCGATGGCTGATTCGAGCACATTATTCGCACCCAACACATTGGTTTGCACCGCCTGCATCGGGAAAAACTCACAACTCGGCACCTGCTTCAAAGCCGCCGCATGAAACACATAGTCTACACCGCGCATCACATTATCAACGGAGCTACGATCGCGCACGTCGCCTATATAAAATTTCACTTTGGGGTTTTGCAATGCATGGCGCATATCGTCTTGTTTTTTCTCGTCACGGGAGAAAATCCGAATTTCCTTGATATCGGAATTCAAAAAACGGTTAAGAACGGCATTACCAAAGGAACCAGTGCCGCCGGTCAAAAGAAGAGTTGCACCGTTGAAAAGATTCATATTAATCACCTATTATCTAAAAAGTTCAACATTATCAGCAATTACATCCTGCGGAGTTAAATTCTCAACGGCCCAGGCACGTATGAAAATACGCCAATTGTAATAATCATTGAGACTCTTCTTTGCACAAGAACTAATAAAAGATAAAAACAAATCAATATCATCAAGCGAATAGGATGCACCAAGGACTTGTTCATTAAGAACTCGCCAAGGCGTTCTGTCGCTTGTTAGAACAGGAACGCCGCAGCCCAAGGCCTCGGCTATTACATGACCAAAGTTTTCACCAAAGGATGGAAAAAAGAAAAGATCATAATTGACAATTACAGAAGGTATCTCATTAGGGTAAGGAGCCCCTTGATAAGAAACAGTTACATTATCTGGCATATCTTTTATTATAGCAAGACACTCTTCCCAATATGTTCTGTCTTCAATAGGTCCATATATGTCGAATTGTAACTTTACAGTACATAATTTGAGAATATGCAAGGCACCTAGTAAATTTTTCTTAGGAGAAATTCTAGACAAAAAATAAATTTTAAATATATTAGATGAAGCACGCTGCGGTATATTAAGGTCTATTGGTGGCGACGAAATATTTTTCGCAATGCGTACATTGGCCCACTTAAATTGACGAAGGATATCCTTCTTTTCCTCTTGAGTTGAAGCATGCCATACGACGTTCCTATACAGA
>CAYVZZ010000078.1:0-10336 GCA_964456185.1 uncultured Alcanivoracaceae bacterium
GGGGGTGGGTCAAAATTAATGGCCAGAGGTGGGTCAGTTTAGATGGCCATTAACAGCAACCTGATCCGAGAGCGAACCGTGGCCGGTCTTGATGCTGCTCGTGCGCGTGGACGTAAGGGTGGGCGACGCCCGAAGATAAGCAAAGCAGATGCAAAGAAGGCGGCTGCCATGCTGAAAGATCCTGCCGTCACCAAAACAGAAGTGGCCGAGCATTTTGGCATCACGAGGGTGACGTTGAATAGCACGCTGGCGCGTTACGGGTTTCCGCAGAATCCGGCAGCACTTTCGGCTATCAATCCATGATGGCTTTCAGTAGTGCATCGCGGGCGTCGGCATAAAACTGAATGCCGATTTTTGTCGCCATGTCGTCAGACAAGTCCATAAGTTGGCGGCGACACGACACTGGCATTAGTAAGTTAGACGCACCTTTCTCTACAGCAATTTCCGCAAGGGAAACGGCGTTGTGAACCGGCTCAATGGAGCCGCCAAGGTTAATTTCACCCACGATAATCAAGCCGCCGCGAATGCTTTTTTTGAGTAGGGCGCTGCACAGCGCCATTAAGGTGGGCACGCCCAGCTTGGCACCAGATTTCGACGCATCGAAAGCACGCAGTTGCACGGAAAACTCGTGCTCTCTGGGTTCTCTATCGCCTACAAGTTGCTGGGTGCGCGCATAGAGGTTCTGCTCGGCGTAGCCAACGCTTTCTTTGAAAGCAGTAGGTGCGGGTTTATTGAGTATCCTGACACCAGAACCGGGGCCCTCGTTAACCTCAATGCGGTAAAGCCCTGGGTGCTCTTCGCCGCTACCTGGTGAAATAGTCCATACTTGGCCGGGTTCGAGCGGGTCTTCGCCAATGCTGTTTTCGTTGTTGAGCTCGGGGGTGGAAACAAACTGTTCTACGCCGTCGTCGCCCAGCACATAGCTGAAGTGGGTGTTGCGGAACTCGGCAGCACCAATGCGTTTTTGCTGCTCTTTTACGCGCCGTCTGGCTTCTAGGGCAATGCGTGTGGCCCACTCGATGTCGTCATCGGGAATGTCACTTTCGGCGTCGGGATAAAGCAGCTTGAGTAGCCCGCTGGCGGTTTTGTTGACGGCGTTGGTGTCGCGGCCCGATAACGCGCCGCCAAATAGCACACGCTGCTGAATTACGCTCACTCGGCTTTGGTTGCGCAACTGGCTCCAGCATTCGGACAGAAAATCACTGACCAGGCCAAAGTGGTCGGTAAGCAGCGATTTGTTGATTTTGGGCACATCCCAGCCGGGTAGAAAGGCATGCAGGCGATCCATAAAGGCGGTGTCGTCTTTCATTTCCGGCGGCATGGGGCCAAACAAGTGGCCAATGCGTTGCTGGTGTTCTACATCCACATCGAAGTTGCCCACCATCACAATGCTGCCGTCGGCGCGGATGCTTTCCTTGCCACGACTGAATTCGCCGGACTCCATGTAGCCCTTCATGATGTTCACGCCGTCTTTTTGGTCGAACGACACGCCGGAGACTTCATCGAAGCACACTACATCGTACTGGCATACCAGGCCGCGTTGACCGCTGGCGTTATTCACAAACATCTTGGCCACAGTTGCCTTGCCACCTGAAATCACATGCGCATAGGGCGACACCTGCTGGTATAAATGGCTTTTGCCGGTGCCACGCGGGCCAAGCTCTACTAGGTTATAGTTACGCTCGACGAAAGGCACCATGCGCAGCAGCAGGGCATTCTTTTGGCGTGCGCTAAGCTCGCTATCATTGATGCCGATGGAACGCAGTAAAAAGGTAATCCACTCATCGGTGCTAAATTGATGCCGTGCCTTGGCCAGCACACTGAGAATGTTCACTTGGGAAAGCTGAATTTCTCGCAGTGCTTGCAAGCCAAAGGGGCGACCATTACTTTCTTGGGCAATGCTGGCGTCGTAATCCAGTGTGACCTCGGCATAAAACCCGCCGGTAAACATGCGCTCGTGCTTGTTGGCCAGCTCGGGGCTAATGCGCACATCCTTCAAGCGCAGGCTGGGCAGGCTCACCACGTAAGAGTCGGTTTTGGCATCGAGGCGGGCGGTAATCAGGTCAATGACCTTGATGCTGCCTTGTTCGCGGGCACGCGCCTTAAATAATTCATCCTCACCGGCACGCACGGTGCGTGACGTGAGTTGGCGTTGCACGATTTCCAAGCCTTCGTTGATTTCCTCTTGGTCGCTGCTAGCGCAATAACGCCCCAGCAAAAACTCCACCACATAGGTGGGCACCGGAAACTGGCGGCTAAAGGTGGTGACCAAATCCTTTCGCACCAAATAGCCTTCCAATACCTCGATGGCTTTATTATCAATTGCATCTAATTCCACGGTCAGCTGCCTCCAATTAGCGTATCTTGTTGTGCCACCAATGTGCCCTGGCTATCCAGCAGCACCAATACCGCCTTATGGCCTTCTAGGTCTTCGTTTTCGACGACTAGTGAGGTGGTGCCATTGGGTTTCACGGCTTTAGGCGTTGTGGCCATGCTGCTGGCCGCATCACCCGCATGCAGGCGAATATCGGCGGTCAGTTCGGCGTAATCGCCATCCAGTGCCAGCTTGCAACGTAGCCCTAGCCAAGCAATATTGTCCCAACTGATTTGCCGCGATACGCCAGCCTGCTCGCCTGCGGTTACGACCAGCTCAAGCGTTAAACACTCTTGTAGGCTCAGGCCGCCGTGGGCGTACTCCTCGCCTTTTTTGTAGCAGCTCACGCCATTGGCTAATGCCACCTGAAGGCTGGGGTTCCAGTACCAAGGGTATAGACGCTCTTGCGTATCGGCACCCGGCTTAATGGTGGCGCAACGCCCCCATTTGCTGGCGGTAAGCAGCGCCGGCAGTTCGGTTTTTGGCAGGCCGCCGGGCACTAGCTGCCAGCCATGGTCAGTGACCACGCGCACACGTTGCCAACCAGCGTCTATGAGGTCGGCAATACGGTGGTTAATGTCGCTTAACAGGCCATCGAGATGCGTCGTTAGCTTATAACCTCGGCTGTGGCCCTCGTGGTCAATGTCGCCGAATTCACACCAGGCGAATCCTTGGCCATTACCGTTGTCGTTATGGGATAGGCGCGTCCAACCGGCGGTATCTAGCAGCTTTTTGAAATGATAGCCGCCCCTGAGCGATTGGCCGCTGGTGGCCACCGCTGGCTCAAAATCGCTGGCATCGTCGGTGCCGCGCACCTGATCACGAATCGGTGAAACCGCGACCTTGCCGGTGGCGGTCACGCTGGGCAGTGCCGCCCATACTGGCTCTTCTGCCACCTCCATGCCGGCAGTTTGCAGCAGGGTGGCCAAGCGTTTACCGGTGTCAAAGCGCAGCCCGTCTACAAATAGCACACAATCGCTCGGCTGGGCCTCGAAGGGTGGAGCCGTATCGCAATGCCCGCCTGGGTAGGGCTTATTGTCCAAGGTTGTTTGCAAATGCCGCGCCGAGGCTTGCAGCCAGGGTAAATATACGGCCCGAATGGCAGCGCTCACTGCCGTGACATCTGCCTTGAGATGCACACAGGCCAATGCCTGCATCACCGCGTTATCCACTTGCCAGCCGGTTTGCTGAAACCCGGCCTGCAAATCATCCAAACTACCCGCCGCCAAACTTTGCTCGCTATGGCGTGCCATGTCTGCCAGATGCGCCATGGCCAGTGCCAACGACGCCTCGCCCAAATCGGCCCACACACTGTCACGGCGGCCAGCGTGAGCTTTGTCCATGGCCAGCAGCGCATCACGCGCCTTGGCAGCAGGCTGATCGGCCAGCGCTTGCAACTCACCGCGCAAATGAGCCTCGCGGCTGTCGTTCCACTGTGGCCAACCAGCGGCGGCCTCCTCGGCAGTAAATAAATCAAACTGCGGGTGACAGCGTTTAAGCTGCTCGGGAATCATCGGGTAACGTTTGGGCGCTTCACGAAAGCGCGCCCACACCGGCAGCCAAGGGCCAAGCCCCTGCGCTAATTTTGCGTTACCGGCCAGCTGGCCATCTTTATCTGGGTCAAAGGCAAACTGTGTTTTGCACACAGCCACAAAGGCCTGCCACTGATCGGCATCGCAGTTGGCCTTGAAGGCATCGCCCTCGTTTAGCCACTGCAACAGGTCACGAATCGGGTCGCCGCCGGTCAGCAGGGTATTGAACCAGGTGTGATCCAAATGTTTGCCACGCAGCAAATCAAGTTCTTCATCCAGCAGGTGTACCAGTGCTCGTTGCATGGCGTGGCGCGTGTCCTTGTCTTGCGCCACATCCAGCCCCAGCCCGCCTTGGTCAGATTTTAGAAACGCATTGATGGTCCAGTCCTTGGCATTCACCTGCGACCAAATGGTGCCGCGATATTGCAGCTCGGCCAGCGGCTTCAATGCCTCCGAGCAGCTTTCCACGGCGCGTAAATCCTGACGGCTCACACCGGGCAAATACAACACCGGCACGGCACCCTCTGGCAATGGTACGGCGGCGATTTGCCGCGCCAGCGCACAGCGCAACCAAATAGCAGGGCCGGTGCGTTGTGCGGGAGCATAATCACCCAGCACCAGCAGCTCGGGTAAGTCTGCCTGCAAGTGCGGAATAGCTGCCTGCCACTGACCGCTTTTGTCCGGCCATAAAATGCAGGCAGGGGCGGCCTCAACCTCTGGGTTATAGGTGGCAGCCGAACGCAGCGCGGAAATTAGTTGGGTGGCAAATGTCATGTTAATTCCTGACGGATAATTTCTTGGTACACAAATGGCGAGTGACGCGACAAGAAGCTTAAAGACCAATCGCCGTGAAAGTAATTCGTGCAGTGTCGCGCTCGCATGCGCCGGTTATCTGGGGCGTCGAGTCGTAGCCGGTCGATGGTGGCCTGAGCGGCCGCCTGCTGCGATTCATCAAGCACATCGGCGTTGGGTGAAATAGCGCCGGAGGCAAAGTTAATCACAAAGGTGTGTTCTGCCAGCTCAAAAGGGTCGAGCACATCATCGAAGGCGCCCTTGTTGCGGTTGGCGCCGAGGCAAGACAGCCGGTAGTTAGACCATTCGTAGGCTTCACCTGCCTTGCGAGACTTAGCAACAAAATGATCGGTGCTGCTTGCTCCGGTGACAAATTCAAAAAAGATGGCCAAGTAGGCGCAAGTGCCCGAGTAGGCATTCCACAAGGCCTGATGGGTGACTGACCAATAGGCAGGTAGGTCGCTTGCTTTTGGCGGTGCTGCATTGGGATCAATGTCATGCTTGGCCAGCCAAGCAAGGCCTTTTTGGCGAACGTTTGCATCAAAGTTGGCCGGTTCCGGTTGGGGTGTCACGGGGATCATTCAAGCCACCCCTTCTGGTCGCAAATCGCGCGCCATCGGAACAGAAAATCATCCTTGGGGCTCAAGGCTTCAACAAGCTGTCGGTGCATGTCTTTAATCTGTTGCTTGCTGGGTTCGCTGCCTTCTAGCAGTGCCGCCGCCTCCTTGGTTAATTGCTCGTATTCAAGCGGGCGATCACTTTCTAGGTCAAAGGCTTCGCTGGTCAGCCAATTGGTCACATCGCCATGTTTCTCGAAATCGCGTTGGGTTAGCTTCACGTCCGCTTTAACTAAATCAAGGTCAAACCAGGCATCCTGCTTGGCATCGAAAGATGGCTCAACTGACGCCATGACCAAGGGCGAATGGGTCACAATCAGCAGCTGGGTGGCCGTGTTAGCGGTGAGCTGTTTGGTTGCCTCAAGCAAGGCGGGAATGATGCGCCGCTGCCATTTGGGGTGCAGGTGTGATTCGGCCTCATCCACTAACAATGTGATGCGTGGTTCAGGTGCTTGTCCTAATAGCTCGCTTGCCTTGCAGTGTTCCTCCCAGCACCACACCAAAAAATACGCCAGCGCGATAATGCGTCTAATGCCGGAAGAGGCATGCGCCAAGGGAACATCCTGCCCATAAGGCATCCTAAGGGTAGGCATGTCGCGGACATCATCCAAGCTAATGCGGGTGAGCTTGCCCGGCTCCAAGAGTTCATCGGCAGAGGGTGACAGTTCCTTGAGTACATTTTTAAGCAGCTGGAAGGTGCTACCTTTTTCTTTTTGCCAGCTTGCCCAGTCACGAATCAAGCCGTTGCATAGCCAAGCACCATCAGCTTTTTCCAGCCCAGCCCACACTTCCGCAGCACTGAAAGCATAGGCCTGGGGCCGAGCAGGGCCCGAGTAGTATTTTTGGTTAACGAAATCGAGGGAAAGGCTCGCTTGCTGCCGATCGTTACGCGCCGAATCCCAAACACAAAAATTGCCATCGGCCATCACATAAATCGCCAACCCTTTGTTGTCAGGCCATTTCTGTTGGGGCTGCCAGTGCTGCTGCTGTGCATTGAAAGCAAAGCGATAACTAGAATGGTCATCAAGGGAAAAATTAATGGATGCGTCGGCTTTCTTGTTTCTCGGGAGTGCTAGCCTCCCCATGTTTAAGCGAGGGTTCACCTCGCTCGGCCAGGTTCCTGTCAGCGCCCACCAAGCAATATCCAGCAAAAAGCTTTTGCCTAGGCCATTATCGCCGGTCAACAGGTTCAAGCGTTGGCTGACGTCCAGCGTCAGGCTGGGAGCGGGACCTACGTTGGTTAGCTCAAGGTGTTTAATCATTACTGATTATCCTATTAAAAGTGGTACTTTTCACGTCGGCGTCGGAAAGCCTCTTCGCTACCTTCCATGATGTCCAGGACAGCCTTTGTAACATTGGCTTGATCAAGGCCCCCATTGGCACAGGGCTTGCCTTTACCTTCTTTGGCCTCAAGAGCGTAAACGAGTTCAGCATCACCATTAACTGGTAGGTTGGCATTGTGCGTTGCCATGATCAGTTGTCGTTTAGGCTTTACCTTGCGTAGCATGGGAATCAACTCTTTGAACACAAAATTGGAGTCAAGCTCGTCTTCTGGCTGGTCAATGATCAGTGGGCCACCTTCTTGGGCGAGCAGTAGTGCAAGCGCTGCAGTATTGCGTTGCCCGTCTGACAAAGAGTTTTCGGAAATACTGCCGGCCTTAGTGCCGTCTGCGCGATAAAGGATTAGATCAACGTTGTCATTTACCCGAGATGTGCGCAACTTCTCCCATTTTTGTGCATTGTCCTGAATGTGCTTGATGAGTTCTGGGCTACAACTGGGAAAAATTTCATTCAGCTGGCTTTCTGGATCGTCCAAAAGGCTATTCAAGAGTTGCCACGGCGAACTTGTACCGTCTTGTGAGATAAATTTATCGTAGAGCCGCTGACCGCTTTCTTCCCAATTTTTCCCGAGCCTAGTGCGCTTGTCGTTGGGTGAGAATGTTTCCCAAAGCTTTTGAAAGCTTTTAAGGCTTTGCTGATAATGGGCTGATGTTTCAATGAAGCGATGCTCACCACTTTTTGCCAAGTTGTTGGCTTTCTCAACCGCTTCTTGCCGTTTTGCATACTGTGTTTTCCAAACTACATGCAGTTCAGCTAACAAATCGTCAGTATTTTTGCTGCGTTCTTCAAGCTGACTCAGGCTGGCTTGGTTGTTATCGATCTGTTTTTGTTTTTTGTCCTTTTGATTGGCTATTTCTTGAAGACGACCGACGTCATCCTCGCTTAACCCCAGGTTTTGACAAGCTTCTTGGAATTTGGAGTCTGCCTGCGATAGCTCCTGCTGCGCGGTTTTCCACTGAGACGATTGAGTCTTGAAGGACTCAATGCTTGAGCGATACTGATTTACCGCTGCTTTTATTGTTGTATCAAACTGTTGCCTTACCTGCTGTACATGTTCGCCGAATTGTTGAAGCAGCTCTGAGTGCGGGGCGGTGTCGTCTTGAAAGACGCTGCGTGAGTCAACAAGCTCTTGGGCCTCATTGAATATTTCGTTGATGTGTTTGTTCGATGCTTTTTCAATAGCATCCAAGTAACGCTGCTCACTTTTAAGTTGCTGATGTCGTTTGGCGTCATTTTGAATCGCACTGCGTGCCTTCCATTGGCGCTCCAATTCGTCATGCTCTTGCTTCAGTCTTTTGTTATCGTCCTTTAATTCCGAAATACGACGTTGTTGGGAAAACGCATCCTCAAGCTTGCGTTGGACATCGGTTTCTTGCGTGTCCAGTTCATTCAAGGCCGCTACATTGAAGCCATCTATTAGCGCTAACAACCGTTCGGCCTGTCGGCTACCACCCTCGTGATCTTCGGACTCGGTGAGCTGGTTGAGTTGCTGCTGACTGTAAAATTGAAAGGGCAAGTTATGGAAATAGGTGTCACTATCCGGTAAATCGCGATCAGCAACAGTTCGCCGCCCATCCTTCCAGATGATCTTGTCTTTTACACCTTCTGGGCTTTTCCACTGTACGCTCAGTTCCGCGTTCGCATTGCTGAGAGTTTGGCGTATCCGCTCAATCTTCGCTTTTGAGTCGTTATCGATGTCCTCTGTTTTATCTTTGCCCAAGGCAATACGAAGATATTCCAATAACGTCGATTTGCCACTGCCACGACCACCGATAATGCAGTTCATATTGGGCGAAAAGTGGACTTCTTGGTCATCAAGAAAATCGGTGCCGTTCACCCTGATTGATTGAACGATTGGGTGCGACGAGTGGTTTGATGGTGACTTATCGGTTGTGACATCCTTAGGCAGACGAATACGAGAGTCAGGGTCAAGGAACGCCTGACGCAGCGACTCAATGGAAGGCTCCGACATCTTGATCCATGTGTGGCGATAACCAAGGCTATTGGCGACAGGGATACCATTATCTTTTTGTAGGGATTTTGCGTCGGACGACATGACATAGGCTGGATGGCGACCATTTCTACACCAACTAATGTCATTGCCGGCAAGAATATTTTGATACTTCTCTGCCGGTGGATGCTGAGTCAGTTCGACACAATACAAGTCTTCGTTTCTATAGTCTGCTTTGTTTGATGCATCGTTGAATATTCCGCTGTTCTGATCCGCATGTGCGGCGATAACAATGCCGCCGTGTTCATCTTGAACCGTTTCGAGCAGCGACTTGAGCGAAACACGCTGGCCATTGTGACGTAGTTGAGTTGGTCCGGATTGGTCGAATCTGCTATCAGTAGGTAGTCCAAGCTTCGTCAGTAGAGTATTACACTTTTCAAGGTCGGCTGCTTTCTTCGCTGGAGCCAAGAGACAAAGAACGTGATAACCAATATCGACCTCAAAGCCTGGCAGAAATGTTAGTGGCGGGCGGTCGAACTCTTTTGCAACTGACTTATTTTGCTCAATTAGGTGTGTAGCGAACCTGTCTCTGGGGTCTTTCTCTCGGGAGAAGTTATGGTCAGTCAGCCCTATAAGGTCCAGTTCAAGTTCATGGCACCGCCTCAAGAAAATACGCGCTTTTTCCTGTATTCCTGACTCATCCGGCGTACCGTTAACTTTAGGGCGCCTTGGATTGCCCAAGCGTAGATTGTCATCGGCCCAGTGCGTATTGTCCTCTGGCGTTTGTACCTGCAAGTCACATTTTAGCCAGCGCATTCCTTTGTAGTCGGTATTCATTTCTTGTTCTCTCTTGCTACTTGTTTTTGGGCGAGGGTGAGGTGGTGGTCGTTGATGCGGGTGCCTTGTTTATAGCCGTAGTCGGGGCCTAGGTGGTACCAGGGGGCGGTGGCGACGTCGGTGCCTCGGTCTTTGTTCCATTTGATGTTGGGTTTGTCGCGCAGGATGCCGGCGCCTTTCTTTTTGATGTCGGCTACGGTCATGAAGGGGCGGATGTTGAGGCGCACGCCGTCGTTGAGGTCGGGGTGCCAGCCGATGGGTTGTTCGCTTAAGGGTTTCCAGCGGATGAAGATGTCGTGGGGCGCTTCACCTGCCAGTATTTGTTCGAGTTGCTTTTTCAGCGCAAGGGCGGCGGCGAGTTTTTCGTCGGCGCCGTCGATGCCTTGGGCTTGGTCGTGTTGTTGGCGGGTGATCCAGTCGCCCAGGTAGGTGTAGATCAGGGTTTCGAGGGTTTTGCGGGTGAGCTTGTGGTAGTTCACCAGTACGCTGAAGCCGTCGTTGAGGCCATCCCAGATATGCCAGATGAAGGGACGGTTGTTGAAGAGCTTGCAGTGTTGGGTGAAGAATTTGTCGCGCAGCCAGCTTTCGAGCGTTTTGCCGCCGTGGCCGCAGGCGGCGAGCAGTTGCGCGAGCAGGGCGTTGCTCCAGGCATCGCCGTAGGCTGCGGCCAGCAGGCGGGTGAGGCGATCTTCGGCGCGGGCTTCGCCGCGCACGGGGGGAATGCAGACAATGCCGTCGGCATCGGCGAGCGGCAGCAGCGGCTGGCAACGCTCGACCCAGGCGCGTTGCTCGGCGGCGAGTTCCATGTCGGCATCGAGCTCCGCCGGCCATTGGTAGCCCAGCAAGCGGGCGACGGCCACTTGCAACACGGTGTCGTCCGTGCGTAGCTCGC
>CAYVZZ010000079.1:0-10227 GCA_964456185.1 uncultured Alcanivoracaceae bacterium
GTTTATTGCCGGTAGCCGCTCTTATCACACCAATGCTGCATTAGAGCAAGTGCAATCCAACTCGCGTATAGGTTATGAAATGCTCGCAAGAGACATACGCCAGGCAGGATCAAATGGCTGTAATTCAGCGAATGGGCGTGTGGCCAACGTGCTTAATAATGGCCCCAATGCCGGTGGTGCAAGTGATTGGTGGGCGGATTGGAATAACGCCGTCAAAGGTTACGATGGTGGACAGACGAGCCCTGCAGTGGGCACTGGAACAGGAGAGGCCGACCGTGTGGCCGGCACTGATGCGTTCACTATAATGCGAGTGGCTGACACCAATATCAGTGTTAAACCTGATAACACAGGGCCGTCCGCGCAATTTAAAATTAACGCTCCCAGTGCCGACTTGCAGGATGGTGATATTGTGATGGTGTGTAATCCAGATTACGCAGCCATTTTTCAAGTCACTAATTACAACTCACACAACGTGACCGTGGTTCACAACACCGGGGGTGGCATTAGCCCGGGTAACTGCACCAAGGGGTTGGGTCCCGTCACCGATTGTTCTAGCACCAACGGAAACCCCGGAAAATTTGGGCCAAACACCTCCTTGGCACGCATGGTGTCTCACGCTTGGTATGTCGGTATGAATCCCGAAGGTGGTCACTCGCTTTACCGTGTTGCCATGGTCAATAGTGGTGGCAATGTATCTGCTGTGCCGCAAGAAATAGTGCGCAATGTGGATGATATGCAAGTCACCTACCATGTTGATGGGGGCGCCAGCTTTGTCGATGCAGGAGCTGTGACCAATTGGCAGGATGTGGACGCCATGCGGGTTACCCTGCAACTACGCAGCGCGGCAGATAATGCCGGCACAGATGGCAACGCCATAAAACGCACTTTTTCTTTTACCACCATGATTCGCAGCCGGATGATTTAACATGATGATCTCAATACCACAACGGCTCAATGCGCGACGGCAACAAGGTGTGGCGTTATTCGTCGCGCTCGTGCTGCTCGTTATTATTACCATGCTCGGCTTGGCCGCTATCGGTGGCACAATGATGCAGAGCCAAATGGCAGCCAATCAGTATGATCGAGCGACTGCCTTTCAAAGTGCCACTTCGGCAATATGGGTAGGAGTTAACCAATTATTGCAGGATCCCAGCAATTACCTGAGGGATTGCCAATCGGGCGCTGTGGTTTGTCAGGGCAACCCGTTTAATGATGCCAATGTCTCTGCCGGCGACATCACCACTGTTTCATCGGGAGACTATGACGCGCCTGTCGTGTCATCGGCTCAGCCACAATATGTTGTTGAGTACATGGGCAACTGGGTTGACCCACTTGCGGGGACCGGGTTTGGACACAGTGCCAACGCCGGAGGATATGGCGGCACCGGTTTGCAACTAACAACAGCGTATTATCGTATTACCGCACGTAACGGATCCCCTGACGGCCTAGAAGGCCGAGCCAAAGTCACCGTTCAAGCCATGGTTAAGCAGGTTAAATAAAGGAGCGTATGTCATGAAAAGCCACATTCGCAACACCCGTCACATTCGTACAGGCCTGGCAAAATGCCTAAGCTTCATGCTGTCATTATTATTTGCCGGCTTAATCAGTAATTCGGCGCTGGCCACAGTAAAAGTTTCGAATAAACCACTCACACTACGCCAAAGTATCCCGCCCAATATTGTGGTGATATTTGATGATTCCGGGTCAATGAGTCGGAATTATATGCCTGATTCATCCTATCTGGATTGGACGTATGAGGGACTTGTTGCCTACAAAAATAACGGTGTTTATTACAACCCAAACGTAAAATATGTGCCGCCTTTAAAGGCTGATGGTAGTAGTTATCCGTCGTATTCAGATATTACGAATGTGCCGATAGACGGGTTTTCTCCAGGAAATAAGGTTAATTTAACTAGATATAATAGAATTTTAAGGTATTACAAAAAAATAAACGAAAGATATTACTTTCAATATTCTACTGCACCGAAGGGAAGTACTTATAATCAATATGTAAATAATACTTATTATGTTGCGGTAGGTTCTTGCCATAATGTGCCACGGTGTGTAACCGCTAATACAATGGGGAATGGGCATAACGGGGCACCTAATGGGGTGCGTATTGGAACAAACATTGCTAATTGGTTTGCCTATTACCACACCCGTGCATTAACGGGTAAATCGGCCATGATGCGGGCATTCACAGATTTAAATAAAGATTATCGACTCACCTACTATACGATTAACGATGCAGAGGAGATGGACACGGGCGATGTGCCTGACATTGAGAAGTTTGGTGACGGTGGTTCGGGTACTAGAAAAGCTCAGTTTTATAGCTGGCTAGATAATATGGATATGCCGGGTAATACGCCACTGCGTAATGCCCTGGATTTAGCGGGAAGATATTACAAAACAAAAGCACCCTGGATATCGAAAAATGCCACCACTGGGGCAAAAGAAATGTTGGCCTGTCGCCCTGCCTATACTATTTTGATGACAGACGGTTTTTGGAATGGGCCGAATCCCGAAGTGGGAAATCAGGATGACATTAAAGAAGTCAAACATAAAGATCCTGATGGCAATATCATTACAGTGAATCTTGAAAAACAATATCGGGATGACGAATCGAACACATTGGCCGATGTGGCCATGAAATATTGGAAAGAAGATTTGCGCACCGATATGTCGAATGAAGTGCCGACTAACGCTAAAGACCCAGCCTTTTGGCAGCACATGACAACCTTCACGTTGGGGCTAGGGTGGACGCCGCGAGATGATCACGACAATATCATTGATATCGACCAAATACTGGAAGATGTCAGAAGCGGCAATTCATATTCCGTTAATTGGCCGGAGCCGAGTTCCAATAGCGAAAATAACATTGCCGATTTGGCACATGCTGGCATAAATGGCCACGGCGGCTTCTTTTCCGCCACTAATCCCCAAGAATTTGTTGATGGCCTGCGTAAAGCCTTAGCGAGTATTGAAGCGCGCCAAGGCAGTAATACAGGGCTGTCTGCCAACTCTTCACAGTTGCAGACCGGTACGGTGGTTTATCAGTCACTATATAAAACTGCTGGTTGGAGTGGTGACTTGATGGCCTATGATGTCGATAAAGATACCGGCGAGGTCAGCGACACGGCGGCATGGAATGCGGCAAACAATATGCCGGATGCCGCTGATCGCCACATTGTTAGCTGGAATACAGGCTCGAACACACAGGTTAACTTTAAAATAAACGGGTCGGATTTGCCGAGCCTGGCGACCTCCACACTCAATGCACTAGGCAGCACCACGGCCAAGCAAAAAGTGATGGTCAATTATTTACGCGGTAGCCATGCGAAAGAGCAAAAGAATGGCGGTAGCCTGCGAAACCGTTCAGTGGTGCTGGGCGACATCGTCAATTCGCAACCGGTTTATGTCGGAAAACCACGGAAAGGCGTATTCAGTGGGCTGACATTTGCCGGTTCATCGAAATATGCGACTTTCTATAATGATAACAAAAACCGCGCAGGGCGAATTTATGTGGCCGCTAACGATGGTATGCTGCACGCATTTGATGCAGACACGGGTAAAGAAACCTTTGCTTACCTGCCGGCTGCCGTAATTGAAAGTGGCCTAAGCAACTATGCCCAGCCAGATTATGGCACTGACCCCAATCCGCATGAGTTTTATAACGATGGCAAGCTAACAATTGCCGATGCCTTCTTTGATAATGCTTGGCACACCGTCTTGGTGGGTACAACCGGGCGTGGCCCAGCTAAAGCGATATATGCATTGGATGTAACGAATCCGAATAGCATTAAGGTGCTGTGGGAAAAATCGGGTGCAAACAGTGACTATATTGGCCAAGTCACCGGTAAGCCTGTTATTGCTCAAGTGGGCAATGGCGTTTGGGCCGTGCTTGTTGGGAATGGGTATAACAGCGTTAAAGACAGTGCCGCACTATTGCAATTTGATCTCAAGACGGGTGCGTTAACGGTGCATAAAACGGATGACAGCATTACCAGTAACGGCTTGGCGACGCCAAACATTTGGATCGGAAAAACGCGCAGAAATATCAGTACTGTTGCATACGCGGGGGATCTGAAAGGTAACATTTGGTCATTTGACCTAAGTACCGATGACAGTAATGGAGTTAAACTGTTCACCGCCAAAGATGCATCAGGAACCCCTCAGCCTATTACCGTTGTGCCCTTATCGGCGGTCAACCCGGATACGGGCGATCGCTGGTTGTTCTTTGGAACAGGGCGTTATTTGTCGCGCGATGACTTTACCGATACCAATAAACAAACTTGGTATGGCATTGTGGTGAAAAAAGGCAATAACTCATACATGACGGCGGTGACGCCATCCACTGCTCGGTCTGACCTAGCACAACGGAAAATTATCAAGCAAACGAACGGTGACCCTGATAAAGATATTCGGCCGGCGCGCGTATTCACTTCGAAGGATGATGCCTCTTCGTTGAAGAATAAGGCAGGCTGGTATGTTGATTTGGTTCCACCGAGTGGTATAAACCAAGGCGAACGTATCGTTCAACCCATTCAATATCTGGGAGGCTACCTTGTAGCAACATCGATAACGCCCAAATCCGATGATGTGTGTAACCCCTCTGGTTCTAGTTGGATTATGGCATTGGCCCCCTTCACGGGAACCAATCCCGAAGAACCTTTCTTCGATCTGAACAATGATGGTGTTGTCAATGAGGAAGATAAGATAGGCGATAGTGCTGCGGGCGGGCTTGGTTCTGACACCGCATTAAATAACGCCCTGGGCATTGAAGAGAAGATCTACATTAACGACAAGCAAGGTAATGTCGATGATCTGACTATTGCCCCTCGAGGAGCTCTTACCTATAAGCTGACCTCATGGCGTGAGCTGTTGGGGCTATAAAAACGACACTTAATAAGAGGCTATTATGTATACAGGCCAGTTGACTAATAAAAAAGGTGGGGCGACAGGCTCCACCGAGGCGGGCTTTTCACTGATAGAGTTAATGATTGTGGTGGTCATTATCGGCATCATCGCAGCATTCGCCTACCCGTCCTATACCAAGTATGTCACCAATACTAACCGCGGTGCGGCCAAATCATGCTTGATGGAAGTGGCCAACTACATGGAGCGATTCAAGACAACAAATTTGCGATATGACCAAGATGCCAACGGTAACAAAATTGACAGCTTTGGTGATCTGCCTGACTTTGATTGTGTCAATCAGACGAGCCGTAATTACAGCTACACTTTCAAGAATGGTAAGCCGACTCAAACAAAATACACGATAGTGGCAACACCTATCGGGACTCAGCTAGCCCAAGATACTAAATGCGGCACACTATCCATTAATCAATCAGGTGTTAAAACGGCAAATAATGTGGGGGCATGCTGGTAGAGCGAAGATGCGCAAGTCGTGATGTGCTTGCGCAGGCGTTCATTGGGTTGAGTTTTATTTATTGTGGTGACAAAAGCTGCGCCACTACCTCACTCTCATAAAACCCACGCAGCTGCTCCCTGGCAATCGCCTCAATCACGCCCTCTTTATTGAGGGCTTTCACCGCACGCGGCGCATAACGCTGTGCTTCGGCGACAATCATGTCGCGTGTCACGCCCAAATCATTCAGCAGCGTATTCAGGCTCTTTTTGCCATATTCCTTAAAGAAGAAATCAATAGCGGCACAAATCAAATCGCTGTAATAAGCGGTTTGACGGAAGTTGCGCCAAAACTCGAAGCCAATCACAAAGAATTCCTCGACATCATCTGCCGAGACGTAATCGCGGAAACGGCTGACCGGTTCGTTTTTGATGCGATCCCAAGTTTGGTGGGCACTGTCGCGTAGCTTTTCATCCGATAGCTGGTTTAGCAGAAAGCGCTCACTTTCGCGCAGTGCGGCGCGTGTGTTGTGCTTGATGTAGGCGCGCACGCCTTTTTGCCAGTCGACACCCGAACGGTCGGCTAAACTCTTGCCAAACTTAAGCATGGACTTTGCGCCCGGCAGTTTGTTGCTGAGCGGGTTGTCGTTGATATAGCGGGTAATGCCATTGTACAGCAAATCGCTGATCAGCGCGGTATACACCGGATTACTGACAATTTCGTGAATAATGCGCTCACGAAGCAACTCCATTTCATCGTACTTATCGAGCAGCTCGTCGAAGTCGCGGTCGCTGACCAGGTCATTGAGTGTCGCCTTGTCGTGCGCTTTGTGTCCGTGAAGTTCGCGAGCAATACCGGCGACCAGCTCGGGGATGCCCGGTCCGATATCCATTTTGGCGGCAAAGAAAATGGCGGTGTTTTTGACGTCCTTTTTACTGACGACCGCGCTGAGCTTGAGGCCGCCAGTCTGTTCGAGCACTTGATCGATCAGCTTTTCCGTTTCTTGCGGCAGATTTTTCTCATTACAGCGCTCGAGAATGTGCGCAACGTGTGCGTCGAGTAGTTGTTGTGCCAGCGCTGCAGCCATGGGATGTCCTTACTATTGGATTTTTGCTCACCTTGCCGCTGATGGTGGCTGCTGTAAAGCGTTTGATTGCGCCTTTTTAGCAATTAGCTGGTTGTCCTTTATGTGGTCTTGCGCGACCATTGGGAAATGGCAGAAAAATCAGAATGAGTGTTTGGCAATGAATGCACCGTTAATGATAGACGATATTGAGTTGAGAACGCCATTAGAGGCGCTTCAGTCGCGCATCCTGCATCTGCCCAATAAGCTGGCGATGGTGCAGCCATTAGAGGCAGGGGGCGTACGCCAGTACAGCTGGCAAGAGATGGGGGAGCAAATCCAAAAGATGGCGGGCTATCTGGTTAGCCTAAATTTGCCGCCGGCGTCACCCATTGCGCTTATTTCTCAAAATTGTGCCGAATGGATTATGGCCGATTTGGCCATTTGGATGGCCGGACATGTGTCGGTGCCGCTGTATCCACAGGTGCAACCGTCCAGTATGCGTCATATTCTTGAACATGCCGGGGTGCGTCAGGTTTTTGTGGGCAAGCTGGACAATTGGCATGCCATTAAAAGCAGTTTGGGTGAAGAAACGCATGTCATCGCCTTTGATTTGGCGCCTCTGGAGGTAAAACAGCAAGCGGACGCCCAGTGGCAGAAGATTATGACCTCACAGGTGCCATTGGATGAGTGGGCAGAGCGTCGCGATGAAGAGCTGGCCACTATTATTTATACCTCGGGCACGATGGGAGAACCTAAAGGCGTGATGCACAATTTTGGTGCATTAAAGGCGGTGGGTAATCGGGTGGCTTTTACCTATGAGATGGGGCCGGAAGACCGGGTCATATCCTACCTGCCATTGGCGCAGGTGGCCGAGCGCACGATCACCGAGTTGTGTCTTTTGTATGTGGGGTTGGAGGTGTACTTTGCCGATAATCTGCATACCTTTGGTGACGATGTGCGGCGCGCCAAACCCACTGTCTTTTTTGCGGTGCCGCGCATCTGGGGGCAGTTTTATCAAAATACAAAACAGCAGATCGCACCGCAGCGCCTTTCGCGCTGGTTGAGTACGCCGTTGTTGAAGCATTTTGTGCGCCGTCGGGTGTTGGCGACGATGGGGTTGGACAAATGTCGCATTGCCTTGTCGGGCGCTGCCACCTTGTCGAGTGAGTTGATGGAATGGTTTGGTCACTTGGGCATGGAGATTCTTGAAGCCTATGGCATGACGGAAAATTTGGCCTGGTCACATACCACCCCATTTGGTGGTCAGCGAGTGGGTTGGGTCGGCACGCCTAATGATGGGGTAGAGTGTCAATTGGGCGAAAAAGGCGAACTCTTGGTCAAAAGCCCGGGCAATATGCTGGGCTACTATCGCAATGAGGAACTGACACAAAACACACTCCCCCGCGATGGTTGGCTGCATACAGGGGATGTCGGAACAATAGATGATGGCGGCTATTTACAGCTAACTGGCCGCCTTAAAGAGATGTTTAAAACGCAAAAAGGCAAATATGTTGCACCGGCACCAATCGAAGCTCGCCTGGCCATTTGGCAAGGCGTCGAGCAGGCTTGCGTAGTGGGAGAAGGCTTGTCTCAGCCAGTTGCCTTGCTGAATGTAAATGAAACCGATCGCCAGGCGCTAAGGCGTGATGAGTTGACGGTTAAACGTTTTGAGGCTGTGCTGGTTGAGCAGCTGGAGGTACTCAATGAGCGGTTGGATCCGCATGAACGGCTTGTGGCACTGATCATCACACCCCAGTCGTGGACGGTAGAAAATGGTATATTGACGCCCACATTAAAAGTTCGGCGCCAGTATTTAGAAGCGATCTATGCCGAACAATTTGCGCAATGGGCGGCCAAAGGTGGTGTCTGCTGGGCGTAAACCGGATATCAACAAGCTGGAGCGGCGGGTGGCAGCAACCCTTTATCTCGATATTGGCAATAGCGCGTGTAAGTGGCGACTAGTCGATGGCCAAACAAGGCGGCAAGGCAGCTGTAGCCGTCAAGATCATTGGCAAGCCATCTTGAAACAAATTCCCGAAACTCGACCTGATCAGGTGCATATTGCATCGGTTGCTGGGCAAAATGCCAATCAGCAGTTGCAGTCTGATATTGAGCGACACTGGCAGCTAATCCCCCAATTTTATAAATCAACAAAGGCTGGACTGGGTGTTACCAATGCTTACGATGAGCCGGCTCGATTGGGAGTGGATCGCTGGTTGTGTGTGCTCGAGGCCTATCATCGGTATGGGGCTAGTATTGTCATTGATTGCGGCAGTGCCATTACGATAGATGCAGTAGCAGCCGATGGCCGCCATTTGGGAGGGTATATTGTGCCGGGCTTACGGTTGTTGAAAGACAGCTTGCTGCAAGGGACTGCCGAGGTGTGTCCTGCCGAGGTACCTTTACAGCGTATCGATCTGGGAAGGGATACAGCCAGTGCGGTGGGTAATGGCGCTTTGTGCATGGTGGCCGACTTTATCTGTGCGCGTGTTGTTGCGTTGCAGCAGCAGCTCACCGATACTTGCACATGCGTGGCAACCGGTGGTGATTTGGCCTATATTTTACCGCACTTGGCAATGACAGTGCGGCAAGTAGATGGCTTGGTGCTGGATGGTCTTGAACGAATCGCGGCGCGTCATGAATGAGCTGCGAGTTCGATAAAATAACAAACACTCTTAAGGAGTAACTGCGTGCGCTGGGTTTTTTATACGCTACTGATCGTCAACTTGGTCTATGGGGGCTGGAAGCTGGCATTTTATGTGCAGCAGCCAGCCGACACAGTGCCGGTTGAAAATACGCAGTCCGCGGGGGTGCATGCGGCCATGACGCTGCATGTCGTGACCACCGCTTCGCCTTCATCAATTGGCGGTACAAATCAAATCAAACAGGCTAGCCGCGCTTTGTGTGTTGCGCTTGGGCCATGGGATGCGCAGTCAGGCGCCCAGGCTGCCCTGCGCGAGCTTGGAAAAATAGCAGCGAAAGCCGTTATTACACGGCTAACAGTAGAAAAGCCAGGCTTGAGCTGGGTATATTTGCCGCCTTATCCTGACAAGGCCAGTGCGTTGGCGGTGCTAAAAGAATTGCAAAGCAAAGGGATTGATAGTTTTATCACCGACGATAACGGACGTGAAAACGCGATCTCGCTTGGGTATTTCCACCATCATGAATCAGCAATTGGCTTGCAACAGCACATAAGGCAGGCAGGCTATCCTGCGAAGGTCCGCAATACCACTGAGCAGGTGACCGAATATTGGCTGATTGTCGACAAAAGTAAGGCGGGTAAGCTGGCAGCCTATCAAGCGAATCATGCCGACCTGATGTTGAATCATTCCGTGTGCCAATAGGCTGATTGATGAGCAGCTAAAAGCCAAATCGTGCGAAAAAGAATCGCTTAACCTCAAATCGTCGAAAAAACGGCAAGAAAAATCCGATAAGGCGTTGCCTGAGTGTTATTAATCCATTAGAATCGCGCCCTTTCAGATGTCCTGAATTAAAGCTGGTGTAGCTCAGTTGGTAGAGCAGCTGATTTGTAATCAGCCGGTCGGGGGTTCGACTCCTCTCGCCAGCTCCATCTGAAAAGAAAATGTCGCGCTTCGGTTGACAACTTGGAAGGTCAGCTGGACAATACACGCCCCTTTTTTGACAGAAGTAAGTCAAGGGTGGTGTCAAAATGGCACGGTAATTGAGCGAAGTAAGGGAGGCCGAATTTTGGAGAGGTTCCCGAGTGGCCAAAAGGATAATACTGTAAAAATGACGCGCAATCATCGGAGGTTAGAAACCTCCCCACTCCACC
>CAYVZZ010000080.1:0-10217 GCA_964456185.1 uncultured Alcanivoracaceae bacterium
TCGGTATCGTTGATGAAAGTAACGGCAAGGTCGTGATGGCCACCGTTAAAGGCGACGTGCACGACATTGGCAAGAACATTGTGGGGGTTGTCTTGCAATGTAATGGTTACGATGTCATCGACTTGGGCGTAATGATTCCCAAAGAAAAAATCATCGACACAGCCATTGCCGAAAACGCCGACATGATCGGCGTATCCGGTTTGATTACGCCATCGCTCGAAGAAATGATTAACGTGGCGGACGAGCTGGAACGCCGCGAAATGGACATGCCGTTGTTGATTGGCGGTGCTACTACCAGTCGCATCCACACCGCCGTGAAAATCGACCCCGCCTATAGCGGGCCGGTTGTGCATGTGGCCGATGCATCCAAAGCCGTTGGCGTTGTCGGCAAGCTGCTAAGTGACGAACACCGCCCTGGCTATGTGAAAGAAATGAAGGACACCTACGAAGAGTTGCGTGTACGCCGACGTGAACAACAAGTGGTGCGCGACCTCAAGCCCATTCAAGAAGCCCGTGAGAACCATTATCAATGGGACTGGGACAACTACACGCCACCCGCCCCCTCTTTCACCGGCATCAAGGTACTTGATGACTACCCTCTAGAAGACATTGCCCAGCGAATTGACTGGACACCCTTCTTTAAAGCTTGGGAACTGGTGGGCAAATACCCGCGTATTTTTGATGACAAGGTAGTCGGTAACGAAGCGCGTAAACTGTTTGATGATGCTCAAGTCATGCTCGACAAAATCATCAAAGAAAAATGGCTCACCGCTAAAGCCGTTATTGGTTTCTGGCCGGCCAACAGCGTGGCCGATGACATCGAGCTGTATAGCGACGATTCGCGCAGCGAAGTGCAGATTATGTTGCACCACCTGCGCCAGCAAATGCCGCGCAAGCTAAACGCAAACAAACCCAACTTCTGCCTGACCGACTACCTGGCTCCTAAAGACAGCGGCAAAGAAGACTGGCTAGGCGGTTTTGCCGTTACTGCGGGCCACGGCATTGAAGAGCATTTGGCACGTTTCGACGCCGATTTTGATGACTACTCCAGCATTCTGCTGAAAGCCTTGGCCGATCGCCTGGCCGAGGCCTTTGCCGAGCGCATGCATGAGCGGGTGCGTAAAGAATATTGGGGCTTTGTGCCTCAGGAAACCCTAAGCAACGAAGACATGATCAAGGAAAAATATCAGGGCATTCGCCCCGCACCTGGCTACCCTGCTTGCCCTGATCACAGTGAGAAAAAGCTGCTTTGGGAACTGCTCGATCCACTGGGTAACGCCGGCATTGAGCTGAAAAACTTTTTTGCCATGGTGCCCACTGCCTCGGTTTCCGGCTGGTATTTCTCACATCCGGAAGCGCGTTATTTCGGTACGGGCAAGTTGGGCCGTGACCAAATGGATGATTACGCCAAGCGTAAAGGCATGCCCCGTGAAGAACTGGAGAAAATTGTGCCGCATTTGTTGGGGTATAACAGCTAGAGTGTAATTGTTTATGTATTTTCGCGGACAAGGTCCGCTCCTACAGGATGGATGTGCAATAACCTTCCCCGTGTAGGAGCGGACCCTGTCCGCGACCACCCCCAAAAAAACCACCTGCAAAAAATGTAAAACACTGTTAGCGTTGACTGTGTAGTCATTACGAGGAGACTCTGATGAGCACATCACCTAGTCATGCCGCTTCATTGACCGGTTCCGGTCATATGAATGCAGTGATTCAACACATCATGGATAAGGCCGATATCCAAATCGGTGGCGATCGGCCCTGGGACATCCAGATTCACTATGAGGAAACCATCCCCCGCATTATTGCCGAGCGTTCTATCGGCTTGGGCGAGTCGTACATGGACGGCTGGTGGGATTGCGAGGCGCTGGACGAGTTTTGCTACCGCATTTTACATGCCGGTGCCGATGACATCGCCAAAAACCGCATTATGCTGACCATGCAAGCCATGGGTTATTTTCTGCGTAATCGGCAAAACATTCGCCGCGCCCGGCAAGTCGCCGAACAGCATTATGACCTCGACAATCACCTGTTTGAGCTAATGCTCGGTCGCACCATGGCCTATAGCTGCGCCTACTGGCAAAAGGCCGACACGCTGGATGAGGCGCAAGACGCCAAACTTGACCTAATTTGCCGCAAGCTGGAGCTGGAACCCGGCATGAGCTTCCTTGATATCGGCTGTGGTTGGGGCAGCTTGGTAGAATATGCCACCAAGCATTACGGTGTAACGGCGGTCGGCATTACCGTGTCCAAGGAACAAGCCGAACTGGCACGTGAACGCTGCAAAGGCTTACCGGTAGACATCATCCTTGAAGATTATCGTGAGCTGAAAGGCCGCTTCGACCGCATTGCGTCAGTGGGTATGTTTGAGCATGTTGGTCGTCGTAACTATTCGACTTACATACAAACGGCGGAACGCCTATTAAAGGACGATGGGTTGATGCTGCTCCATTGCATTGGTAATAACCAAAGTGAAGTGGGACATGACCCTTGGATAGAAAAGTACATCTTCCCTAACGGTGAGTTGCCGTCAATTAAACAAATCGCCCAAGCCGTAGAAGGTCATTTCATTGTCGAAGACTTACACAATTTCGGCCCCGATTATGCGCGCACACTAAAAGCCTGGGATGATAATTTCATTGCCCATTGGGACAAGCTGAAAGACCGCTACAACGAACGCTTTTATCGCATGTGGCGCTATTACCTTAATCTCTGCGTTGGCGCTTTCCGAACGCGCAACATCGAGCTATGGCAATGGGTGCTTTCAAAGCCCCAGCAGCGTCACGAGACCTATCAGTCGGTTCGTTAATTGTTGCGTCTTACCACAAGTCCCACACCGGCCTTGCCTTGGCAGGCATCGCCGGTAGGCCGCCCAGCTTTAGCCATTTTTGTTCCGGGCTATGAAAGTCCGAACCGCCTGATGCCACCAATGAGAAATCGTGTAAGCATTCTGCCAGCAATCGATTTTGATGCGGCGTGAGGTTGGGCATAACCACTTCCAGGCCTTCGCCGCCCAATTCGCAAAAAGCCGTCAACAACCGCCGTAACTTGGTACGCGTCAATTTGTAATGCTGTGGATGCGCCAACACTGCCGTACCGCCAGCTGCCTTAATGGCAGCAATACCTTCTTCCATACTTGCCCAAGGCGTCGCCACAAAGGCAGACTGGCCTTTCTTGAGAAAGCGGTTAAAGGCATGATTCATGCTGCGCACCCGCCCTTCCGCCAAGAGCATGCGGGCAAACCAGGGACGTGCCGGTGCGGGATTGTCGGCCAATGTACAGGCTTTCTCGTAGCTACCGATTAAATTAGCGGCTTTATCCAGCCGTTTACCTATTTGCTGCGCTCGTTTTAAGCGCGCGGCCTGCTGGTAGGTTTCCAGTTGCGTCATCGCCTCATGGGCTGGGTCGACATTTAGCCCCAATACATGCCAATCACGCTTATTCCACTTCAAGGACCATTCCGCGCCGGGAATCAGTTGAATGCCCTGTTGCTGGCTGGCGCAAAAGGCCTCATCCAGTCCGGCGTGGGTATCATGGTCGGTCAAGGCGAGCCATTCGACTCCTGCCTCTGCTGCGCGCTCAACCACTTCGGTCGGCGACAAGACCCCATCCGAGGCGGTGCTGTGACAGTGAAAATCAAAACAAGGCACAGCTGCGGCTTGGGACAGCGCAGCGAATGCTTTACTATGCGCAGACCAATTTGTTGGAGTCGTCATGAAGGCACTCGTAGATTATTTTCCGATTATCGTTTTCTTTGCCGTCTATTTCCTGACCGGGCAAGACTTGTTGCAAGCCACTTGGGGCATCTTAATTGCCAGCAGCATACAAGTCATTGTTGGTCGCTTATTATTTAAAAAGTTTGACCCGCTGTATCTGCTCATCTTTTTTGTCACCTTGGTGTTTGGCGGTCTGACACTGGCGCTTAACGATGAAGTTTTCATTAAATGGAAACACACCATTTCCAGCCTGGTGATTGCTGCCATCCTGTTTGGCGGTCACTTTTTTGAACGTAATTTCATTGAACGCTTAATCAACACCTTTGCCAAACGCAGCATGGAGTTTGAGCTTCACTTAGAGCGAGCCGATTGGCAACGCATCAACATGACCTGTGTGATCTATTTCATCGCTGTGGCGGCGCTGAACCTGTATATTGCCTTCAATTTCAGCACTACCTTCTGGGTCAATTTTAGCCTGTTTGGCTTTGGTGCCATTCAGGTGGTGTTTTTCTTGCTGGTGTTTGTGTACATCTACAAACGCTTGCCCGAAGAAGACCGCAAACGTTTACTTAAAGCCGATGAGGAATCCTGATGCTTTACGCTTTCTATTGTGAAGACAACCCCGACAGTCTGGCTGGCCGCAAACAGGCGCGCCCCGATCACCTTAAGCGCCTCAAGCTGTTGCAAAAGCAAGGTCGTCTGATTTTGGCAGGCCCCTGTCCTGCCGTGGATTCCAACGAACCGGGTGAAGCCGGTTTTACCGGCTCGGTGGTGATTGCCGAATTTGACGATTTGGCGGCGGCGCAAGCCTGGGCCGATGCCGACCCCTACTTTGCAGCCGGCGTATACAAAAAAGTTACCGTTAAGCCCTTTATTAAAGCACTTCCCTAAAGCCAAGGATTATTGATGCGTAAGTTCAGTTTGTTCGCGGTGGCATTATTCATGGCTGCCGCATCGTCTACGGCCATCGCCTCCACCGCCTGGATCGATGACCAAGTGCTTGTGCCCATGCGTTCTGGCGCAGGTGGCAACTATCGTATTATCGATAGCGCCATTCGTAGCGGTACCCGTGTCGATTATCTCGGTACTGAAGGAAATTGGGCAAAAATCCGCTACAACGGCAAAACTGGCTACATTCCCAGCCAATATTTGTCTCGTTCTCCTACTGCGGCAGTACAGCTCGCTTCATTGCAGCGACGTTACAAAAAGTTGAAAGCCGATCATCAACAAACAAGCGCCGCGCTAGATGAGGTTAAAGCGAAGCTGAAAACGCTTAACTCCCATAACAGCAAGCTGCAAAACAAGCTGTCTGAAAATCAATCCAACTTGAAGCACCTTAAACAAGTGGCTGCCAACCCACTGAAAATTAGTGAAACGAATAAGCAGCTAAACAAGCGAATCAGCCTACTAAAAACTCGTCTTGATCAGTTGGAAGCCAATAACAATATTCTCAAGCATGACAACACCTACCAAGGCTGGGCTTTTGGTTTGGGTACCGTCATTATCGGCATGCTGTTTGGCGCTTGGATTAAATCACGCGGCAAGCGATCGCGTGGTGGTTGGGTCTAAATTGCCTTAATCGTCCGCGAAACCCAGGATGACCTCAAGTCGTAAGGATAGCCCGGTCACCGTGCCGAATCCTTGGTCTTTTGGCCATTCCCAGAATGGCTCTATCTCGTAAAACAGCCATGAACGGAAGAAGTTGCGGCGATACAGGGTGCTGAAATAATATTTTTGTATCGCCCATCCCGGTTCGGTGTAGCCGTAGGTTCCCAATCGAAATTTAATCGCCGATTGATCGTCTATTCGATAGTAATAGGCGACATTTTGGCTGATAACCCAGCCCTTTCCTTCTTCATGATTTTCTTCGCTGTACAGCGCATTGGACGATAGGCGAATCGTCCCTTTGCTCGATACGTCGTAAGCGTATTCTAAAAGACTATTGGTCGCACCGCCTTCCGGATCCAGATAATAAAACGTCTGTTCGAATGCCAAACGCCCGCGCATAGACACCGGCTTGTGCCATTGATAACGGATCTGTGAGTAAGCGTGCAGTCCCGATCTCAGCCCCACATCGAAATCAAGGCCATAGTGCCGCGATTTTCGTAACGCAAGGCGTAATGCGGCACGAAACCCTTTTGTTTGGTTATCGGTTTCACCACTTTGACTTGATGTTTTTTTGTGCTCTGCCTCCAACACGTCTTCATCATTGACGAAAAACAGTTTGAAGCGCTTCTCTAATCCGGGCAGCTCGGCGCGCGCATGGATATCAAATGGGGTAGATGATTGATGATCGTCACGCCAAGTGGCTGTTTGTGTGAGGCGCACTGTCGTGCCAGCCTCTTGCCAACGGTAACCCGTGTGGTCGTGAAAAAAATGATCAACCCAGCGACTGGGCCAACATAATAATTGCGAGATCTGTAGGTGTGTCTTGTCTACCCAGGTGTATTTACCCTGACGAGCGGCGGCATTGCAGGGATCAACCATCGACTCGGCATCAGCGAATGCTCCAGAGGCGAGACCCCAAGTCACCAACAACAATAGCCACAGACGCACCATACATCCCATCCACAACCTTATGCTCTTAGTGTACCGATTGTGGATGGGAATGGCGGGCTTTTTCTACTGAACGACTTTATCCTCGCGTAGCGCGTCAATCTCAGACTCATCCAGACCTATCTCTTGCAGCACATCACGGCTGTGACGCCCCAAACTGGCACCCGCATAACGATACGCCGGCTGAGTGGCCGACATCTTGAAGGGAGAAGCAATTTGGGTTTGTGCCTCGCCTTCTAGCGACGGCACCTGCACCAGCATATCCCGTGCTTTGATTTGCGGATGCTCGCAGGCTTCGTTAAAACGCAACACAGGCTCCACACAGGCATCGATGTTCTCGAAGATAGCCTGCCACTCAGCTAGAGGCTTGGCTTTAATCGCTGCAGCAATCTCGCCTTTAACCTCGGCCAACTGCTTGGGCTCGGTGATTAACAGCTGGGTCGCTAACTGAGGCTTGCCGATGGCCTGACAAAAGGCAATGCCAAACTGCGGCTCCAGCCCACCAACAGATAAATAGCGTCCATCAGCCGTTTCATAGCAATCATAAAAGGAACCGCCATTGAGCTGGGTACGCTCGCGCTCAGGCTCCTCTTCTCCGGCCAGGGCACCAGGTGCCGTCAGTGCATGTAAACTAAAGGCGGCATCTGTCATGGAAATATCGATACGCTGGCCTTCACCTGTATTCATGCGGTGAATCGTGGCCGCCAGAATCCCCATAACAGCATGATGTGAGCCACCGGCAATATCGGCGACTTGCACAGGCATGGGCACTGGACCACTGTCACGGCGGCCGTTATAGCTCATTACCCCGGCGACACTGAGGTAATTCATGTCGTGCCCCGCGCGGTTTTTATAGGGACCCGTTTGGCCGTAGCCGGTAATTGAACAGTAAATCAGAGAGGGGTTGATAGCTTTTAATGCATCATAGCCAATGCCTAAGCGATCCATCACACCGGGACGAAACTGCTCGACCACAATGTCATATTCGGCAACGAGTTTTTTGACCAGTTCGATGCCTTCCGGTTTTTTCAGATTGATCGCCAGCGATCGTTTAGAGCGGTTAAGATACGCATGTGCGGCGGAAACGCCATTAACCATGGGCGGGACGATACGCACCATATCCGGCCGCGTTGGCGATTCAATGCGCAGTACGTCGGCACCGAGATCGGCCAATATCATGGTGCCAAAAGGCCCGGGTAATAAGGTAGAAAAATCGAGTACTTTTAGCGATGTGAGCGGTCCTGCCATGACAACCTCTTGTGGTGAATGATCGTTGTCTACTAAGCCACAAGCGGAAATCACCGCCAATGACAGAATCGCTCAAACGCAGTTTGTCGCCTTACTTTTCGACCACCTCACCGCTGCGCATGGTCACCCATTCCTCGGCAGACGTGGGATGAATGCCAATGGTAGCGTCCAAATCGGCCTTGGTGGCACCCATTTTTACAGCAACCGCCAGCCCTTGCATGATTTCAGCTGCATCGTCTCCTGCCATGTGTAGCCCCAGCACCTTGTCGCTGGCATCGTCAACGATGATTTTCATCAATGTGCGGTGGTTTAAATCACCCAAGGTATAGCGCAGCGGACGGAAATTACTCTGGTAAATCCGCAACTTACCGTATTTTTCTAACGCCTCTTCTTGAGATAAACCAACCGTAGCAATGTTGGGATGGCTGAAAACTGAAGTGGGGATATTGTCATAATCCATCGGTTTGGCAGGCGGCTCACCAAACAGCTTTTCAGCTAGCCACATCCCCTCTTCCAACGCCACAGGAGTAAGTGGCATGCGTCCTACGACATCGCCCAAAGCATAAAGCCCGGGTTGGCTGGTGGCGAAAGCAGCATCAACTTTTATGAGCCCATTGGATGTTAGCTCGGGTTGCACGTCAGCTGTAAAAAGATCGTCCAGATTGGCATGACGTCCGGTGGCAAAGAAAACTTTATCGGCATCCAATCGCTCGTCATCATCCAATATGACATGATCGGCATGAATAGCGTGCACATTGGTATTAAATCGCAAGTTGATACCGGCCGACTGCATTTGCTCGGCAACAAACTCGCGTATGCTGTGATCAAAGCCCCTTAAGAACAGCTCGCGACGGTAGCTCAAGGTCACGTCGACACCCAACCCATGCAAGATGGAAGCAAACTCGCAGGCGATGTAACCACCGCCCACTACGACGGCTTTGTGCGGCAATGCATCAAGGTAAAACAAGTCATCGGAAATGGCCGCTCGTTCGGCTCCAGGGATGGCCGGACGGAAAGGTTTACCGCCGGTGGCGATAAGAATGTGCTTGGCTTGATAGCGTACACCGCTGACTTCGACTTCACCTTGAGCAACAACACGCCCATGTCCTTGTATGAGCTGCACACCGGCATTCTCAAGCAGCCGTTCATAAATGCCGTTGAGTCGTTCGATCTCTTTTGTTTTGTTGTCTCGAAGCGTGATCCAGTCGAGTTCTGGCCGGATGCGAATACCGTAATTGGCCGCCAAAGGAGCCGACTGGTTGATATCCGCTGCGTGAGAAAACATCTTTTTCGGCACACACCCCACATTGACACAGGTGCCACCTAAAAACCGTTCTTCTACAATGGCGACTTTAGCGCCAAGCTGGGCGGCCCAGCGCGACGCGCGTACGCCCCCTGAACCAGCCCCAATCACAATCAAATCAAACGTTTCAGCCATGACATATCCTGTTCAATTCGTCTCATCATGAAACACATCTAAAATATGCCGATACTCTGCACTGAAACCAATTATGACTCAAGCCACACTATGAATGATTGACTAACAACGCCGAGAACGACATCATAAAGAACCCTAAGTTCGAAATGTAACCTCATGAAATGGCCGTTTATTACATTGTTGGTTGGTATAGCGCTATCTCCTATGGCACAGGCAGATCGCGTTTACCAATATCGTGACGCCAGTGGTCATGTGTTGTTTACTGATAAGGACATCGCTCCTCAACACTATCATTTAGTTAGCGTACGCCAATACGGCTGGACTTTTGACAGCAGCCCGCTAACTGCCTATGAACGCAACCGCTATGATTCCTTGATCCTCAGTGCAGCGCGACAGTATTCCGTTAGTCCGGCATTGATCAAGGCGGTGATGCACGCTGAGTCACATTTCGAGCGCTTTGCGGTTTCTAGTGCTGGCGCCGAGGGCTTAATGCAGCTAATGCCAGCCACTGCTGCCTCTTTGAATGTCGTCGACCCATTTGACGTTCAACAAAATATTCGCGGCGGTGCCCAGCTATTAAGCTGGCTGCAAAACCGATTCGATTCATTAAACAAGGTATTGGCTGGTTATAACGCCGGTGCAGGCAATGTGATCCGCTATAACGGTATTCCACCTTTCGACGAAACAATACGTTACGTCAAAAAGGTGAAGGAGCTTCTACCCCGATACCAAGACCAATTTGGCGTTGATGACCGGGTAGCCAAGCTTGGCAGTTAGGCCTCATCCGCGGTAAATAGCTGGTTAAGCGGCACATCCAACGATTGCTGCAACCCTGATCTGGCTGTCTCACAACGTTGTTTCAGTTGCGACTCCCAAGCCACCTGGGATTTTATTTTACCGCCAACCTGTAGTTGATCCGCAGCAGACCACGGTAGCCTGTCAATGAGCTGAAATAGTGTCAGGTGAGAGAGATCCTGCGTGAGCACATAACCGCCTACCTCTGTACGCTGCATCAGGTTTAGCTCCAGCAGGAGATTACGGAAGATATCCCAGCGATCAATGCCCGCCTCAAAAAGCGTTTGACGTATCTCGGACGGCTTGAGCAGCTGGCCGGCTTGTTGACGCTTCCACAACGCATCCAGAATGCGCAGCAGTGCCAATAGACGCGGTACATGCTGCCGTGTTTCACGGAATACCACGGAAGCACGCACAAATTCTGCCCCCAAAAGCACAATCATCCAAGAGATATAAATCCACAA
>CAYVZZ010000081.1:0-10212 GCA_964456185.1 uncultured Alcanivoracaceae bacterium
AGCTGACATCGAAAAGGCCACCCAGCAAACGCCTTGGAACAAACGCTTGTTTGCTAGCTGCTTAAAGAGCGGTTATCAATGCCAAGTGGTGCGCCATCGCGATCAAATCGTCGCGTTCCAGATACTTTCATTTGTGTTGGATGAAGCTCACCTGATGAACATTGCCGTGGCTCCCGCCTATCAGCGGCGGGGATTGGCGCGGGCGTTGCTCGATCACGCCATCGCCGAGATGGTTAAAAAAGGCAGTCACTTCTTGTATTTGGAAACCCGCGCCAGTAATCACAAGGCGCAGGCGTTATACCTATCGTTGGGGTTTGAGCATTACGCCGACCGGCGTCATTATTATCGCACCCCGGAGGGGCGCGAAGACGCTTGGTTGATGATGAAAGTGTTGTAATTTAAGACTTACCCCACCCTTTGCTTTCACCTGACAGTCCCAACACATCCTGCATATCAAACAGACCATTTTGATGGTTGCCTAACCAAACTGCTGCGCGTACGGCGCCATTGGCGAATGCCATACGACTGGATGCTTTGTGGGTGATTTCCACGCGCTCGCCCTCGGCAGCAAAGAGCACCGTGTGGTCGCCAACAATATCGCCACCACGAATGGTTGAGAAGCCGATGGTGTCACCTTTACGCTCGCCCGTGTGACCTTCGCGGCCATAGATAGCGCAGTCTTTTAGATCACGCCCCAGTGTTTGCGCGACCACTTCGCCCAAGCGCAGTGCTGTACCCGAAGGCGCATCGACCTTGTGACGATGGTGTGCTTCGATAACTTCCACATCAGCCTCTTCGCCCATAACCGAAGCCGCCATTTCCAGCAGCTTAAAGCAAAGATTAACGCCGACGGAATAGTTAGGCGCATAACAAATGGCCGTCTTGGCGGCGGCATCACGCACGGATTGTTGCTGCTCATCGTCCAACCCCGTGGTGCCAATAACCAGCTTCACCTGATTCGCCGCACACAGCTTGGCATTGGCCACACTGGCGGCAGGTGCAGAAAAATCAATAAAGGCATCAGCTTGGTTAATCACCTTGTCCAGGGCATCAACCACTTCTATGCCAAGTTTGCCTTCACCGGCCAATTCACCTGCATCGGCACCAATCAAGCTGGAGCCTGGGGCATCGACAGCGGCGGCAAGCTCGGTTGCCGGGTTGGCCAATGTGGCCTGCATCAACATGCGCCCCATGCGGCCTGCGGCACCAATAATTCCGATTTTCATGGTTTACTCCTGTTACTGGCTGGCGCTGGATGTGTCGTCGTCCGCATCATCCAGATAGTTCACCACCGAGATGCCCAGGTCTTGTGGTTTAACCTGCACATCGTGAATTTCAAATTGAATCATCAAGTCGCGACCGGCCAAGGGATGATTAAAATCCACCGTCACCCAGTCGTCCGATACAGCAATGACAATGCCGGTGACGTCGGCCTCGCCTTTGTTGCTGCGATGGTCGTCGGTGAAGGAAATCATCATCCCCTCTTCCGGCTGAATGCCCATCTTGTCGATGACATCCGGTTTGAAGTACTGCACGTTGTCTTCGCTGCGTTCACCAAAGCCTTCACGCGCTGGAATCATAGCGCTACTTTTGTCGCCTTTTTTGCTGCCAGCCAAGGCTTTTTGAAAACCCGGCAAGAGCGATTCGTCGCCCCACACAAAGGTGGCGGGCTCTTCGATGGCATCAATCAAGCGGCCATCATTCGCCAAAAACAAGCTGAATGTCAGGGTGATTTTTCGGTTGGGGCCAACGACTAACGGCTCATTGCTCATGATGTTTACTCGCAAATAACAATTCTATGGCGATTAGGATGGCGCCCAGTGTGATGGCACTGTCCGCCAAATTAAAGGCAGGAAAATGCGAAGCGCCCCAGTGGAAGTCCAGGAAATCCACTACATAACCCAGTCGGACACGGTCAATCACATTACCAATGGCACCGCCCAGCACCAGTGACAAGGCAACGGCCTGCCACTTTTCATGCGGCTTTAAGCGCGCCATCCAAATCAAGATGACGACACTGGCGACGATAGCCAAGGCGGTGAAAAACCACCGCTGCCAACCGCCCGCACCAGCCAGAAAACTAAACGCCGCGCCATAGTTATAGGCCAAGGTGAAATTGAAAACCGATATCACCTTTTCAGGATGATACGGCTCCAGCAAAGCTACGGCCCACCATTTAGTTAACTGATCCAGCACAATAACGGCCGCCGTCAGCAACAACCAAATAAGGTGATGCGGATACCAAGCGCTCGCCGCGCCACTGCGATTGTTATGCAAAGCGACGTACCTCCCCTTCACCGTCGATATTAGTCACGCAGCGCCCACACAATTCGGGGTGTGCTTCATTTTTGCCCACGCTGTCCCGATGATGCCAGCAGCGCACACACTTCTCTGCGTCTGCCGCTTCAATGAGCACTTTCAAGCCGGGCAAGGAGGCTTCCAGCTCGGCGGGTGCGTTATCGAAGGGCTGCAAGCTGACATCGGAGGTGATGGTAACGAAGCGTAGCTCGTCACCCAGCTTCTCTAACAGCTGGCGAATCTTGCCGTCGACAAATAAGGTCGCCTTGGCGCCCAAGTTGCCTTTAACCACTTTACGATTACGGGCTTCTTCGATGCCCTTGTTGACTGCCTGTTTAATGACTTGCGCCTGATCCCAAAAATCACGTCCCAGTGCCGCATCGGCAGGCAAGCGGGTGAGGCCATCGTACCATTCTGTTAGAAGAATCGAGTCGGCCTTGTCGCCCGGCAAATGTTGGTAAATTTCCTCAGCGGTAAACGGCATCACCGGAGCCAACCAACGCGAGAAGGCCTGCGCCAGATGATACAGAGCCGTCTGGCAAGAGCGCCGTGCCAAGGAGTTTTCCTGCGTGGTGTATTGGCGGTCTTTGATGATATCCAAATAAAAGCCGCCCAAATCCATGATGCAGAAATACAGCAATTTCTGACAAACCTGATGGAAGTGGTAGCCCTTATAGAGTTCAACCAGTCCATCTTGCAGGCGCTTGGCCGCGTCAACAATCCAGGCATCCAGTGCCAGCATGTCAGTCGGTGCGACCAAATCTTTTGCCGGATCAAAACCATCCAGGTTAGCCAAAAGGAAGCGCGCCGTGTTACGCATACGGCGGTAGCTATCGGCGGTCTGATTGATAATTTTCTCGGAGACGCTCATCTCGCCACGGTAATCGGTAGACGCCACCCAAAGACGCAAGATATCGGCGCCCAATTGGCCGATTACCTCTTGGGGCGCAATCACATTGCCCACCGATTTGGACATCTTGCGTCCCTTCTCGTCCACGGTGAAGCCGTGGGTCAAGACGGTTTTATAGGGCGCTGCATTGCGAATCGCCAAGCTGGTGAGCAAGGAGGACTGGAACCAGCCACGATGCTGATCTGAGCCTTCCAAATACAAATCGGCCGGTGTGCGTAAGTTGTCGCGGCGGTCCAGCACGGAAAAGTGCGTGGTACCGGAATCAAACCAAACGTCCAGCGTGTCGGTGACTTTACGATAGTCCTTGGCGTCTTCACCGATTAGCTCTTCGGCGTCCAGCTCGAACCAGGCATCGATGCCCTCTTTTTCGACGCGCTGCGCGACCTCTTCAATTAACTCGGCGGTACGCGGGTGCAGCTCGGCGGTGTCGCGATGAATAAACAACGCCATGGGTACACCCCAGGTACGCTGACGCGAGATACACCAGTCGGGACGGCTTTCCAGCATGCCATCGATGCGCGCACGACCCCACTCGGGCAGCCATTCCACTTTCTCGACTGACGCTTTGGCTTGATCCAACAAACCATTACGGCTCATGGACACAAACCACTGTGCGGTGGCACGGAAGATAATCGGCTTTTTGTGACGCCAACAGAACGGATAGCTGTGCTCAATATCGGCTTTGAACAGCAAACGGTCGCCGTCGGTTAAGGCATCCAGCACTAATGGATTGGCTTTACGCACGTGTTGACCGCCAACAACCGGCAAGTCCTCGCGGAAGCAGCCGTTATCCAGCACGGGGCTGTCCACATCCAGGCCATAACGCTTGCCCACCACAAAGTCGTCGGCACCATGGCCGGGGGCGGTGTGTACACAACCGGTACCGGCTTCCAGGGTGACATGGTCGCCCAAGATAACCGGCACCTGACGCTCGAGGAAAGGATGCTGTAGCAGCAGATTTTCCAGCACCTCGCCTTTCACCGGCTGGCTTTGCGAGACGTTCGTCAGGCCGGTGCGCTCTACCACGCTTTCCACCAGCCCTTCGGCCAGCACCAGTTCCCACTGTTTGCCATCCTGCTCGGCAGTCACCAGCACATAGTCAAAGTCCGGCTTGAGCGTCACCGCCTGGTTGGCCGGCAATGTCCAAGGGGTTGTGGTCCAGATAACCAAATCTGGACGTTCCGCCTGCCAGCCAGTGGCTTGATTAAAGGCCGCCACATCGACCACGCGGAAAGGTACGTCAATAGCAGGCGAAGTGTGGTCGTGATATTCCACTTCGGCCTCGGCCAAGGCCGAGCCACAATCCAGACACCAGTGAACCGGCTTGAAGCCTTTCTCCAGGTGGCCATTTTCAATGATTTTGCCCAAGGCGCGAATGATGTCGGCCTCGGTTTCAAAATTCATCGTCAGGTAGGGGTTGTCCCACTCACCCAACACGCCCAAACGCTTAAAGTCTTCACGTTGGCCATCCACTTGTTTGGCGGCATACTCGCGGCATTTATTGCGGAAGGTGCGGGCATCAACCTTGCGACCGACTTTGCCAACCTTCTTTTCGACTTTCAGCTCAATGGGCAGGCCATGACAATCCCAGCCCGGCACATAGGGCGCATCCATACCATCAAGCGTATGCGATTTGATGATGATGTCTTTCAAAATCTTGTTGACGGCATGACCAATGTGAATGTCACCATTGGCATAAGGAGGGCCATCGTGCAGCACAAACTTTTCGCAGCCTTGGCGGGCGTCGCGAATGCGCTGATACAGTCCCATTTCTTGCCATTTCGCCAAGCGCTTCGGCTCGCTTTTCGCAAGGCCTGCCCGCATGGAAAATTCGGTCTTGGGCAGATTTAGCGTGGATTTATAATCCGTCATGGGTCATCCCGTTAGCTTGTTGATTCAAAAAACTGTCGTGCGGCGGCGATGTCGTCATCGATGGCCGCTTTCATGGTCTCAAGGTCGTCGAACTTTTCTTCCGGCCGCAAAAATTGCAGAAACTCCACCGTCAAATATTGGCCATAAAGGTTGCCGTCGTAATCCAGCAAATAGGTTTCCAAGCGGTTATCCTGGCCGTTCACGGTAGGACGTGTGCCACAGCTAGCCACTCCCGGCCAACACGACAAACCACCGCCGCTTACCTGCACGACGTACACACCAGCCACTGCTGCGCGCTTTGCATCCAGTGCCTGGTTGATCGTCGGGCAGCCAATGGTACGACCAAGCTGGTCACCATAGCGCACCCGGCCATTGATGCAATAGCGATGCCCCAGTAATTCGGCGGCATCCTTCAATCGATTGTCTTTCAGCGCAGCACGAATACGCGTGCTGGAAATACGTTCACCCTGGGCTTCTACGGTTGGCGTATCAACCACTGCAAAATTATGCATCTGACCTGCCTGTCGCAGCAGATGGATATCGCCCTCGCGCCCGCGGCCAAAGCGAAAATCATCGCCCACCACCAGATATTGCGTATCCAGCCCGTCCACCAACAGAGTGCGAATAAAATCATCGGCGGACAAAGATGACAATGCTTTGTTAAACGGCAGACACAATATCTGGTCGATACCACAAGCCGCCAAGGCGCGCACCTTATCGCGTAACGGCGTGATACGGGCAGGCGCTTTATCCGGCGCAAAAAATTCTACCGGCTGCGGCTCGAAAATCATCACGGTCGATTTCACGCCCAACTCGCGCGCACGCGCAACCAAGCGCGCCAGAATCGCCTGGTGGCCTTTGTGTACGCCATCAAAATTACCGATGGTCACCGCACACCCGCGATGTCGCTCGCGCAGGTTATGGGAACCGCGAATCAGCTCCATTGAGGACCTGTCATTATCTGCTCCGGAGGTGCGCCGATTATAGGGAAGAATCGCCGCCAGCACCAAACCTCAAGCCCCAGAATCGTTAATGTTTAAGATGCCGAGGGCGCAATCCGGTCAAGAAGAGCACACCAAAGTAGCTGGCAATGCCCGCCACGATTAACACCGACAGATGCCAAACGCGGGTTAAGGCTGCCCACTCTTGCCACTGGGCAGGCGCGGCAGACAGCCACCACAACAATGCCGCCATGGTGCCGCCCGCCAGCAATAAACGCCCGAGATACAACCACCAACCCGGTTGCGGCCGGTACACTCCATCGCGCCGCAAATACCAATACAACAGGCCGGCATTACCCCATGCCGCCAGCGCCGTAGCCAGGGCCAGTCCGGCATGTGCCAGAGGGAACACCAGCGCCAGCATTAGAATCATGTTTAACACCAATGTCACTACGCCAATTTTGACAGGAGTTTTAGTGTCTTGGCGGGCAAAAAAGCCCGGTGCCAGCACTTTGATTAGCATGAAAGCCAACAGCCCCACGCTATAGGCGCGCAGCGACAGCGAGGTCATCATCACATCATGATGGGAAAACTCGCCATATTGAAACAAGGTCGACAACAAGGGCACACTAATCACCGCCACGGCTATAGCGGCTGGCCAGCCAATCAACAGCACCAGCTTAATCGCCCAATCGAGCGTATGAGAAAAAGCCTTGGGCGATTTATCGGCATGTTTCTTCGACAAGCTGGGCAGGATAACCGTGCCGATGGCTACCGCAAAAACGCCCAGCGGCAAGCCATTCAAGCGATCGGAATAGTACAACCAAGTCACACTGCCGGTTTTTAGCATAGAGGCGAGAATGGTATCGAGTAGCAGGTTAATCTGGCTTACGGAGACACCAAACAATGCCGGCAGCATGAGTTTGAGAATTTTCTGAACGCCTGGATCACGCCAGAAAAAACGCGGTTTTGGTAGCAATCCCAAGCGCCACAAAAACGGCAGCTGAAACAATAGTTGCACCATACCGGCCAATAACACGCCCCAGGCTAGCGCCACCGCCATGCGAGGGTCAGCAAAAAAAGGCGTGAGGAAAAGCGCCGCCGCAATCAAACAAATGTTCAGCAACACCGGCGTAAAGGCAGGCACCGCGAAACGGTTCCACGTATTGAGAATGCCGCCCGCATAGGCCGTCATGGAAATAAAGAAAATATAAGGAAAAGTAAGGCGCAGCATCTCGATGGCGAGATCACGCTGTGCCGGGTTGTCGGTAAACCCCGGTGCAAAAACGGTGATCAACACCGGCGCACCCAACACGCAAGCCAAGGTCACCCACACCAAAATACCGCTGAGCGTGCCTGCCACTCGATCGATAAGCTCTTTGGTGGCAGCAAAAGGTCCTTTGGTTTTGTATTCCCCCAACACCGGCACAAAGGCCTGATTAAACGCGCCTTCGGCAAACAAGCGGCGCAGAAAGTTGGGAATACGAAAAGCCACAAAGAAGGCATCGGTGCCGGCCGATACGCCAAGGATGTTGGCAAACACCATGTCACGCAACAGGCCCAACACCCGCGACAGCATGGTCATGACGCTGACGACTGCAGTCGACGCCAAAAGCCCGCCCTTGCGCGAGCGTGCTTTATTGGGTGTATCGGCCTGATGTGAGGTATCGGTCATGGAGGCAGGTAACGCCTATCAGAGTAAGTTGCTGCTGAGGCTAGCGTGCCAATTGTGATGACACAAGTCCCTAAAAACAAAAACCCCGCCGTGGCGGGGTTTGAGATTACCGCGAAAACGCGTTTTAGGCACTCATGGCCTTAATGCGCGTGTTCAAACGGCTCTTGTAGCGTGCCGCTTTGTTGCGGTGGTACTTACCTTTGCGAGTTGCCTTATCGAGTACGGAAACTGCAATTTGATAAGCTTCCTGGGCAGACTTCTGGTCACCTGAGGCAATTGCCGCATTTACTTTCTTAAGGTAAGTGCGCACCGTGGCACGCATGGCAGCATTGTGCTTCCGGCGGCCTTCTGCCTGACGAGCGCGTTTACGCGCCTGCGCTGAGTTAGCCAAAGTCTTGCTCCTGTCTATTCGTTGCGTTCAAACCGGATTATCCGGATAAAGTCAGCTTTGCAGCTGGTATCAAGGGCGGCAACTATGCCGTTTTCGACCGTTTCTGTCAACAAGAAATCTTGTCAAACGTCAAAGAAACGCTTCACCCCTTCAAACCAACTGCTCTTGCGTGGGTTGTGCCGCTTGCCGCCCTTATCGAGCGAGCTTTGCAGTTGCTTCAGTAAGTCTTTCTGTTCACCGGTGAGTTTCACTGGCGTTTCAACGACCACACGGCATAGCAAGTCGCCGGTGGCACCACCGCGCACCGAGGTCACGCCTTTACCGCGTAACCGGAACAGTTTGCCGGATTGCGTTTCCGGCGGAACTTTTAAGCGGACTTTGCCATCCAGTGTCGGCACTTCCAGCGTGCCACCCAAGGCAGCGTCCACAAAGCTAACAGGCACTTCGCAATACAGGTTGCTACCATCACGCGTAAAAATCTCATGCTCACGCACCTGTACTTGCACGTACAGGTCACCGGCTGGCGCGCCGTTGGGGCCGGCTTCGCCCTCGCCGCTTAAGCGGATGCGATCACCTGTATCGACACCGGCTGGAATCTTCACATTGAGCGTCTTGGTGGTTTTCACACGCCCCTGACCACTGCACTTGTCGCATGGATCACTAATCACCGTGCCTGCGCCACGACATGACGGACAGGTTTGTTGTACGGCAAAAAAGCCCTGCTGCATGCGCACTTGGCCAACACCATGACAGGTGCCACAAGTTTGCGGCTGACTGCCTTTCTTGGCACCGCTGCCACCACATTTATCGCAGGCTTCCCAATTGGGAATGCGGATCTTCTGCTCGGTGCCGTGCACTGCTTCTTCCAGTGATAATTCCATGGTGTAACGCAGATCCGCACCACGTTGCGGACCACGGCGACCGCCGCCTCCGCCACCAAAGATGTCACCGAAGATATCACCAAAAATGTCGCCAAAACCGGCGCCACCGGCACCGCCACCGAAACCGCCCGGCTGACCATTGACGCCATCGTGTCCGAAACGGTCGTAGGCCGCGCGCTTTTGATCGTCCGACAAAACTTCGTAAGCTTCTTTGGCCTCTTTGAATTTGACCTCGGCTTCCTTGTCATCCGGGTTGCGATCTGGGTGATATTTCATGGCCAAGCGACGGTAGGCCTTTTTCAGGTCACGCTTGTTGATGTCTTTGCCGACACCGAGTACTTCGTAATAATCGCGTTTCGCCATTGTTGTTTCCCATGACAAACGCCGACCGGTTAGTCCCCGGCCGGCGCTGTGCTTTTGTCCAACACAGCCTGAGCGCCCGCCAAGCGGGCGCTACAAGCTTACTTCTTGTCGTCGTCGACTTCTTCGAAGTCGGCATCTACCACGTCGTCGGCCGCATCTTTTGCCGCCTGCTCGCCGCCGGCTTGCTGGCCGTCGGCACCGCCCTGCTGTTGAGCGGCTTCGGCGTAGAGACGCTGCGCCAAGGAGGCAGAGGCTTCGCTCAAGGCTTTGGTCTTCGCTTCGATGTCGTCCTTGTCGTTGCCTTTCAGGGCTTCTTCAAGCGCCTGGCTGGCTTCGGCAATGGCTTTCTTCTCGTCGTCGCTAGCTTTGTCGCCGGCCTCTTCCAAGGTCTTCTTGGTAGCGTGCACCAGCTGATCGCCTTGGTTACGCGCAGTGACCAACTCTTCGAACTTCTTGTCCTCTTCAGCGTTGGCCTCGGCGTCTTGTACCATTTGATCAATTTCTTCATCCGACAAGCCGGAAGAGGCTTTAATCTGGATGGATTGCTCTTTGTTGGTCGCCTTATCTTTCGCCGATACGTGCAAGATGCCGTTGGCGTCGATGTCGAAAGTCACCTCGATTTGCGGCATGCCACGCGGTGCGGCCGGGATGCCTTCTAGGTTGAACTGACCCAGCGACTTGTTTTGCGCCGCTTGTTTGCGCTCACCTTGCAGTACATGCACGGTTACTGCCGACTGGTTGTCTTCGGCAGTTGAGAACACCTGGCTCGCATTAGTCGGGATAGTGGTGTTCTTCTCGATGATCGGCGTCATCACGCCGCCCATGGGTTCGATACCCAGGGTCAACGGTGTTACGTCGAGCAACAGAATGTCTTTCACGTC
>CAYVZZ010000082.1:0-10071 GCA_964456185.1 uncultured Alcanivoracaceae bacterium
TTTACTATCAAGTACTTATAAATAACTTCGAGTCCGACCCCGGCACCATCTCCTTTATCTTAATTTATCCATTCCTTCCATACGTTACTTCAACGAAGAAATCCGCCTCTCTTTCTGACCATTTCTTTTGAGCCATATCAATACCCGAACCTCACCAGGTCGCTACAGTTTATTCTGCACCTACCATTTTGAGGTTTGTCATGAATCAGCCGCTATCCATCAAACCGGGCGCACTGGAGCTGGATGTTGATCTGGATATTATTCAGCGCATGAACCGCACGGGTCCACGCTATACGTCTTACCCTAGCGCCAACCATTTTCATGAAAGCTTTACTATCACCGATTATCGTCGGCATGCCCAATTGCACGGCAAAGAGGGACGATCCAAGGCGTTATCGTTGTATTTCCATTTGCCGTTTTGCAATACGCTTTGCTGGTTTTGCGGCTGCAACAAGGTCATTACCAACGATCGGGGGCAGTCGACTATCTATGTCGATTATTTGCTAAAAGAAATTGCCATGCAGCGGGCGCTGTTTGGTGATGATCATGAGGTACGGCAGATTCATTGGGGTGGTGGCACACCGACGTTTTTACCGGTGGAGCAAATGCGGCGCTTAATGCATGCCACTCGGGAGTATTTTAATGTCTCGGAAGATGCCGAAATCAGTATTGAAATCGACCCGCGTCGAGTAGAAGACGAACAGCTATTAACCCTAGGTATGCTGGGATTTAACCGCATTAGCGTGGGCGTACAGGATTTTAACCCCAAGGTACAAAAAGCAGTAAACCGCAAGCAGTCGGTCGAGCAAACCAGCCATGTAATCGAAACGGCACGACGCCATGGCACCTTATCGGTCAATATGGATTTGATTTACGGGCTGTCCCATCAGACGGTGGACAGTTTTTCACACACGCTGGATCAAGTGCTGGAAATCGACCCGGACCGCTTGTCTGTCTACAACTACGCCCATATGCCTGCACTGTTTAAACCACAGCGCATGATTAAAGAGGCCGATTTGCCCTCACCGGAAACCAAGTTGCAAATTTTGCAGTGCGCTATTAATAAGTTGCTGGCTGCCGGTTATGTTTTTATCGGCATGGATCATTTTGCCAAGGCGGATGATGAGCTAGCTATCGCCCAGCGGCATGGCCAGTTGCAACGGAATTTCCAGGGCTACTCTACCCACGCCGGTTGTGATTTGGTGGCCATGGGCATTTCTGCTATTGGCAAAATCGGCCCGACTTATAGCCAGAATGTTCGCGATCTGGACAGTTATTATGACTTGCTCGACAAGCAGCAGCTGCCCATTATGCGTGGCTTGGAGTTAAATCAGGATGACCTGCTGCGGCGTCATATTATTCACAGCCTGATGTGTCATTTCTGCTTGTCGCTGGATGCCTTGTGGCAGGATTGGCGCGTAGCTTTCCAACGGTATTTTGTCGATTTGTTTGCCCCCTTGAACCAGCTGCAAAATGATGGACTGCTAACGCTCGATGATCATTGGTTGGCCGTAACCCCCAAAGGCCGCCTGCTGATTCGCAACATTTGCATGGTGTTTGACGCTTATCTTAGCGATAGCTCCAATGGCGAGCGACTGCGTTATTCCAAGGTCATTTGATACCCACAGATTTTCTCCCTGTTAATAAGGCAGGCTGAAACCTATGATGAATGCATTCTGTTTTCAGTTTGGAGATCATCATGAGCGATTCCATGTTACCCAAGCCGACACGCGAGCTGGCAAAGCGTCGCAAGGAGTTGGCACCAGCTGCTGAAGAGGCGTTTTTGAATTTCAGCAAAACAGTGTTTGCAGAAGGTGCTCTGGATGCCAAGACCAAGCAGCTGATTGCGGTGGCCGTGGCACACACCACTCAGTGCAGCTATTGCATTAAGGCACACACCAAAGGCGCGGCTCGTGCGGGCGCAAGCGACGAGCAGATTATGGAGGCCATTTGGGTGGCCGCCGAAATGCGTGCCGGCGGTGCTTTTGCGCATTCCAATGTGGCATTACAGACTTTGGCGGAAATGAAGGGGCATAACAAAACATAAGATGTTGCCGACGGCCGAGTGTGGCATAATCGCGCAGACGCCGACACTTAAATTACACGAAGACGGTCGGCGTTTGCGGTGCCCGTCCGCCATCCTCGGCTAGCGGGCTATACACTGTCGCCCCAACGCCAAGGAATCCGCATGCCGTTCGAACAACTGCGCCCCGACATCGAAGCGATGATCCAGCAGCGCCATTTCCGTGATTTGCGCGATTTGCTGGAAAAGTTCGAACCCAACGAAATTGGCGAAGTTTTAGAAGCGCTCGAACGCGACGATGCGCTCATTGCGCTGCGTTCGTTACCAAGCGAAACAGCCGTTACGGTTTTCGAGCATCTACCCCACGATATACAACTGGCTTTTGTGGAAAGTCTGTCTCCCGACAGCCGGCGCCTATCCGAACTGCTTAATGATCTCAGCCCTGATGACCGGACGGCCTTTTTCGCCGAGCTGCCAGAAACGGTGGTGCAACGTTTCCTGTCGGTGCTCAACCCGAAGGAACGCTTTAATGCCGTTCGCTTATTGGGCTACCCAGAGGAAAGTGTCGGCCGACTGGCAACTACCGATTATATTGCCCTGCGTCCCGATTGGACGGTGGAACAAGCACTGCGTCATATCCGTCGTTTTGGAAAACACAGTGAAACCGTAACCGTTATTTACATCGTGGATCACGATTGGAAATTACTCGACGATGTTGCCATTCGCGATATCCTGTTGGCCGAACCCGACACCATCATTCGCGATTTAATGGCGCATCGTTTTATCGCGCTGAACGCACGTGATGACCAGGAAAAAGCCGTCGATGTCTTCAAGGAATATGACCGGGCTATCCTTCCGGTGATCGACAACAATGGCGTCATGATCGGCATCGTCACCTTTGACGACGTGCTGGATGTAGCTGAAGAAGAGGCGACTGAAGACATCCAAAAAATGGGCGGTTCATCTGCCCTGGAATCAGCTTACCTGGACACTCCCATTCGTAAATTGGTCAGCAAGCGGGCGGGCTGGTTGGCCGTGTTATTTATTGGCGAGATGTTTACTGCCAGCGCCATGGGCTTTTTCGAGGACGAAATTGCCAAGGCGGTTATCTTGGCGCTATTTGTTCCCCTGATTATTTCATCCGGCGGCAACTCGGGCAGCCAGGCGGCCAGCATTATGATTCGTGCCTTGGCACTGGGTGAAGTGCGGGTACGCGACTGGTGGCGTGTCATGGGGCGCGAAATCCTCTCGGGTTTATCGCTGGGTGCGCTTTTGGGCACCATTGGCTTCTTGCGTGTAGTGGTTTGGGCGCATGTGTTTGGTATTTACGGGCCACATTGGTTGTTATTAGGTTTAACGGTTGGCTTGGCGCTAATTGGCGTGGTGCTGTGGGGTAATCTTATCGGTGCCCTCCTGCCTTTGTTAATGCAGAAAGTTGGTGCCGACCCAGCCACATCCTCCACGCCATTTGTGGCAACACTGGTGGATGTGACCGGCCTAATCATTTACTTCGGCATGGCCACCTTACTGCTAACGGGCACGCTGCTGTAAGCGACAGGTGAGTGTCCGTTAGAAGCTGAGCGTCACAGCCACATAAGGGCCGCCTATTTCCAGATCGGAGTTCAGGTCACTGACGTCATCTAATTCCAAGTTCATCTGACGATAACCCAATTCAGCCCCCAGCAAGAAAGATGAACGCCAACCAACATGAGCGTCGTAATCAACTAACTTACTCCCATTAAACTTCACGCCATTAATGGATGCCTTGGCATAAAACCCAGCCGACAACGATACACCCGCCCCGACATATAACAATGGGAAGGTTTGATCGACACTAGCCGACTCCGTACGAGTACCATCGCTGATGGAAATATCGCCTTGAAAATTACGCACGGTTAGGCCGTAATCCAAGTCGACGATATTGTCCAAGGGGCTCCAATACAGCGTGCCATCCAACATTTTTATGTCATAGCTGGACGTAACTTCGGTGCTAGCCGCATAGGTTTTACCACCAAACTCAATCTGCTGATGTAACGTCGCGCGGTTATCATTGTCAATCTTGGAATAACGTATGCGCGCGTTGGGCACAAAAGGAATAGCATGCTCAACGCCTAGATAGAGCACGGTTTCATTGGAGTCATCAAACCCCAAATCATCGGACATATTCACTTCATTACCCAGGTAATTTACCGACCCTGTCATCTCGGGTTGCCAGTAATAGCCACCGCCATACACATCGATCAAAGGCGCTGCTTGGGCCGCAGCCCCCATCGCCAGTAATGTACCCACTGCAATAATTTGTTTTTTCATGTCATGTTCCTGTTTATGTCATTACGTTCAGTATGCCAACTTGCGCCATAAGGGCAATAGTCGACAAGATGCAATACAAATGACATGCTCAGAATGTGCCTTTGTCAGAAAAAAGCTCATAGAACAAAAACAAGGGGGAGAAGATGCGACGATTACACTGGCTATATGGCCTATTAATCATAGGGCTTGCCTCGCCCGCGCTGGCCGCCGATGGGGCAACCATTGCCAGCCAAGGCAATGGTGACGGCGCGTTAGCTTGCGTGTCTTGTCACGGTGCCGATGGCGGCGGCATGCCCAGCGCCGGCTTCCCGCGCCTTGCCGGTTTAAACGCGGCCTACATCATTCATCAACTGGAAAGCTTTGCCGACGGCAGCCGCGATAATGCCGTCATGAAACCCATCGCCAAAGCGTTAAGTGAAACCGATCGCCAAGCAGTGGCAACCTATTATAGCCAGCTCCCAATTCCCGAATCTGCGCTTAAAGCAACCGACCAAAGCGACAATACTTTAGGTCGCCAGTTGGCATTACACGGCAAATGGCGAGCTAATCAGGTGCCTGGCTGCGTGCAATGTCACGGGCCGGGCGGCGTCGGTGTGGGCGAGCATTTCCCACCGTTGGCGGGGCAGTCTGCCACTTACATCAGCAACCAACTTCACGCTTGGCAAGATGGCAGCCGCACAAATGACCCACTGGATCTCATGAAACACGTCGCCGACAACCTAACGGATGAAGAAATTGCCGCGGTGGCCGAATGGTTCGCCGGTCAGCCCGCCACCTTGCAAGGAGGTGCCAAATGAAAGCCTTATATTGGATGCCCGTCGCATTATTATTGACCACATTGCCGTTAAGCGGTTGCAACGACGACAACAAGAATGCGTCAACACAAGCCCCGCAAGCAGCGACCCAGCAAGAAATTACCGAAACGACCGCAGCTCAGGCAACAGGAGAATCGCCTACCGATTCAGCACAAGCTGCCAACACAACCACCGACAAGGCCGAATCCAAAAGCGATTACTTCCAACCCCCTGCGTTAAGTGACATTCCCGACAATGCCTTTGGTGACATGGTGCGGCTGGGGCACAACATCTTCACGCAAACCAACAAATACGCAGGAGAATACGCTGGTAACCAGCTCAATTGCGACAACTGCCACCTAAACGCTGGCCGTCGTCCCAACTCTGCTCCGCTCTGGGCGGCCTGGGGACGTTACCCGCGCTATCGCAGCAAAAACGACAAGGTCAACACCTTCACCGACCGTCTACAAGGCTGCTTTATGTTCAGCATGAACGGCGAAGCGCCACCGGCGGACAGTAAAATTATCACCGCGCTCACCAGCTACGCCTATTGGTTGGCTCAAGGTGCACCCACCGGTAAAGACTTAAAAGGCGTCGGCTACCCCAAACAGGGCTATGAGCCACCTGCCCCGCCAAGCTACGAGCGCGGCAAAGCCGTCTACGCCAGCCACTGCGCCCTATGTCACGGCGAAAACGGCCAAGGGCAAAAAGTATTGCCGGATGAATATGTCTTCCCGCCACTTTGGGGGGCAGACTCTTACAACTGGGGCGCAGGCATGCACTCGGTAAAAACCGCTGCCACCTTCATTAAATACAACATGCCGTTTAGCCGCGGCGGCACGCTCACCGACCAGCAAGCCTGGGACGTGGCCTATTTCATCGACAGCCACGAACGCCCGCAAGACCCGCGCTTCACCGGTGACATTGCCGAAACGCGCAAGCTGTATCACAACAGCAAGTGGTCGCTATATGGCACCAAGGTGAACGGGCATCTGCTAGGACAAGGGGTGAGTGCCAACTAGCTTTCAGAAGCAGAAGAAAGGACATTTACCTAATGATTTGCTAAATGAGAGGAATAAATTGCCGTGCGATAAATAGGGGTAGACAAATACTTCTATTTGTCGCACATTAAAGAAAAGTGAGACATAGGTCACATTTATGAAACGCTTATACCAATTTATTCTGACTGCTTCTCTCTTATTTGCCACTCAACAACTAATGGCAGCATCCAAAGCCTCTCTGGCACAACTCTACCCACAAGGAGGCGCCACCCTTTTCTGTCAAACGCCTTTTTCGTCTGCTAAACAAGCCCACTTTGGGCACATTTACAACAAGCGAAAGCTACTAGGTCATTTCAACTGCATTACGGCCGATATGTGCAAAAGTAACAAGACATTCCAGCAGGCTTTTAATGATTTGCACGATATCTACCCGGTAACATCAGCTGTTCAGCTAGAAAGGCGTAACGCTGTCTTTGGCAATGTACTCGATACCTCTTATGCCGCCTTATCAAAATGCGGCTATTACACTGGCTATCAATTAATTGAACCAGGCGATGACATTAAAGGAAACATCGCCCGTATTCTGGTTTACATGATCGAGCGTTATTCATTGCCTATTTTGGGTGACCTTGAAACCTACAAAAAGTGGAACAAGATGGACCCACCTGATGCCACCGAAAAACGCCGAAACCAGCGTGTCAAAGCGATTCAAGGCAACGCCAATCCGTACGTTACTCACCCCAACAAAATGAATGATGTGCATCTACCACAACAAGCCACTTCATCCTGGATGAATATACGTTAAGGCATAGCACCATGATTGGCCTTTCCCACCCCAGCGCCGACTGGTTTCCCGCCCCCTTAACGGGCGACGCGCTAACCCTGACCTACTTGGGCACAGCGGGCTTTATCTTGCAAAATGCTGAACGCACTCTGGTGCTTGATCCGTTTATTAATCGTCCGGGGCCACTGAAGACGTTGATGAGTCGTTTGCCGATTAATGAAGCACTAATTAAGCGCCATATTCCACAGGCGGATGATGTGCTCATTGGGCACTCGCACTATGACCACATCCTTGATGCGCCCGCACTCTGTTGTCAAACCGGGGCGCGCCTAATTGGTTCACGGGCAACAATGATGGTGGGACGGGCAGCCGGCGTGCCGGAATCACAGCTTTGCGAAACCACTGGGCGCGAAGATATTGCCTGTGGCAGCTGGACGGTTCGCGGACTTCCGTCACGACATGGCAAGGCTGTTCTGGGTCGCGTGCCCTTCCCGGGTGATATCACCAAGCCACCGCCCTGGCCGCCACGTGTACGTGATCTACGCCACGGGCAGGTGTTTAATTGGTGGATTGATACCGGCCAACTGCGCGTGGTGCATATCGATAGCGCCGACTTCATTGAAGAGGAATTGGCCGGCCAACAGGCCGATATCGTCTGCCTTTGCGCCATCGGCCGCCGTTATCGCCCCAACTATGTGCGCGATGTGGTGCGTTTACTACAACCCCGTTGGATTGTACCTTGCCACTGGGACACCATGATGACGCCAATTAATCAGCCCGCCGATTTAATCCCCGGCGTGGATTTGCCTGGTTTTATTAATGAGATAAGGCAGGCCGGCGTCACGCCATTGCTTACCCCCATTTTGGGCAGTCACGCGTTTGGATAACCATCCGCTAAAAGGTGTGGCCACTTCTGTCACTTGCCAGATTCACGTACACTAGGCGGCTGACTTTCGACACTGGCCAATAGCATCATGGATACCCTTCGTGTGCGCGGCGCTCGCACGCACAACCTGAAAAACATCGACCTCGACATTCCGCGCGACAAGCTGGTGGTGATCACCGGCTTGTCCGGTTCCGGCAAATCCTCGCTAGCGTTTGACACCTTGTATGCCGAGGGGCAGCGGCGTTACGTGGAATCCCTGTCGACCTATGCACGGCAGTTTCTATCGATGATGGACAAGCCGGATGTGGACTATATCGAAGGGCTAAGCCCGGCCATTTCCATCGAGCAAAAGTCCACCAGCCACAATCCGCGTTCCACCGTGGGCACCATCACCGAAATTTACGATTACTTGCGTCTGTTGTTTGCGCGCACCGGTGAGCCACGCTGCCCCACCCACAATGTCGCCTTGAATGCGCAGACCATCAGCCAAATGGTTGACTTGGTGCTCAAATACCCCGAAGGCGACAAGCTGATGCTGTTGGCACCCATTATCCGCGATAAGAAAGGCGAGCATTTAGCGCTGTTTGACGAGCTACGCGCCCAGGGCTTTGTGCGTGCCCGTGTGGATGGCTATGTGGTGGATTTGGATGCCATTCCCGATTTGGACAAGAACAAAAAGCACACCATCGAGGTGGTCGTCGACCGCTTCAAAATCCGTGAAGATTTGAAATTGCGGTTGGCCGAGTCATTCGAAACTGCCCTGGAACTAACCGATGGATTGGCCGTGGTTGCACCACTCAATGGCGACGGCGAAGAAGAAGTGTTTTCATCCCGTTTTGCCTGTCCACACTGTGGCTACTCCATTCACGATATGGAGCCACGCCTCTTCTCGTTTAATAATCCGGCCGGCGCCTGCCCCGATTGTGACGGCATTGGTATCAAGCAGTTTATTGATACCGACAAGGTCATTCGTGATCCCAGCTTGTCGCTTGCCGAAGGCGCCATCCGCGGTTGGGACAAGCGCAACATCCACTATTTTTATATGCTGAAATCCTTGGCCGACAGCCTCGGATTCGATATCGACACGCCCTTTGGTGAGTTGTCGGATGAGGTGCAACACATCCTGATGCACGGCAGCGGCAAGCGCTCACTCGCGTTCAATTACACTAATAGCCGTGGCGACATCGTCAAGCGCAACCACCCGTTTGAAGGCGTGCTGCCGAATTTGGAACGTCGCTATCACGAAACCGAATCGGACGGTGTGCGTGAGGCTTTATCGAAATTTATGAGCATGTCATCTTGTTCTACTTGTGAAGGCTCACGGCTCAACCAGGCGGCACGCCACGTCTATGTAGGTGATAAAACACTACCCGAGCTGGTTGAACGCCCAGTCGGGCAAGCCCTTGAACACTTTAACCAGCTCACACTGGACGGCCATAAAGGCGAAATCGCAGAAAAGATTCTCAAAGAAATACGCGAACGATTGCACTTTTTGGTCAACGTCGGTTTGGATTACCTTACCCTAGCACGCAGCGCGGAAACACTATCTGGCGGCGAGGCGCAACGCATTCGCTTGGCCAGCCAGATTGGTGCCGGTTTGGTAGGCGTCATGTATGTGCTCGACGAGCCATCCATCGGGCTGCATCAGCGTGACAACAAACGCTTATTGAACACACTGGTCAACCTGCGCGATCTGGGTAACACGGTATTGGTGGTTGAACACGACGAAGAGGCCATTCGCGAGGCCGACCATGTCATCGACATTGGTCCCGGAGCAGGTGTCCATGGCGGCCAAGTGGTCGCCCAGGGAACGGTTGATGGTATCATCAAGAACAAGCAATCGCTTACCGGCGATTACTTGGCGGGGCGCCGTGCCATCGAGATACCCAAGAAGCGTCTGGCTCCACAAGAACACTGGCTAAAACTCAACGGTGCCACCGGCAACAACCTGAAAGCGGTTGATTTAGCCTTGCCCGCCGGTCTATTCACTTGCATTACCGGCGTGTCAGGATCGGGCAAATCCACGCTCATCAACAATACGCTCTACCCCTTGGCGGCCACCCAGCTTAACAAGGCCACCACGCTGAAAGCCGCCCCTCATGGTGACATTGAAGGCTTAGAACATTTTGATAAAGTCATCGACATTAACCAAAGCCCCATTGGCCGCACGCCGCGCAGCAATCCAGCCACTTACACGGGGCTGTTTGACCTGATTCGCCGCGTATTCGCCCAGACCCACGAGGCCAAGGTGCGCGGCTACAAGGAAAACCGCT
>CAYVZZ010000083.1:0-10033 GCA_964456185.1 uncultured Alcanivoracaceae bacterium
CAACAGCTAGTGCAAAAGCACTGGCCGACGGTTCCTTTTGATACCGATAAATACACCTATACCTTCGCGCAAATAAAGGCCATGTGGCCTGAGTTGATGCGCGGCATGAAGATTGGATACCCCTCACCCGGCTACTTAAAGAAACGCTATTTGAAGTTTCCGCGACTGCTTCAAAAGCTAAAGTATCAGGATGCCAACTGGGAACAGCACAGCCTCAACGTGTTGGAGGTTTGGCAAGCCTTCTTTCGGGGAGACTATCGTCATGCCTACGAGCTAGGCAATAAATATGGCGGGTATGCGGAAGTACCGGGAATCCTGAGTGAGATTATCCAGGCGGTTTATCTGACACCCACCCTGGCGATGAAACAGGCATTGCTGAAAGATGCCATCATTCATATCTCTGAATATGGCAGGGCTTTCCCCTATGTCCCGGGTGAGGAAGCATTTCGGAGAGATTATGCCATGATGCGTCTGGGCTTCGCCTATGCCGTAGGACGGCTGGCAGAAGATGAAAAGGTCGCTGCACAGTTAGTAAATAAGCACCCGATCATTGCACTGAACACCGTAACTGAGTTGCTGGGCGTGATGCCAAACCACCCGATGGGCTTGGCCTTGGCGGGTGGCATAGACGCGAATGTGATTCGTCGAGTGGGGAGTCTGGTGGGCAGTTTAGGCTTGGATGTGCATGCCTTTAATGCCAAGAAGGCCTTTACCAACGCCATTGAAGAAGTCCCCGATATGGCGATTATTCGCTACGAATATGCGAACAGCATGCTGTATACCAAAGGGCGAGCGGCTTGGCCTGCGGCGAAACAGCAGCTTGAAAAAGCAGTAGCGGCAACGCCATTAACGGTGATGGAAGCACTGGATGTGCTTTATGCCAAAAAGCACCTCAAGGCATTGACTCGTTGGGCGGCCAGTGGTGAGAGTTATGCCGATTATGATGACGAACGCCGCGACTACCGGATGGATAATAACGTCAACGGTTATAGCGTGCTGGATATTTCGCCGCAAATACAATCCGTACAAACGGTGGTCACCAGCGTGACATCAGGGAAGGTAAATGGCTCCGCTGATGCAAGCAGCATCGGCACCAGTTACTAAAGGGGAGGTGGCAGGCTTGTTGTGAAATCTGGCGTAGGCCAGCCAGGCGAAGCAGGCCGCCTCAATCCAGTCAGGCGACCAGCCAGCGGATGCGGTGGATTGCACCTCACTGGCCGGGTTGAGGCGCATCAGTCTGGCTAACAAGTCCGCATTGTGAGCGCCACCTCCACAAACCAAGATACGGTCAGGCTGCAGCAGCTGTTCATGGGCGGGATCTGCCTGGCTAATGGCCTGAGTTATCGTCCGAGCGGTTAATTCGCTTAGTGTCGCCTGTCCATTTTCGGGCTTAATATCGGCAGGTAGCATGGCCTTGAGCCATTGTGAGTTGAAGGTTTCACGGCCCGTACTACGAGGGCCGGTGGCCTGAAAAAAGGGATCATTTAAACAGCGGGCGAGACAGGCTTCATCGACTACACCTGAAGCGGCTAGCTTGCCATCACGATCATAATCTTGTCCATTATGTGCATTAATCCATGTATTGAGCAGTACATTCCCGGGACCGGTATCGAAACCACCCAGCAAGCGTTCCCCCTGCAACAAGGTGACGTTAGCCATGCCACCAATATTGACCACGGCGGTGGTTTTGCCAGGGCAGCCAAAAAGTTGTTGGTGGAACACAGGCACCAAAGGGGCGCCCTGGCCGCCATGCACCATATCTTGATTGCGAAAATCAGCGACGGTAGGAATGCCGGTCAACGCCGCAATGACCGGTGCGCTACCAAGCTGTATCGAAAAGCCTTCGGCGGGGCAATGACGAACTGTTTGCCCATGGCTGCCGATAGCGGAAATGGCAGTCGCCGACAAGGACGCTTTTTGCAGTAATGCGTTAACCGCATCAGCAAAGAGTCTGCCCAATGCCAAGTTTAGCCTACCGGCACGCTGCAGCTCGTTGTCGCCTGGTTGGCAAAGAGACAAGATGTCAGAGCGCAATGCGGCGGGCAATCCGTGGCTGTGAGTCGCCTTCAACACAACCTGCTCCGCCGTAATTTGTAGCAACGCAACATCGACACCGTCGAGACTGGTGCCAGACATAATGCCAATGTAGAGATCGTCTTGCTTCGCCAAGTTAACTCCTTAAGTGAGGCCAAGGTAAGAAGGCCAGAGACAGGCGCGATAAAGTGTCCCTATGCTACAATGCGCGCCTTTAAACGTCATCAGAGAATCAACATGAGCGATGTGGATCAGGCACTGGCGCTGATAAAGCGCGGAACCGATGAAATTATTCAAGAAGCCGAGCTGGTCAAAAAGTTGGAGGCCGGTCGGCCTTTAAAGATCAAAGCGGGGTTTGATCCCACCGCGCCCGATCTACACCTTGGCCATACTGTCTTGCTGAATAAACTGCGTCAGTTCCAAGAGTTAGGACATGAGGTAATTTTCCTGATTGGTGATTTCACCGGCATGATCGGTGACCCGACCGGAAAAAGCACCACCCGCCCGCCGTTGACCCGCGAACAGGTGATTGCCAATGCCGAAACCTATAAACAGCAGGTGTTTAAGGTCTTGGATGAAAGCAAAACCCGCGTGGTGTTCAATTCCGAATGGATGGCCGAGCAAAACGCCGCCGACCTGATTCGCCTGGCTAGCCAATACACGGTCGCTCGCATGTTGGAGCGTGATGATTTCGAGAAGCGCTATCGCGGCAACCAGCCAATCGCTATTCATGAATTTCTGTACCCTCTCGTGCAGGGTTATGACTCGGTGGCACTGGAAGCCGATGTTGAATTAGGCGGTACCGACCAAAAATTTAATCTGTTGATGGGGCGGACACTGCAAAAGCATTATCAGCAAGCACCACAGGTGGCGATTACCTTGCCACTGCTGGAAGGTCTGGATGGCGTCAAAAAGATGTCCAAGTCGTTAGGCAATTATGTGGGCGTCGATGAGGCACCTGGCGTGATGTACCGCAAGTTGCTATCTCTGCCGGATAGCCTGATCTGGCGTTATTACAATTTGTTAAGTGGTCGTAGCAACGAAGAAATTGCCCAGTTACAAGTGACTGCAGAAAAAGCGGGCAGCCCACAGGATGCCAAACAAGCGTTCGCACTAGAGATGGTTGAACGTTTTCATGGCAAGGAGGCCGCCGAAAAAGCGCCAAAAGCGGCGGGCAATAAACTGGAGTTGGGTGAGATTCCCGATGAGTTGCCGACGGTTGAAATCGAAATCGAAGGCGATTCTATCCATACCATTGGGTTGCTGCGTGCAGCGGGCTTGGTGAAGAACGGTAAAGCGGGAAAAGATGTGCTGCAGCGCCGTGCCGTGTATGTCGATGGCAAGCAGCTTGACGGGAGTCGTGATTTTGCTGCCGGCGAGACCCATGTGGTGCAGGCCGGCAAAAAACACATTGCGCGGGTTGTTATTAAATAAATCGGCGATTACTCGCCGATTTCAAGCTCTTTCAGTTTGCGGGTTAGCGTATTACGCCCCCAGCCAATCAGTTTGGCGGCTTCTTGACGATGACCACCAGTGCGTTGCAAAGCCGCCTCAACCAAGATGCGTTCCATGGCGGGTTGCGCCTGAGTCAGCAATCCGCCTTGACCACCTGCCAAGCGATTTCTTGCCCAGTTTTCCAATGCTTTTTGCCAGTCGGTTGCCATGCCGGGAAGGCCGCTATGGAGGCTCTCGGTCAGTTTGTCCGGCAGGTCGTCGGTGTGGATGATGTTGCCTGACACCATGACGGTTAACCAGCGGCAGAGATTTTCGAGCTGGCGTACGTTGCCTGGCCAGGGAAGTTGAGTTAACAGTTGCAAGGTGTCTTCATCTAGCTGCTTGGGCTCTACCTCCATTTCCTCGGCGGTTTGGTTGAGGAAATGGCGGGCAAGCAGCGGAATGTCTTCGTGACGTTCGGCTAAGTTTGGCAGGTGCACACGAATGACGTTGAGGCGATAAAACAAATCCTGACGGAAGTCACCGCTTTCGACCAGCTGTTCCAAATCGCGGTGTGTCGCGGCAATAATGCGCACATCGACTTTGATAGGGGTGGTGCCGCCGACACGGTAAAACTCGCCTTCCTGAAGAATGCGCAGCAGGCGCGTTTGCACTTCCAGTGGCATGTCGCCAATCTCATCGAGGAATAGCGTGCCGCCATCGGCCTGCTCAAAACGCCCAATGCGTCGTCCATTGGCGCCGGTAAAGGCACCTCGCTCATGGCCAAACAGCTCGGATTCAATGAGCTCGCGCGGCAGTGCCGCCATGTTCAGGGCGATAAATGAAGCGTTACTGCGATCGGAATGGTGATGCAGTGTATGTGCTACCCGCTCTTTGCCGGTGCCCGAAGCCCCGTTAATCAACACGGTGACAGAAGAATGGCTAAGCCGGCCGATGGCGCGAAATACTTTCTGCATAGCAGCCGACTTGCCAATAATGTCAGGCATGTGGGCATTCAGGTTATTTTCTACTGCGGGAGCCGTTTCCTGTTTGGCCAGCGCACTGCGCACCAATGTTTTGATTTCGTCAATATCAAAGGGTTTGGGCAGGTAATCGAAGGCGCCCTCGCGGTAAGAGGCCACTGCCGCATCCAGATCCGAGTAGGCCGTGGTGACAATGACCGGCAGATTGGGATAACGCTTTTGAAACCACTTTAGCGCCCGTAAACCATCTGTCCCGGGCATGCGGATGTCGGTGACGATGACATCCGGCGGCTGGACACCATCTTCCAGCTGATTTAGCGCATCGTCCGCGTCTTCAAAACAGGTAATGTGGTAGCCTTCCGGCGCGAGTGCTTTCTCCAGCACCCAGCGGATTGAACGGTCGTCGTCAAGAATCCATATGGCATTACGCATGTGTTGCTTCCTCGGCTGTTGCCGTGACGATGGGAAGATAAAGACTAAAGCAGGTGCGACCAGGACGACTGTCGCAATCCACCATGCCTTGGTGTTGTTTTGCTATATCTTGAACAAAGGGCAGCCCTAAGCCGGTGCCTTTGGCGCGCCCAGTGATTAACGGGAAAAACAGCGCGTCTTGTAGCGCAGGCGGAACGCCGGGGCCGTTGTCGATGACCTCAATGCGCAAGGCTAAACGGTGGCGCTTGGCGTTGAGCGTGATTTGGCGTTGGGCACGCGTGCGCAGCAGGATACAGCCCTTTTCAACGTGGTTTTCTACCAACACCTGCATGGCATTACGCACTAGGTTGAGCAGTGCTTGCACCAATTGATTGCGGTCACCATGAAGCAGCGGCAGGCTGGGGTCGTAATCTCGTTTAATGAGCAGTTCTGGCTGTTCGGTTTGCACTAATTGGCGTACGCGTTCGAGACAAACGTGGATGTTTACCGGGTCGCGATGGGTCTGGTGCTTGGCGCCGGACATGCGGTCGGCTAGGTCGCTTAACCTGTCACTCTCGGCGATGATGACATCTAGGTACTCTCGCCAGCGGTCATCATCAAGCTCGCTTGCCAGGAGCTGTGCCGAACCACGAATGCCGCCGAGCGGGTTTTTGATTTCGTGAGCCACCCCGCGAACCAGTTGGCGTGCGGTACGGTAGGCTTGCTGTTGCCCTTTTTCGCGAGACATTTGCATGAGCTGGCCAATGGGCTGCATTTCCACTAATAATTTGGGTTGGCCTTGATCGTCGCGCAGGCGTGAAACGGAGTAGTCAATAAGCTGGATGCTGCCGCCGGTGTAGCGCAACTCGACCTCTCGGCAGGTAACCGGGTGGTCATTCCACAAACAGTCGGTGAGGTTGTCGGTGGCCTGCTGTTGGTCGCGAAACCAGTGTGGCAGGGGTTGGCCGATCAGCCGGTGACGACCGATATAAAGCAGGGCTTCGGCGGCGGCATTGATGTAGTGGATGCGTAGATCATCATCCAATAACAAAATGGCGCTACGTTGGCTGTCCAGCAATTTCCGATAAAATGCCTTGTCCAAGCGCTGCCTCCCGTTTGTGGTTGCACTAATTTGGTGCATGCATCCAAAATACGGCAAAAAGGGGTAAGTCGGCAAGTGGCACTAACTGCGCCACCTGCCGATCGCCGGGTTAACGCGGCAGATAGCTTCTGCCCATTAGGGACTTATCCACGGCGTGGGCACATTGACGCCCTTCGCGAATCGCCCAAACCACCAGAGACTGGCCGCGGCGCATATCGCCGGCGGCAAAGACATTCTCGACGTTGGTTTGGTAGCCCTTGTCCTCGTCAACCGTGGCGGTGACATTGCCGCGCTTGTTACGCTCGACACCAAAGGCGTCGACCACTTCGTCACGCGGGTGTACAAAGCCCATGGCCAGCAGCACGAGCTCGGCATCCAGCTCAAACTCGCTGCCTTCAATTTCTTTCATGTTGCGGCCTTCCCATTCGAGGCGCACACAAGAAATGCTCTTCAGGTTGCCGTTGCCATCGTCATTAAACTTCTTGGTGGCAATTGACCACTCGCGTTCACAACCTTCTTCGTGAGAAGTTGAAGTACGCAACTTGATGGGCCAGTAGGGCCAAACCAGTAGCTTTTCCTCTTGCTTGGGCGGCATCGGCATCAGCTCGAACTGTGAAACCGATTCACAGCCTTGGCGGTTACTGGTGCCGACACAGTCGGAACCGGTATCACCACCACCAATGACAACGACCTTTTTGCCGGTCGCTAGCGTTTGGTTAGGTAGTTTGTCGCCGGCATTAATGTGGTTCTGTTGGGGCAGAAAATCCAACGCGAACTCGATGCCGTTTAATTCACGACCTGGGATTGGCAAGTCACGCGGGGTTTCCGAGCCGCCGGCCAGCACTATTGCATCAAAGTCTTTCTTGAGCTGCTCGGGAGTGATGGTTTCCACCTTTTCCAAGCTATGCTGAAATTTGTCGGCGTCTTCGGCTTTGCCGATATAAACGCTGGTGCGGAAAACCACGCCTTCGGCTTCCATCTGCTCGATACGGCGATCAATGTGATGTTTTTCCATCTTGAAATCGGGGATGCCGTAACGCAGCAGCCCGCCGATGCGATCATTCTTTTCAAAGACGGTGACATCATGACCGGCGCGCGCCAGCTGCTGGGCGCAAGCCATGCCCGCGGGGCCGGAACCAACCACGGCAACGGATTTGCCGGTCTTTTGTGGTGCGGGAAGCGGCTTGATCCAGCCTTCTTTCCAGCCCTTGTCGATGATGGCGTGCTCTAAAGATTTAATCCCTACCGGATTGGTGTGGATGTTCAACGAGCAGGCTTCCTCGCAGGGCGCCGGACAGATGCGACCGGTGAACTCCGGGAAGTTGTTGGTTGACAGCAAGCGCTCTAGTGCGGTGCGCCAATCACGGCGGTAAACCAGATCATTCCAGTCGGGAATGATGTTGTTCACCGGACAGCCGTTGCTGCAGTAAGGAATGCCACAATCCATGCAGCGTGCCGCTTGAATGACAGCGGTCTCCTCATCCATGTGGTCCTTGAACTCGTTGTAGTGTTGAACGCGCTCTTCAGCGGGTTTGGTGGGTTCCTTCTGGATCGGGAACTCCATAAAACCGGTAATTTTTCCCATGATGAATTCCTCAGGCAATGACTTCTAACGTGTTGGCTTTCTGGTTGGCTTCAACCAGCGCGCGGCGATATTCGTGCGGCATGACTTTGATAAAGCAGCTTAAGCTGTTCGACCAGTCATCCAGCAACTCGGCGGCGCGTGGGCTGCCGGTATAGTCCAGGTGAGACTGGATAAGCTGCTTGAGAATGGTCTCATCACTTAGCTGCTCACCGTCGCGCTCCAGTCGGTGCCATTCGGCCTGGGGCTGCTTCTGCTTTTGCTGCTCAGTGGTCAGCATAGGCTCTAGCGCCACCATCTCGGGGTTACAGTTGGCTTCAAACTGTTTTTCCGGATCGTAGACGTAAGCCACGCCCCCGGACATGCCGGCTGCAAAGTTGCGGCCGGTGGCACCCAGCACGACAACGGTGCCGCTGGTCATGTATTCGCAGCCATGGTCGCCAACGCCTTCAACCACTGCGCTGGCACCCGAGTTTCTTACCGCAAAGCGTTCACCGGCGACGCCGTTGAAGTAGGCTTCCCCTTCGGTAGCGCCATACAGCAAGGTGTTGCCGACAATGATTTGTTCGGGGCTGTAGGCATCAAAGTTATCCGGTTGGCGTACGATGATGCGACCGCCAGAAAGGCTCTTGCCGACATAGTCGTTGGCTTCGCCCGCTAGGTCGAAGGTCACGCCGTGCGTCAGGAAGGCACCAAAACTTTGCCCGCCGACGCCGCGCATATCGACGTGGATGGTGTCGTTGGGCAAACCGGCCGAGCCGTAACGCTTGGCAATTTCGCCCGACATCAGGGTGCCGACGGTACGATCGGCATTGTTGACTTCAATCTTAAAGCGGGTCGGCTTGCCGTTTTCGATGGAATCTTTAGCGGCCTCGATCAGTTTATGATCCAGCGCCTTCTCGAGCTCGTGGTCTTGTTCCTCTACGTGCAAACGCGCCACAGATTCGGGGGCGTCCGGACGATAGAATACCTTGGTAAAGTCGAGCCCCTTGGCCTTCCAATGATCAATACCGGCACGCATGTCCAGCAGGTCGGAACGGCCGATGAGCTGGTCAAAGGTGCGGAAGCCCAAGCGTGACATCAGTACGCGGACCTCTTCGGCGACAAACAGGAAGTAGTTAACCACATGCTCAGGCTGGCCAACGAACAACTTACGCAGCTCAGGGTTCTGGGTCGCGATGCCGGTCGGGCAGGTGTTGAGGTGGCACTTACGCATCATAATGCAGCCTTCAGCGACAAGTGGTGCCGTCGCAAAGCCCATTTCGTCCGCACCCAACAAGCCAGCAATGACCACATCTCGGCCGGTTTTCATCTGACCGTCTGCCTGAACGCGAATACGGCCGCGCAGGTTGTTAAGTACCAACGTTTGTTGGGTTTCTGCCAAGCCAAGCTCCCAAGCGGAACCGGCGCGACGAATGGATGACCAGGGTGATGCCCCCGTGCCGCCATCATGGCCAGCAATAACCACATGGTCAGACTTGGCTTTGGATACACCAGCGGCCACGGTGCCGACACCCACTTCGGATACCAGCTTCACGGACACTTCGGCTCGCGGGTTACAGCTTTTCAGGTCGTGAATCAGCTGGGCGATATCCTCAATGGAGTAGATATCGTGGTGTGGCGGCGGCGAAATCAGACCAACACCCGGCACCGAGTAACGTAGCGAGGCGATATAGTCGGATACCTTGTGCCCCGGCAACTGCCCGCCTTCACCCGGCTTGGCGCCCTGGGAAATCTTGATCTGAATCTGGTCGGCAGAGGCCAAATAGGCCGCGGTTACGCCGAAACGACCGGACGCCACCTGTTTAATGCGGCTACGCAGTGAATCACCTTCTTTTAAGGTAACGTCATGCATGATGCCGGCATCTTGCAGACGGCCGCTCAGGGTTTCACCCGCGGAGATGGTCTTGCCAGCCATTTCGTCGCGGTAACGTGCCGGGTCTTCGCCGCCTTCACCGGTATTGGACTTGCCGCCCAAACGGTTCATGGCGATCGCCAAGGTGGAGTGGGCTTCTGTCGAGATGGAGCCCAGCGACATGGCGCCGGTTGCGAAACGTTTAACGATTTCGGTGGCAGGTTCCACTTCTTCCAGCGTGATGCTCTTGCCCGGCTCAACCTTGAGGCGGAATAAGCCGCGCAGAGTCATCAGGCGACGGCTCTGGTCGTTGATTATCTTGGAATATTCGGCATAGCTCTGGGCGTCATCCCCGCGTACCGAATGTTGCAGCTTGGCAATGGCATCAGGCGTCCACATGTGCTCTTCGCCGCGGACGCGCCAAGCGTAATCACCGCCATCAGACAGCGAATCGCTCAGTGTCGGATCAACGCTCCAGGCACGTTCGTGGACGCGTACCGCTTCTTCACCCAGTTCAAATAGGCCGATGCCTTCGATGTTGCTGGTGGTGCCGGTGAAATAGCGGTCGACCAGTTCACGTGACAAACCAACGGCTTCGAAGATTTGTGCGCCGGTGTAGGACATATAGGTGG
>CAYVZZ010000084.1:0-6402 GCA_964456185.1 uncultured Alcanivoracaceae bacterium
GGGGGGTGTGGCCGTATTTCTATGTGTGGCAATTCTTGCGCGAGAAGCAACTGGTTCCTCAATTGCCTCGCCGTGAGGTGATTCGTGAGTTGCTGATTACCACGTTGGTGCTGGTGCCATTACTGCTTTGGGTGCCGTACTACATGCTGATGCTGTGGCTTATCCCGACCTACATCGCTTTTTTCCTCATGTGCGTGGCGTTTATGGTGTTGCCGCATTATCCGCATACCGGCAAGCAGTGTGATAATCCTAACCACACATCATTGATGCGCATGGGGCAGGAGTGGTGGCTAACCCCTGTGTTGATGTACCAGAACTATCACCTCATGCACCACCTCTATCCGACCATCCCCTTTTACCGTTATGGCAAGGCTTGGCGGGCGCGCAAGGCCTATCATCTGGCGCACAGTAGCGAGATGATTGTGACACCTTTTCAGTTGGGGGCGTCGCGGTCTGACCATAAATGCTCTACAGGTGGCGATGCGTCATAAGTGGTCATTAAGCGCCCCGTATAGGTGTGCCATGATAAGGGCAGAAAACAATAAATGAGGGATAAGGTAATGTACGATTACATTATCGTCGGCGCAGGGTCGGCTGGTTGTGTGTTGGCCAAGCGCTTAAGCGCTAATCCGGATACCAAGGTGCTGTTATTGGAAGCCGGCGGTAACGATTGGAATCCCTTTATTCACATGCCGGCAGGGGTGAGCCAGCTCATCAAGAATCGCTGGACGAATTGGTATTTCGATACCCAGCCCGAGCCGGAAATGGGCAATCGGCGGCTCTATTGGCCTCGTGGCAAAGTGTTGGGCGGTTCCAGTGCCATCAACGGCATGATTTATATTCGCGGTCATCGCAAAGACTACGACCGCTGGGCGCAACTGCCGGGTTGTGAGGGCTGGGGCTACGACAGCGTGCTGCCCTGGTTTAAACGTTCCGAGCGTTTTGAAGCGGGGGCTAATGCCTATCATGGCGATAAAGGCGAGTTGGGCGTGTCGCCCCCCAAAATCGAGCACGAGCTGGTGGATGCCTTTTTGGAAGCAGGCCAGCAGGCAGGCTTTCCGGCCAATACCGATTTCAATGGCGCTAAACAAGAAGGTATTGGTTTTTACGACACCACTGTGTGGGATGGTGTCCGTCAAAGTACCGGCAAGGTATTTTTATCGAAAGACGTTCGTCAACGCTCCAACTTAACCATTCTCACCCATGCGCGTGCCGCCAAAGTGCTTTTCCAGGACGGCAAAGCCATCGGCGTGGAATATATCCGTCGTCGTCATCGGCATGCGGCCCACTGCAAACAAGAAGTGCTGCTGACGGCAGGCAGCGTGCAATCACCACAGTTGCTGATGCTATCGGGTATCGGGCCTGACGCCGTATTACGAGAGCAGGGCATCGAGCCGCTCAAGGTGCTGTCCGGTGTGGGAGAAAACCTGCAAGACCATCTGGATGCCAGTATTCAATATTATTGCTCGCAGCCAATTACCCTCTACAAGCTATTAAAGCCGCACTATGCCGCGCTTACCTTGCTGGAATATTTGATGACCCACAAAGGCATGGGCACCACCAACGGCGTCATTGCCGGTGGTTTTTTGAAAACGCCCTTGGCGGGGGACGAGCCGGACATTCAATTGCATTATGTGCCGGTGATTATGGTGGACCACCTGCGCCAGCCCAGTCCGGGGCACGGTTATATGACGCATGTGTGTCAATTGCGCCCCAAGAGCCGCGGACGCATACGCCTGAAATCGGCCGACCCATTGGACGACCCGCTCATTGAAGCGCGTTACCTTTCAGACCCATACGATGTGAAGGTGATGGTGGAAGCGGTGAAATTATGCCGTGAACTCTTCGCCCAAACAGCATTTGATGACTACCGTGGTGACGAATACATGCCCGGTGCCGAGGTGCAAACCGATGAGCAAATCGCCGATTTTGTGCGTGATACCGCCGAAACCATTTATCACCCAGTGGGAACTTGTCGCATGGGGGCGGCGTCTGATTCAGAAGCCGTGGTCAACAACCGTTGCCAAGTGCACGGCGTAGAAGGATTGCGCGTAGTTGATGCGTCAGTGTTCCCCGAACTAATGGGCGGCAACACCAATGCACCTACCATTCTGGTCGCCGAGCGCATGGCGGCAGATATCGTAGGCAGTTAAAACTCTTGATTATAGTCAAGACTTGATATATCTTGAGCAAACTCAAGAGTTTGGGTTTTGAATCATGACCAGCATTCGCATCAAAGAAAGCCAAGGTGTCTACTTGGCTTTTCTCGTTTTAGTTGTCGCTCTTTTTGTCGTGCTGATTGCGGTAGATGGCTTGAAAGGTGCTGCCGTGCAATGGGGGCTTGGGAGCCTGTATGCGTTGTGCAGCGCGAGCTTTTTGTTGTTGCTGGAGGTTGGTCATGGGGTGGTTGGCCGTGTCCGGCACTTTTGGCATGCGGTAATGAGTGTCGCCATGTTGCCGATGGCATTTTCCATAATGTCGCCAGTCATCCTTCCCCGGGTACAGCTGATGGCTTTTTCGTTGGCGACGCTGTGGTTTATCGGCTTGTTGTTTTATCAACCGCATCGCCGCGAGGGCGCACCGGCTGACGAGATGGGCGTTTGGTGCAATGCGTTTCACGCCGTCATGATGGCAGCGATGCTTTGGATGGTGATTGCCATGCATCACATGCCGATGCACCACGCAATGAAAATGCCACAGTCCACCGCGACTCCATTAGGGTTTAACGGCCTGGGCTGGGCTTTCTTCGCTGTCATGGTGGTCGGCATTGTGGGCTATGGCCGTTTGTTGTTTCTGCATCATCGAACCTCCGCTATGGCCGCCACCGAAACGCTATTAATTGCAATGATGAGTGTCGGAATGGCCGTTATGCTGGCGATGATGTTGCTCTAGTTGCTTAATTGTTGGGCAATTATATTTCTTAAAATACAATGAGCTAAATGATATTTGAAAAGTATTGACCCATATCAAGAGTTTTACCTAGACCCATGTCTAGGGTTGCGCTATTCTGCAGCCGCTTTTCAAACCAGCTGTGAGATAGCCTCATGCACAAAAAGCCATACCTTATATCGTCAGCCTCACTCATCGCGGCCGCCACGCTACTTGCTTCAGCGCCTGCCTTGCCCGCTTCGCAAACTGCTTCGCAAGCCCCTTCGCAAATCAGTGTGTCGCTTAATACCGTACAGGTGCAATCCAGCCGCCCCGGGGTGAGCCGGCGGCAGTCTCCATTGGCCAAACGCGCTTCGGTTCCCGGTGCAGTCGACGTGATTAACGGTAATAAGCTGCAACAACGCCCGGTTAACAACATGGCCGATGCGCTGCGCTATGTTCCCGGCGTCACAGCGATTAGTGAAACCGGAAGTGGCGAGTTGTTCTTGTCAATTCGTGGTTCCAACTTGGATGCCATCGATTATGACAATAATGGCGTGCGTTTATTTCAGGATGGCTTGCCGGTCACTACAGCCGACGGTTCCAATCATAATCGCATGTTGAATGCCGCTACGGCGCGTTCTATTACCGTGGCCAATGGGGCGAACGCCTTGCGTTACGGGGCAAGCACCTTGGGCGGCGCCATTAACGCCGTGACCCGCACCGCACTCAACAGTGACCCGAATACCCTTTTCATTGGCGGCGGCAGCCATGGGCAGGCCATTGGTCGCTTGTCGGTTGGCGGGGTAGCAGGCGATGTGGACGGCATGTTAACGCTCAGCCGCACGCTCTGGGACGGTTACCGTGACCACAGCAAACAAACCGTGAATAGTGTGTACGCCAACCTGGGATGGCAGGCGTCGGATACTTGGCGCTGGCTGTTTTACCTGAGTCATCGGGATAGCGTCCAAGAATTGACTGGTGCTCTGACACGCGCCCAAGTGGAGGCTGACCGCGACCAGTCTGGCGGCATGTCCGAGCCGGGCGATTTTCATAAAAATGTCGTCAGCGACCGCGTAGCCGTGAAAGCCACGCAGCAGTTGTCCGCTAACAGCCAGTTGGCCTTCGGCGTGTCTTACGAACAGCAGCAGCTGTTTCATCCGATTGTTTACGCACCGCCTTATTTCAGTTTGTTGATTGATACCGACAAGCACACCACCGGCGGTATGGTGCGGTATAACCTTAACCTGGGTGACCACAAGCTGTTGGCAGGGCTAAACGTGGCCTACACCGCCGTGGATGGCGGGAATTATCAAAATGACGGTGGCCAGCGAGGAAAAATCAGTAATGATGTGAGCAATGATGCCAGCAGTGTGACCCTCTATTTGATGGACGAATGGCAGTTTGCTTCGCGTTGGACACTAAATTACGGCGTACAGGGCGTGATTGCGCGCCGCAATACACGCTCGATAGACAACTATGCAGGCGGCTTTGGCAGCAACAGTCATTTTAATGGCCACTATGACGCCATTAACCCGCGTGTTGGTTTGATTTACACCTTGTCGGATAGCGCCGAAGCTTACGCCAGTGTCAGCCGACTATTCGAAGCACCGACAACCTATCAGTTGAAAGACCCCATGCAGCCGGGTAATACGCTGGGTGCCATGCACGGCATTGTGTATGAAACGGGGGTGCGAGGGCAAAGCAACGCCAGCCGTTGGAGTCTGTCCGTTTATTACGCGCAAATCCAAGACGAAATTTTGTCCATTGAAAAGCCGGGCGCGCCGGGCACTTACCTGAGCGGCAATGCGGACGATACGGTTCACGCGGGTATCGAAGCGAAATGGGGCATGCGCTTCGATTTGGGTGAAGAGCAATCCATTAATCCACTGATTAGCGCCACTTATAATCAGTTCCAATTTAAAAACAGTACATCCTACGGCGATAACGATTTGCCCGGCGCGCCGCAATACGCTGTGCATGGTGAGCTGATGTATCGCAACGACTTCGGCTTTTATGCCGGCCCAACGTTCGACTTTGTAGGCAGCCGCTATGCCGATTTCACCAACAGCTACAAGGTAGATGGCTACGAGCTGGTTGGCCTGCGTGTGGGTGTCGATAAAGGCCGTTGGGAAGTGTTCGTCGAAGGGCGTAACCTGACGGATGAAGACTATATCGTATCCACTAGTGTGAAAGCCGATGCTGCGACCAATGCGGCTGTCTTGTATCCGAGCGCGCCTGTGTCGGTTTATGCCGGTCTGCGCATTCACTATTAAGGAGCGCATGATGCACTTACAACAATGGCTTCGTTGGGTGGTTATCGCTGCGTTCATGGCAACCTCGCCAGCATGGGCGCATCAGCAGGCAGTACATTGCCATGAGACAAAGGTGCACTGTTCGAGTCCATCGCCGCAATGCGCATCTACCTTGACGGTGGCGGTGGACAAAAAGGGGCGCTTATGGCGCACCTTCGCCAATGGCAACTATTTGTATGTGCAGCGCCGTTTGTCGAATGGCGGCTTTTCGTCTGCCTTGGCGGTGAACATCAAACCGCATGCCATCAAAGCGAGAGGGGAAAACCGACCGCAGATGGCCTTTGGGCCGGACAATACCTTGAATCTGGTTTGGACAATTGCCGGTGACAGCCAATACGCCAGCAACATCCGCTTTGCTTATGCAAAAGACGGCCAGCATTTCAGTCAGCCGGTCACCATTAACGAAACCCGCTGGCCCGCCATGCACAGCTTCCCCCAACTGGCGGTGAATGATAAGGGACAGATTTTTATTGCCTGGCTCGACATGCGCGACATGGCGCGTGCCATGGCAAAAGATTTGCCCATGGAGCACAAGGTCACCGCCGATGTGTATTACGACTGGTCAACGGATGGCGGCGAGCACTTTCAAGCCCAGGACAAGCGACTGAAAGATGCTGCTTGCCTTTGTTGTCGAATGGCCATGCAGTTGGGCGCCAACGGTTATCCCGAGTTGTTGTTTCGCGATGTTTATCCGGGCACCGAGCGGGACCACACGCTGATTCGTTTTGCCGGTGTTCGCGAGCCTTTGCCGGCCAAGCGTATCAGTTTTGGCCATTGGCACTTGAATGGCTGGCCGGAGCAGGGCCCCGCCTTGTTGCAGGTTGGCGACGTCACACACTTCCTGTGGTTTGATAAAGGCCAGCTGTATTATCGCCAAGGTAAACAGGGGCAATTGTCACCGGTTTTTCCGGTCGGTAAAAAAGGGGGCGAGCACCCGACGATGGCCGCAGCCAATGGCGTACTTTATCGTGCTTGGCGTCGCTACAGTGACGGTGCCATGCGCATTTGGTGGCAGGTTTCCAAAGACCAGGGGCATCATTGGAGTAAACCGGCCGTAAAAGCCACCACCACAGGGCAATCGGATTACCCGCAACTGGTCAGTCAGGGGCAAAGCGTGTGGTTATCCTGGTTGACCCGGAAAGAAGGGGCACGTCTGTGGAACCTAACAGAGGGCGATTCAATATGATGAAAACAGGCATTTTGTTGCTGGGCTGTCTGC
>CAYVZZ010000084.1:6412-9942 GCA_964456185.1 uncultured Alcanivoracaceae bacterium
TTGAGCAATTGGCCGGATGTACAATCGGCACACGCCGGTGAACGGCATGCCATGATTTTCTGGTCACTGACTTGTGTGCCTTGTCGGCAAGAGTTGACGGCTTTGGGCAAACTGCCCAAGCGAGGATCCTTGGCGATTAGCCTGATTAACACCGACGATGCCGCTCAACGTGCGCAGGTGGTGGCCTTTTTGAAAGACAACGGCCTGTTGGTGATGGACAACTGGCAATTTGCCGTGGCGATTCCCGCCCGATTGCGACAAGCCATTGACCCTAACTGGTATGGTGCCTTGCCGCGTAGCTATGCGATTAATGCCAAGGGCAAGCGCATGGCGCACAGCGGAAAAACCGACATCGAGCAGCTGGCCGCTTGGCTAACACAGTGAGTGCCTAACCCAAATCCTGCTCGGGGAAGCGCGGCTCGCAATCAACCATCAAGGATTTAACAAACTCGCCAACCACATCGAGCTGGTCGTCTTCGAGCCTGGATACCACACGATTAATAATCGTCTTGCTGGCCTTGCGAATGGTCTCGGTGCTGACTTTGGTCAGCTTCGACAAAATCGGGCCAAGATGCAGCAGCTTGATGGGGTTTTGGAAATACCACAAAAGGGCTTCATCGGTCATGGCATTCAGAAACGCCACCAACGCCTGACGTCCACCTGCCTTGTCGCCTTTATCCAATAGCGCAAAGGCTTTTTCGGCTTGCGCTTTCAACTCGGCATTCATGGGAAAAGCCACCTGCCAGTTGTCCTCCCCCTTGTCGTCTTTAATGCAAATACGCACGACATCCATGTAACGCGCCATTTCCTTATTTTGCGCCAAGTCCAGCTTGGGGGCAGTGCGCTTGACCACCATGCTGGACGCACCGTTGATGGTGCTCACCGTGGTGTTGACGATGCGCATCATCCCGCTTCCCAGTTGCAACTCTTACGCGGGCAGGACAAAAAAGGTTTGCAACGCCTCGTTGGTGAAATCCGTCATAATGGATTTCAGCGTCTTGGGCTCGGGCTTTTTGGCATCACCCTGCATGCGCTCGATGAAGGATTGGGTGTTCTGGTGCAGTTTGTCGCTGGCAGGAAAGGCGATAAAAGTTTGCATGGGCATTGTCCTTATTCTGTTTGGCGTATTTTATGGCATGCTGGCCTGCCGCTTCAATTGACAGGCGTCACAAGGTGTTGCCATTTGTTGGGCAATTGCGCACATTGTGGCATATACCGATAACAAGGAATGAATCCGATGCCGCGTTTTCTTTTGTTGGTCAGTGTGTTGCTGGTGACGTGCAGTATGCCGGCGCAGGCTTTCTTGTGCGCCAGCCCCGGACAGGATGGCAGTCGAAAACTTGGCGGCGTCATTAATACCTATTGGGCGGCACCCGCAAAACGCGATTTACATGCCGGTCAAAAGCGTTTGCCATTGGGGCAAAAGCGCGGCACGGGGCAGTTGCACCCTGGTGACCTGCTGCTGGTGATGCAAGTGCAGGGCGCGACCATTAATGCCAGCAACTCGGCTAAATATGGCGCGGGAGGCACGTCGGGAACCGGTTGGACGGCGCTCAGTGCCGGAGTGTTTGAATGGGTTAGGGTGCAGCGCGTTACTGACAATGCGGTGATGATAAGCGGAGACGGGCCGGGCAATGGGTTGCAACATGATTATGCCTACCGTCAGCCGCATAAGGCGGGCGACCAGGGACAAGCGCGCTGGCAGCTGGTGCGTGTGCCGCAATATACCAATCTGACGTTAACGGGTGACCTCACGGCCTTGCCGTGGAATGGCCGTACCGGCGGTGTTTTGGCATTGGACGTGCGTGGTACGTTGCATTTGGCCGGTCACCAGCTTGATGTAGCCGGCTTGGGCTTTCGCGGCGGCGCGGCCTTGCCATTGCATGGCGCATTGGGCGCAAAAGACGACTACCGCTATGCGGCACCCACTGCCGACAATGTGACAACCGGTTATGGTCAACATGGTAGCAAGGGAGAGGGCGTAGCCGGTACGCCGCGCTGGGTGTGGTACCGCGGACAGCGCTTGAATACCTTGCCTGCGAAAGGACGCCACAGCAGCGATGGTTACCCGCACGGCAGCATGGCCAAGGGGGCGCCGGGTAATGCCGGTGGCGGTGGTCAATCGCTGAGTTTGGATAACAGTGTGTTTAGTGCCGGTGGCGGTGGCGGTGGTGGCTTACCGGGTGCGACTGGCACCAGCGCTGAACAGCAACACAAAGGCGGCTTGGGTGGCGCGGGTGTGCCTGCCCAAAGCTTGCCCATGCGCTTGGTGCTGGGAGGCGGCGGTGGTGCCTCGGCATTGGGAGGTTGGCCTGCCCAACAAGGTGCCGGTGGGGCAGGCGGCGGCATCATTCTGCTCACCGCAGGGCATATAAAAGGACAGGGTACATTCAATGTGGACGGTTTCGCCGGACAAGACGGTCCGGCAGGCGGTGGTGGCGGTGGAGCCGGAAGTATTCTGCTGTGGTCACCACTCACCACCTCGCCCGATTTTCGTCTGACATTGCAAGGCGGTAAAGGCGGTACAGGCCCACAAGGCACCGGCGGGCAGGGCGGTAAAGGGCGTTTGCTTATTGTCGGCGCGCTGGATGCAGAGGCGGCGCAAACCGCTCACTTCGATACCGCGCAATGGCCAGGTGTCATGCCGGGGTTTCTGTGTCAGCCGGAAGGCGTGGTGGTAACCGGCAACTTGTTTAACGATAAAGGCACCAATGCCAACACGGCCTATGATGGGAAACGCCAATTCAGGGAGACGGGTATGGCGGCTTGGCCTTATCGTGTCATGGTCAATGGTCAGCTGGTGGCGCAAGGCAAAAGTGATGCCCAAGGGCGATTTAGTGTGTCTTTGCCGGCCTCCGTTGCCGACAAGCCGGTAACGGTGACAGTACAACCCGCTGCAGGCTGGCAGGTGGTATCAGCCTCGCGTGGTGGTGTTACTCAAGTGGCCTATCAAGAAACCGACAAAGGTACCAGCCAATGGCGGTTTACCCCGCCATCCGGTGGCTATTACCAGCAGCTGGAGTTGGGCGTAGTACACAAACCCGGCTGGCAAGCCCCGCCAAAGCGGACTATCACAGCATATAGCACGCAAATCTTCCCGTTTGAATATCATTCTCACGCCTTTGCCAAGGTGCGTTTTCACGCTCGGGTACAGCTAAATGGCCAGGCGCGCAGCACGCTACTGTTCGTCGACCCCTACTGTGACGAGCACTCCAACTTTACCGTGGGTGGTGTTAGCCGCTGGTATCAGGTGACACCAGGCCAAGCATTTTGCGTTCGTCTGCAGGTCAAAGCAGGAACCGACACCGAGGCAGGCGACAAACTGCAATGGTCGCTACTGGCGGAAACCCAGCTGGCACCCCACTTGCCGCTTATCAAACAACAGCGTGAACAGCAATTTATTTTGCAAAAGCCTTGAAACCCAAAAAGCGCAACCCATATATAAAAGTGTAACGCCGGCCGATGTTACGAATGATTAAGGACTCTCTGAACAAGTCGTAGCGGCCGCAGGCTTTCATAAAATTCATCTG
>CAYVZZ010000085.1:0-9816 GCA_964456185.1 uncultured Alcanivoracaceae bacterium
TAAAGTGGTACGCGAGCTGGGTTTAGAACGTCGTGAGACAGTTCGGTCCCTATCTACCGTGGGCATTGGAGATTTGAGAGGAGCTATTCCTAGTACGAGAGGACCGGGATGGACGAACCTCTGGTGTTTGGGTTGTCACGCCAGTGGCATTGCCCAGTAGCTATGTTCGGACGGGATAAACGCTGAAAGCATCTAAGCGTGAAGCCCCCCTCAAGATGAGATCTCCCTGGGGCCTTGAGCCCCCTGAAGAGCCGTCGAAGACGACGACGTTGATAGGTCGGGTGTGGAAGTCCAGTAATGGATGCAGCTAACCGATACTAATTACTCGTGAGGCTTGACTATATAACGCCAAAGCAAGCAATTGGCGCAAGTGCTTTGCCAAGACATCATTGATGTTGGTGAAACCCTCAACTTCTTCCCAAATTCCTTTCATGGGCGCAAGCGCATGAAAGACCAGTTTGCCTGATGACAATAGAGTGCTGGAACCACCTGATCCCATCCCGAACTCAGTAGTGAAACGGTACATCGCCGATGGTAGTGTGGGGCTTCCCCATGTGAGAGTAGGACATCGTCAGGCTCCAAACAAAATACCCCGACCACAAAGTGGCCGGGGTATTTTTTTGGATCGATGTTTTACTTTGACCTTGCAGGCCCATGTGACCGACTCTGTTCCGCAGGAACGAGGAGGGGCGCCGTAGGCGTCGCGCAGCGATTGCGAGCCCCGCTCGCAACCCAAAGTAGGACTTAATAGCCTAACTGACCAGATGCCGGATTAGGTCCGGCATGACGCTAAGCTGACCAAATTACGACGTTGCAAGCTCTACCTTGTAACTCTTCGGCCGTAGGAGCGGACCCTGTCCGCGACAAAATCGCCTCAAAACCTAACCAGCCCCAATCTCTCGAGTCTCCCGAAACACCACATCAGGATGCCTTTCCTGAGCCAACTGCAGATTCACACGCGTAGGGGCCAGATAGGTCAGGTGATCCGCCCCATCTTTCGCCAAATTTTGATGCGCTTTATCTTCAAGCTTGGATAGCGCCTTATGATCATCTGTTTCAATCCAGCGGGCAGTCTGGACATTAACGGGCTGATAGGTGCAATTAACACTATATTCGGCCTTTAACCGCGCGGCCACGACATCAAACTGCAGGACACCGACGGCACCGACGATAATGTCGTTGTTTCTTACTGGAAAGAACACCTGTGTGGCACCTTCTTCGGCGAGCTGCTTTAACCCTTTGTGCAACTGTTTGCTTTTTAGTGGATCTTTCAGCACCACCCGGCGAAACAGCTCGGGCGCAAAGTGGGGTATGCCGGTAAATTGCAGGTCTTCGCCTTGGGTAAAAGTGTCGCCAATCTGGATGTTGCCGTGGTTGTGCAGGCCGATAATGTCACCTGCAAAGGCGCTATCGACGTTTTCGCGACTACTGGCGGTGAAGGTTAGAGCATTGCTAATACGCATGTCCTTCCCTGTGCGGCACTGTTTTAACTTCATGCCATTCTTGTATTGCCCAGAACAGAGACGCAGAAAAGCAATACGATCGTGATGTCGAGGGTCCATATTGGCCTGTATTTTGAAAACGAAACCGCTGAGCTTCTCTTCTGTCGCATTTACGTCACGCTCCGTTGCTTTGCGCGGTTGCGGAGAGGGCGACCATTCCACCAGACCGTCTAGCATATGGTCGACACCAAAGTTGCCCAAGGCTGTGCCAAAGAATACGGGGGTCAGCTTGCCATCCAGAAAGGCCTCTTGATCGAACTTGTGGCTAGCGCCTTCAACCAGCTCAAGCATTTCTCGCAGCTCTTCGGCATAGTCGCTGCCGATGGCTTCGTCTAGCTCAGGGTTATCTAGCCCTTTGATGGAGCGCAGCTCTTGAATGGTGTGACCTTGACCGCTTTGATAGAGAATCGTCTCGTCACGATAAAGGTGGTACACCCCTTTGAACTGTTTGCCCATGCCAATCGGCCAGGTGATAGGAGCACAGGCAATATTAAGGACCTCTTCTACTTCGTCCATTAACTCAATGGGGTCGCGAATGTCGCGATCCATCTTGTTGACGAAGGTGAGTATGGGGGTGTCACGCATGCGACAAACGTCCATCAGCTTGACGGTTCTTTCCTCAACGCCTTTGGCACCATCGATCACCATCAAGGCCGAATCCACCGCGGTTAGTGTGCGATAGGTGTCCTCCGAGAAGTCGGCGTGTCCTGGGGTATCCAGCAGGTTGACCATGGCATCGGCATAGGGAAATTGCATTACCGAGGTGGTAACGGAAATGCCCCTTTCTTGTTCCATTGTCATCCAGTCGGAGGTGACATGCTTGCCCGATTTTTTACCTTTTACCGTGCCGGCCTGCTGGATCAAATTTCCGTAGAGCAGCAGCTTTTCGGTCATGGTGGTCTTACCCGCATCAGGGTGCGAGATGATGGCAAAAGTACGTCGCCGTTTAACCTCGTCGAGGAAACTCATAGAGATGTCCGTAATATCTGTGAAGGCGCGAATTATACCAATGCAGAAAAGCATCGTCAGTGGAACCGCAACGGAATTAATTCACATTTTAGTTGTCACACCGGCACACGGTGCTTGTATGATTGGCGGACAAAAACAAACCAGCCGTGCTTTTTACTCCCTTTGACTAGGGGTATGCTGGTAAACCCGCTATAATCTCGGCAGCAGGTGGATAAGGCGTATTTTATTTACACCTTTTTGTTTTCCCACGGGCCTCCGCAACCCGTTGCTTTCTTCGGGAGTTAAGTTTGATAGTTGAAATCGGTCATTTCTGTTTATGGCTTGCGTTAGTCATCGCCGTGACGCAAGCATTCTTACCCCTCTATGGTAGCTTTCGCCAAAAACCGGCGCTAATGGCATTGGCGCGCCCATTGGCCTGGTTACTGGCTACCTGCCTCGTGGTGGCTTTTTTCGTGCTGATGTATGCGTTTTATGTGCATGATTTTAGTGTTAAATTTGTTGCCGAACATTCAAATCTCGCTCTACCTTGGTATTACCGCTTAACTGCCGTTTGGGGCGGACACGAAGGCTCACTGCTCTTGTGGACGATGATTTTGTCCGTATGGGGGGCAGCCGTTGCACTTTTGTCACGACGCATTCCGCGTGAAGTGGTGGCACGTGTGCTATCTGTGATGGGTATGATCACCATTGGCTTCTTGCTGTTCATGCTGCTTACGTCCAATCCTTTTGATCGCTATGCGGTGCTCGTGCCGTTAGACGGTACTGATCTCAATCCACTGCTCCAAGACCCGGGGCTGATTGTTCACCCGCCCATGCTATATATGGGGTATGTGGGTTTTTCGGTGGCCTTCTCTTTCGCTGTGGCAGGCCTTTTGGGAGGTAAGCTTGATCCGGCGTGGGCGCGTTGGGCGCGGCCTTGGACGACCATCGCATGGTGTTTCCTGACCTGCGGGATTGCGTTGGGTAGTTGGTGGGCCTATTACGAACTGGGCTGGGGCGGCTATTGGTTCTGGGATCCGTCCGAAAATGCGTCGTTGATGCCTTGGATTACGGGTACCGCTTTAATGCATTCGCTTGCGGTCACGGATAAGCGCGGCATGTTCCGCTCTTGGACTGTGTTACTGGCGTTAACTACCTTCCTGTTGAGCTTGTTGGGCACTTTCATTATTCGCTCTGGCGTGCTCACTTCGGTGCATGCTTTTGCGGTGGACCCGACGCGCGGTGCCTTTGTGTTGGGCTTCTTGTCGGTGGTGTTGGTGCTCTCGCTGTCGCTCTTTGCATGGCGTGCCAATGCATTGCGCAGTCGTGCCAGCTTCGCGCCCCTGTCGCGTGAAGGCTTTATTCTTGGCAATAATCTGCTGTTGGTCGTGGCAGTGTTTATTGTTGTTGTGGGCACCTTGTCCCCCTTGGTGTATGAAGCCATCGGTGAGCGCATTTCCATCCGCGCCCCTTACTTTAATCGTTTCATCGTGCCCTTGGCCTTGTTCTTGCTGTTATGCCTGGTGCCTGGTGTGGTAAGCAGCTGGCGACGCCAAAATTGGCGGCAGCTGTTGCAGCAATTATGGCCGTCACTGTCGGTGTCCGTCATTTTGGGTGGCCTAGTCAGCGGGTTGATTGGCGGTATGGGGTTTTATGGTTCGCTGGCGATTATTCTTACTATTTGGGTGGTGCTGGCACAACTGCATGATGCCTTCCGTCGAGCCAGCAAGTCTCAAGAAGGATTGGCCGTTGGCGTGAAACGCTTAACTCGCAGCTACAAAGGTATGGTGGTCGCACACTGTGGTTTGGCCTTTCTGATTGCGGGCATTGCGTTGGTGTCCTATCAAAGCATAGAACGCCATGTCAGCATGGCACCGGGCACAGTGGCTACCGTTGGCGACTATCAGTTTAAACTGAACGGCTTTGACAAGGTGAAAGGGCCGAATTACGACGCCTTTCGTGGCAACTTCACGGTCACCCGAGACGGTGAGCTGGTGACAAAGCTGCATTCCGAAAAACGTAACTATGTTGGTGGCGGTCAAACCACCACTGAAGCGGGCATTGATGCCGGTTTCTGGCGAGACATTTATGTTGCCTTGGGGCGTTCACTGGATAAGGATGAGCAGCGTTGGGCGGTTCGTCTTTATTATCGCCCGGGTATCCGCTGGTTGTGGCTGGGTGCTTTGATTATGGCGTTGGGTGGCGGCTGGACGCTGTTTGACCGCCGCTTCCGCCTCAAGCGGGAGGTACGTGATGAGCAGTGAGACTTCCCCGAAAAAACGTAATCTTGCAGCCCTATGGGTGGTGATTCCCTTGGCCTTTTTTGTGGTCTTGGCAATATTGCTCTCTACGGCAATTGGAGAAAACCCCGATTTAATCCCCAGTGCCCGTAAAGGCGATCCGGTGCCGGCCTTCCAGCTGCCGTCGCTGTTGCATCAGGGGAAAACCGTGACGCCGGCTATTTTCAAGGGGCACTGGACACTATTAAATGTCTGGGCGACTTGGTGCCCCACCTGCCATGTTGAGCACTCTGTGTTGCTTAAATTAGCCTCTAAGGGAGTGCGCATTGTCGGCATGGATTATAAAGATACTGATGCCAAAGCACGTCAGTGGCTGGCCACCAAAGGCAACCCTTATGTCGAGGTGTTTGTGGATCGTAGTGGCGATTACGGACTGAATCTCGGTGTCTATGGTGCGCCGGAAACTTACTTGGTCAACCCGCAGGGCCAAATTCTCATGCGTCATGTCGGCAATGTCACCTTGCCTGTGTGGCGCGAAAAGATTAAGCCTTTGATTGACGCAGCGAAGGGAGGCACCTCATGAGAATTTGTTTAATGGCACTTCTACTTGGTCTGCTTGGCGCACAAGCGTTTGCCGCGCAGCAAGCGCACAATGTGTATCAATTTGATGATCCCGTTTTGACGCAACGCTTCCAGCACTTGGGCGATTTGCTGCGTTGTCCCAAATGTCAGGATCAAAGTATCAGCAATTCGGATGCAGATATTGCCGAGGATATGCGCGAGCGGACAGCAGAGTTGCTGCGTGAGGGCAAAACCAATGAGCAAATCGTCAATTATTTCGTGGCACGTTATGGCGACTTTGTAACCTTTAAACCCCCTTTTCAGTGGAACACCCTCTGGCTATGGAGTGGGCCCTTTGTTGTCCTTTTGATTGGCCTGTTTTTTGTGATCCGCGTCATGGTGAATGCCAATCGTCGACAAGCCGACGTGGATGGAGAAGATAGCGGAGATACCGCATGTTAGTTGCAGCCGTTTTGATTATTGCCACCCTGGTGGCCGTGTTAGCCTTGGCGCTTTTATGGCGTCGTGAGTGCCGTCGTGATGCCGTACCGCTGCGCCCTTTTTTGCTTTGGTTTCCCGGGTTGCTGGGGTTGATCGGTGCCGTGGTCTTCATCACGTTCGGCATGACATCCGGCGCCTTGCAGTGGCTGCAGGATGTACATAAGTATCAACCTCAGGCGCAAGAATTGGTGGCTGGCAAGCCGTTGGATGAGCTGAAAGACAACAAGTTTCCGTTGTTGGGGTTGATTCACGCGCTGCAAGCCCAGTTAATGCAAACCCCTAGCGCCGATGGTTGGGCATCTTTGAGCACATTGTATGCCGAGCTGGCGCGTCAAAGTGGTTTAGATATCGATTCGCTGGCGGTAGAGGCGGCGAAGCGTGCTCTAGAAGAAAATCCCGCAGACGGCACCCATCGCCTGTTGTTGGCTCAACGTATGGTGGAAAGCAACGGGGGCAAGCTAACCGAAGAAGCGCATCAGCAATTAAAGCGCGTATTGGAAAACCACCCGGAATACGACGGCGCTTGGCTCTTGTTAGGTATGTCTGCCGCTCGTGCTGGCCAGTACGAAACCGCAGAAACAGCCTTCAAGGAGCTGTTGAAACATCACCCTGATGACAAGGCAACGGCTTTGCTGCAGAAAAGTTTGAAGCACATGCAGCTGCGACAAAAGCAGGTGGCCTACTATGGCAATATTCAGGTTACCATCAAGGCAGGCGACGAAAAGGAAACGACGGGTGGCACTTTGTTTGTGTTTATCCGCGAGCCAGGCACGCAGGGTCAGCCATTGGCCGCGAAGCGGGTCTTGGTCAGCAAGCTGCCGCTAACTGTTACGCTAACCGCAGGTGACTGGCTACAGGCCATGCCGGTAATTGGTAGCCCCTTGGTAATAGGCGGTCGCTATTCCACCGAAGCCGCCAGCAATGTGGCATCGGCTAAGCCGTTGGATAATGTGCCGCTCGAAAGTCGTCAAGGAAAGCTGGTTGCCACCTTGCATTTGCCCTAGAGGGGTAAGGCGTTAAGACGTGATTGGTGAAAAACGGGAATTTATCGCATTTTTATGGCAAAATGCGCGCCCGTTCCGCTAATGTTGAACGGAAAAGAGTTGTCAGGTGTCGATTCCATAGCTCCTGTCTGGTTTAAATAAACGGAGAATATTATGCGCATAATCCTGTTGGGTGCACCCGGTGCCGGCAAAGGCACGCAAGCGCGATTCATTATGGAAAAATATGATATCCCGCAGATTTCCACTGGCGATATGCTGCGTGCTGCTGTGAAAGCGGGCACTGAGCTTGGCAAAAAAGCCAAACGCGTGATGGATACCGGCGGTTTGGTTTCTGACGATATCATTATTGGTCTGGTAAAAGAGCGTATTACTCAACCTGATTGCGAAAATGGCTTCCTGTTTGACGGCTTTCCGCGCACCATTCCGCAGGCGCAAGCTTTGGTTGATGCCGGTATCGATATTGACCACGTGGTCGAGCTGGATGTGCCGGACACTGCTATTATCGAACGCCTGAGTGGTCGCCGCATGCATTTGGCATCTGGCCGTGTGTATCATATTAAGCATAACCCGCCGAAAGTGCCGGGTAAGGACGATGTCACCGGCGAAGACCTGACACACCGTGACGACGATAAAGCAGAAACGATTCGTCATCGTCTGGATGTTTACGAGTCCCAGACACGTCCGCTGGTTGATTTCTACAAGAAACTGGATGGTGACAAGGTGCCGCAATATAGCCACATTACTGGTGTTGGCACCGTCGATGAAATCAAGAATAAGGTGCTTTCTGCACTGGATGCCTAAACCACCCCTAGAGGCGTTTTATGTCTGACACTACTGAACACAACGCCTCGTCCGGGCTGTTGCTGATTAATCTCGGCACCCCGGACGCCCCTACACCGCGCGCCGTTCGGCGCTTTTTAAAAGCCTTCCTTTCCGACCCGCGTGTGGTGGAAATGCCAAGGCTTGTTTGGCTTCTTCTGTTGCATTTGGTTATTTTGCCATTCCGCCCCAAGGCGGTTGCGGCGCTATATCAGCGCATTTGGCAGGGTGGGTCGCCACAGCGTTTGTACGGTAACAAGCTGGCCGATGAATTAGCCGCTCAACTTAATATGCCCGTTGAGTTGGCAATGACGTACGGTAATCCTGCGTTAGACGAAGGGATTTATCGGTTGCTGGATGCCGGCGTCGAGCGCTTAATGGTAGTGCCATTGTTTCCTCAATATTCCGCGACCACCACGGCTGCTGCACTAGATGCCGTGCACCGTGCATTGGCACAAGTGCGTGAAGTGCCCGAGCTGATTTTCATTAAAGATTACTGGCAGCAGCCCCAATGGCAAGAAGCTATGGTGGCGCAAATCGCGCAGTGGCGAGCAAGCCAGGGTAAAGCGGAGAAACTGCTCTTCTCTTTTCATGGCATTCCCAAGTTGTGTGAGGACAAAGGCGATCGTTATCCGTCTCGTTGTCGTGCTACGGCCGAAGCACTTGCCGAAAAGCTGGGGCTGGCCGAAGACGAATGGGCGTGCAGTTTTCAATCACGATTTGGCCGCGCACCTTGGGTAACCCCTTATACCGATGAATTGCTTGCCGATTGGGGGAAGCAGGGCGTTGATAAAGTGCAGGTGGTTTGCCCCGGTTTTTCTTTTGATTGTCTGGAAACGCTGGAAGAGATCGCCCTGCGTAATCGCGATACCTTTATTGATGCCGGTGGCAAGACACTAGACTATATTCCGGCGCTAAATGCCGACGCTGGCCAGCAAGCTTGGATACAGGCGCTTGCGCGCCAATATCTGTGATAGAATCAGCCCTTCTTTTTATCCCTTTTTGATACTTGGCGAGTCGGCAGGCAACATGACAACAATTTTCAAAGGACTTTCCTGCTACCGTGGTTGGCGATGGTGATGCTGACGTTATTCAGCTAATTATTCACCACGTTTAAGTCGACGCCGTGACGCGCTCGACGCCATGAAAAAAGGAAAGTCACATGTCCCACTCTTGTTCTTTGTCACAACTACAGGCGTTTGCCGAGCGAGGCTACACCCGTGTTCCACTAGTCCGCGAATTATTGGCCGACATGGAAACGCCGCTCTCAGCTTACCGCAAATTGGCTAATACGCCTTATACCTACCTGTTTGAATCGGTCGAAGGAGCCGAGCGTTGGGGGCGGTATTCCATGATTGGCCCAGCCGCTGAAGAAGTGATTACGGTTCATGGGCAAGAGGTGAGTTGTTTGGATGTGGCTTCTGGTGAGAGTCAGAAAATAAGCACGACCGACCCCATTGAATGGATTAAACAATACAGCAAACAATATCGCTCACCAGACATCACGGGCATGCCGCGTTTCAATGGCGGGCTAGTGGGTTACTTTGGGTACGATGCCGTGCGCTACTTTGAACCCGCGCTGGGTGAGCCCAAAGGGGTTGATGATATCAAGGCGCCCGATGTGCTGTTGATGCGGTCGGAAACCTTGGTGGTGTTTGATAACTTGCGCGGCAGTGTGTTTCTCGTGGTTCACGTTGATCCGGCAGAAGGACAAACGGCACTGGATGACGCCGATGTTAAGTTGGATGCATTGCAGCAGTCGCTGCGCCAGCCGCTTCCCGTAGATGACAAAGCGCCAAAGCCGCAGCTTAGGCCGGAAGATTTCACCTATAGCATGCCAGAAAGCGAGCACGCCAAGGTGGTGGAAAAAATTCGTGAGTATATTTTGGCGGGTGATGTCATGCAGGTGGTGCCCAGCCAGCGCATGAGCTGTGACTACCAAGGTGAGCCGCTGGATATTTATCGTGCGCTGCGGTATCTCAACCCCTCACCTTACATGTATTTCCTGGATCTGGACGGACTGTATATCGCCGGCAGTTCACCCGAAATTCTCACACGCGTTCAGCAAAACAAGGTGACGGTTCGTCCGTTGGCCGGCACGCGCAAGCGGGGTGCCACCGAGGAGGAAGATCAGGCCATGGAAGCCGACTTACTTGCTGATCCTAAAGAAATCGCCGAACACTTGATGCTGATTGATCTGGGGCGTAATGATGTGGGGCGTATTAGTGAGGCAGGCAGCGT
>CAYVZZ010000086.1:0-9723 GCA_964456185.1 uncultured Alcanivoracaceae bacterium
AGGGTGGGTCAAAATTAATGGCCAGAGGTGGGTCAGTTTAGATGGCCATTAACAACTGGTTGTGCGCTTCGGTCGCATCATACCCAGCTTTCCTCTTTTCATGCCAAAAACGTCTCCTCACGATGCAACTCGTTGAACGATAGTTGCCATATAAACTATTATGCCGCCCAACAAGGAGAGACCAATGGATAAACGCCTTTTCTTTATGCTCAACCTGGCGCAGAAAACGCTGTTTGATGCGGCCGATGCCGATTGCCATGAGGCGACAGGGGCGTCGGTGACGCAGTTGGCGGTGTTGATGCAGGTGAAACAGCAGGCGGGGTGCCGGCAGCAGGTGTTGGCCGATGCTTTGCGGCTGAACAAGTCGGCGGTGACGGGGATGGTTAACCGTTTGATGGCGAAAGGATTGCTGGAAAGGCGACGCGAGGCGGGAGATGGCCGGGCGCGCCAATTGTTTGTGACGCCAGCAGGGCTGGCGGTTATCGAGCAGGCCAAACCGTTAATCAAGCAGATGAATGCGCGTTTTGCGTCCGCTTTTAGCGAGGCGGAGCTGCAGGTAGTGCGGCGCTTTTTGCACTTTATTCTGGAGGAATATACAACATGACTTCTACGTCATCACCCGAAACCTGGACGCTGCCTACCCCCATGGGGCACCACATTACGGCGCGTTGTTTTTACAGCGACGCCCCGCCCAAAGGCGTTTGTGTGCTGGCACCCGCCACGGGTGTGGCGCAGGTGCTGTATGACGACTTGGCCAAGTGGCTAACGCAGCAGGGCTATCATGCGGTGACGTTTGATTATGACGGCGTGGGGCTGTCGCAGGAATTTGGCGTCAAGCATTCCAAAAGCGACGTGCTGAGCTGGGGGACCAACGATAGCACCACTTTGTTGGCCGCAGTAAAAGAGCGTTTTCCCACCTTGGAGCTGATTTGGTGGGGGCATAGCATTGGCGGTCATGTGCTGGGTTTTATGGAAGACACCAGCGCCATCGACCGGGTGATTACCATTGGCGTGGGCACCGGCACCTGGTGGCTGAATGCCAAGCCGACCCGCCGGGTGGCCTGGGCTCTTTGGTATGGCGTGGTGCCGCTGGTCGTACCGTTTGCCGGTTATTATCCCGGTCGTAAACTAAAGCTGATGACGGATTTACCCAAGGGCGTGATTTGGCAATGGCGTCGTTGGTGTTTGAAGAAAGATTACGCACTGGCCGTAGAAGGGGATTGGCTACGCCAGCGCTTTGCCGAGGTCACTTGCCCCATTGATTCCGTGCGCTTTACCGATGACGACATGATGAGCGAGACCAACATGCAGGTGCTGCATAGCTGGTTCGTCAATGCGCCGGTGAGCGTCACACACGTGTCGCCCGCCGACATTGGCATGAAACGCATTGGCCATATTGGCTGGCACAAGCGGCGCTACCAACCTTTGTGGGACAAGGTTTTTTTGCCATTGCTGGATAAACCGCGGCAAGCCGCCTGACAACACCTGCGGATACGTTAACGCCTGTGTTATTGTCTCATCTGTTCGACTGTGCAAGGAGAGATGATGGCGCACCTGATAACCCACCGCCCGCGCATGACCAATTTGCGCAGCCAGGATGAGAATGATGAATCCAATAAGCGCTGGGAGACGTTCTCGGCATTCAGTTATGTGATCGGCGGCGTGTTGTTTATTGGCGGCGTAGCGATTTATTACCGCAAGCAGGTACACAATAAATTGGAAGATTATTGTAAGTTGGCCGGCATCGGCACCATGTTCATTCACGATTTACGCAGTGAAATCGAAGAAAAAAGCCATTTCGAGAAACGCCATGAAACAAGCTGAACCCGCAGAGGTATTAACATTCTGGTTGGGCGACGACTGGCCAAACCGCTGGCCTGATGCGGCCACATGCAAGCGTTGGTTTAAAGCCAGCAAAGCAGACGACGCCCAGATGCGCGAGCACTTTGGCATTACCATTCTTAAAGCCATCAATGGCGACCTCAAAGAATGGGAGGTCGAGCCGGCATCCCGTCTGGCATTGATTTTATTGCTGGACCAGTTCACACGTAATGTCTATCGCGGCAGCGACAGAGCCTTTTCCGGCGATGCCCGCGCACAAAGCCTGGTACAAAGCGGTTTAGCCGAGAAGATGGAACAATCACTGCCCCTGGCGGGGCAAATGTTCTTTTTAATGCCCTTGATGCATGCCGAAGACTTGGCGTTGCAACAGCAAAGCGTATCCCGCTTTGAGGCATTACACGCCAGCGCACCGGCTGCCCGCAAAGCAAACCTTGCCAGCAGTTTGCGTTATGCGCATGACCACCTTGATGTCATCCAACGCTTCGGACGTTTCCCGCACCGCAACGCCGCACTGGAGCGCACCAGTACGGACGAAGAGCTGGCTTTTTTGGAAACCGCCAGCCGTTACGGCCAATAACAGCTTGTTGCAAGCGGTAACCAGCGGTTCCACCCAGGCGGGCAGCAGCCTATAATGCGCTTTTGATTATCAAATAAGCAGCCCATTTATGACTGACACTTCCAACCCGCGCCTTGAGCGCGTGCAAGCGGCTCTGGACGATCTGAAAGCCAAACACGTTAAATGCATTAAAGTCACGGACTTAACCGATGTGGCCGATTACATGGTAGTGGCCAGCGGCACTTCGGGTCGTCACTTGCGGGCGCTGGCCAATGAGGTCATCGAGCAGTCCAAACATGCGGGCGACCAGCCCCTTGGCGTAGAAGGGCTAAACAGTGGCGAATGGGCGCTGGTGGATTTGGGTGATATTTTGGTACACATCATGTTGCCGGCCGTGCGCGAGCATTATGATCTGGAAAGCCTCTGGACGGTGCGCCCACAACCGCAAGACGGCCACTAAGCGGCATGCAGGTACATTTACTGGCCGTTGGTAAACGCATGCCTGGCTGGGTGGACGAGGGTGTCGCGGAATATGCCAAACGCTTAACGCGGGATATCCGCCTGAACATTGATGCCGTGCCCACCGGACGGGGGCGTATTCCTTTAGCGCAACGGGTACGTCAGGAAACCGACGGTTTGCAGCAACGCTTGGATAAGCACCCGGATGCCATCAAGGTGGCGTTGGAAGTGAAGGGCAATAAACTGTCAACGCCGCAGCTGGCCAAAAAGTTGGGGCAATGGCGCGACGACAGCCGCGACCTTTGCCTTTTAATCGGCGGCCCGGATGGATTAGACCCGGCCTTGTCGGCGGCCTGTGATCAGCGCTGGTCCTTGTCGGATTTAACGCTGCCGCACCCCTTGGTACGGCTGTTGTTGGCCGAGCAAATTTATCGCGGCTGGAGCCTGCTGCACAATCACCCCTACCACCGCTGATATGAAAGACAACCACCACTTTAAAGACCGCCACCGAGAACAACATCTGTTTCGCAACAGACTGTTCTTTGTGGCTTTTTTTTTGGTGTTGCTGGCATCCATTTTGATTGCACGCATGGTGACGCTGCAGTGGCTTCACCACGAGCATTACTCCACCTTATCCAACAATAACCGCATTCGTGTGCTGCCCATTGCGCCGCCACGCGGCCTGATCATGGATCGCAAAGGGCGCATTTTGGCGGCCAACAAGCCGGACTTGTCGGTTAGCATCATTCCCGAACAGGTGGATGACATGGCCGCCACGCTGGACAAGGTCGGCCAATTGATTCAGTTGGATCCATCAGACATTGAGGCTTTCAAGAAACGCCTGGATGCACCGCGCCGCCCCTGGGAGCCTATTCCACTGCGCAGCCGTTTAAACGACAAAGAGGCCGCACGCCTGTCGGCTAATGAGTTCATGTTGCCCGGTGTGTATATCAAGGCCGATACGCTGCGTTATTACCCTTATAAGGCCCTGCTGTCCCACTCGGTGGGTTATGTGGGTCGCATCAGTGCCAAAGACCTGCGCGGCATGACGCCACTAGAGGCAAAAAACTACGAGGGCACCCACTATTACGGTCGCACCGGGCTAGAGAGTTATTACGAGAAGTGGCTGCACGGCAAGGTAGGCTATCGCAAGGTGGAAGCCAACGCACGCGGACGCATTTTGCAAACCATCAGCACACAGCCGCCGCAACGGGGTAAAAATCTGCAGTTGTATCTGGATCTGGATGTGCAAAAGCGGGCGTCCGAAGCGCTCGGGCATCGGCGTGGTGCGGTTGTTGCCATCGACCCGCGTTCGGCCGGTGTTTTGGCACTGGTGAGTAAGCCGGGTTATGACCCCAACCTTTTTGTTACTGGTATTTCCTATAAAGATTACAACGCGTTACGCAATGATTGGCGTAACCCCCTATACAATCGTGCACTTCAGGGACAATATCCGCCAGGCTCTACCGTTAAGCCATTTATGGCATTAGCAGGGCTGTATTATGGCGTGATTGACTGGGACGACACTATCTGGGATCCGGGGTATTTCGAGTTACCCAATGGGGCACGCTATCGCGACTGGAAACACATTGGGCATGGCTGGGTGGATCTCAAAAAAGCCATTCAGGTGTCTTGTGATATCTACTTCTATAAACTCGGCTACAAGCTGGGCATCGACCGTATCCACAGCTTCCTCAGCCACTTCAAGTTTGGCATGGATACCGGCATCGACCTCTACGCCGAAAACGACGGTATCTTGCCCAGCCGTCAATGGAAGCGTGCCTATCGCAACGCCTCTTGGTATGACGGCGATACCGTCAACGTCAGTATCGGCCAGGGCTTTATGCTAGCCACGCCATTACAGCTGGCCACGGCTTCGGCGATTCTCGCCCGCGATGGTCACACCATGTCACCGCGCCTAGCCGACATCAAAGGGCATGAGCAACCACCCACCAACGGTGAGCAGCTGCTTAACCACCCGGATAACTGGCAACGCATTCGCGAAGCCATGGTGGCAGTGACCAGCACTTGGCGTGGTACAGCCACGGCCATTAGCAAGGGCGCCAAATATGAAATCGCCGGTAAAACGGGTACCGCACAGGTGTTCTCCCTGAATGGCGCCAACTACAATGCCGAGATGATCCCCGTCACGATGCGTGACCATTCTTTATTTATCGGCTTTGCACCGGCCAAGCACCCGGCCATTGTGGTATCGGTATTGGTCGAGAACAGTGTAGAGGGCAAATACAACGCCGCTGGTATTGCGCGTCAGGTGATGGACGAATGGCTGCTTAACGAAAAGGGTGAGCTGGATATTCCGCCGCCCGAGCCACCTGCTATCAAGACACCAATTCCGCCACCGGAGATACCCGATGAGTCGTGAATTTGTCCGCATGATGCCCAGTCACCAGCAGGGTGGTCGACGTGCCTCCTTGTTGGCTCGTCTGCACATTGATTTGCCATTATTGGTCGGCTTGATGCTGATTGCCGGCGGCGGCCTGATGGTGCTATTTAGTGCCAGTGATGAAAACCTGCACTTGATGTTAAAGCAGCTACTGCGCTTTGGTGTCGGCTTTACCGGCCTGTTTATTATTGCGCAAATTCCACCCCGCACCCTGCGTTTCTGGACCCCCTTATTTTACGGGATAGCCCTCGTTCTGTTGGTGCTCGTGGAGCTGGTCGGCATTACCAATCAGGGGGCACAACGCTGGCTCATGCTGCCGGTGTTTGGTCAGTTCCAACCGGCCGAATTGATGAAAATCGGCATGCCCATGATGCTGGCGTGGTACTTCCATAGTCGCCCTTTACCGCCACGCTTCAAGCATGTTGTCGTGTCGCTGGTGCTAATGGCAGTGCCGGTGGTGTTGGTAGCCTTGCAGCCCGACCTGGGCACCGCCTTGCTCATCCTCTTTTCAGGCGTAGCCGTTTTATTTTTGGCCGGTTTATCCTGGCGCATCATCTTTGCCGCCTTCCTGCTATTGCTCATCATTGCACCGCTGATGTATTTCTTTGTGCTGCACGATTACCAGCAACAGCGCATTCTTACCTTCTTGCACCCCGAGGCTGATCGCCTTGGTGCCGGTTGGAATATTATTCAATCGAAAACCGCCATTGGCTCGGGCGGCGTGTTTGGCAAAGGTTGGCTGGAAGGCACGCAAAGCCGTTTGGACTTTCTGCCCGAGTCCAGCACCGACTTTATTTTTGCAGTGCTAGGCGAAGAATTCGGCCTGCTGGGCTTTCTCGTTTTACTGTCCGGTTACCTGTTTGTGGTAAGCCGTTGCCTGTGGATTAGCTTCATGTCACAAGGCACCCATGAACGACTTCTCTCTTCGACACTTGCGTTTACATTTTTCATCTATGCCTTTATTAATATCGGCATGGTTTCAGGCATACTGCCGGTGGTGGGTGTGCCGCTACCGCTGGTAAGCTATGGCGGCACATCGGCCGTGACGCTGTTGGCGGGTTTTGGCATCATCATGTCCATCGGCACCCATCGACGTTTATTGAAATAACCGTTTATTGAATTGACACTGGAAGTATTCATGAAAGTTATCGCTAAATGCCTATTTGGACTCTTGCTGGCCTGCCAATTATCGGCCTGTCAGGCGGACGTGGATTACAGCAAGAAGCCCGCCGCTAAAACCCTGGCTAACGAACTAGCTGCCGATGGCTTTAACAGTGAATGGGTACTTGCCCAACTTAAAGGCGCCAAACGCCAAGACAGCATTCTGGACGCCATGTCCAGCCCGGCAGAGAGCACGCTCACTTGGGGCGAATACCGCGATATTTTTATTTCCGATAAGCGGGTGCGCTTGGGACTGGAGTTCTGGCAGAAGCACAAAAAATGGTTTGCCAAAGCCAAGAAAGAATATGGCGTGCCATCACACATCATTCTCGCCATTCTGGGGGTGGAAACCTACTACGGCCGCAACATGGGTGGCTACCGTGTGCTCGATGCGCTGGCGACCCTGGGCTTCGATTACAAGCCGCGCAGCGAATTTTTCTTAAAGCAGCTAAAAGCCTTTTTTGTACTCAGCCAAAAAGCGCATATCAGCCTCACCGAAACGCGTGGCTCTTACGCCGGTGCCATGGGCTACGGGCAGTTTATCCCCACCAGCTATTTAGCCTACGCGGTGGATTTCAATAAAGACGGCACCACCGATTTGATGAACAGCATCCCCGATGCCATCGGTAGTATTGCCAACTACTTTGCCGTTCATGGCTGGCAACCCGGCCTGCCGGTGGCGGCCAAAACACAACTCACCAAAGACGGCGCTAAAGCGTTATTCGAGGATGGCAGCTTGAAGCCCGGCATCACCCTGGCGGCCGCAGAAAAAGCCGGTATTCAGCCGCAAGCTTGCAGCAAAGCAGTACAGCGTTATTGCTTTGCCAACTTACCGGCCGACACGCAAGTTGCCCCGCTGGATTTCGAAGGCGATGACGGCATGCAATATTGGTTGGGCACCGATAATTTCTACACCATCACCCGTTACAACCACAGCTCGCTATATGGCATGGCGGTGTACCAATTGGCCTCCCTCATCAAAGCAGCACAGGCTGACGCCGGTCAATAATGTTACGTTTTCTGCTGTTATCGCTGGCGGTGTTATTGGGAGCCTGTAGCACCGTTTATGACAGTGGTAACAGCGGGCGCTATTCGCAGCGCTATGATTCTGCGCCCGAGAATCCGCAAAACCATCCGCAGTTTAGCGAACCCACGCCACACCCCTTGCCCGAAAGCCGTTACGGCAACCCCGACAGCTACACGGTATTTGGCAAAACCTACTATGTGCTGGATAGCGCCGCCGGTTACGATAAAACCGGCATCGCTTCCTGGTATGGCACCAAGTTTCACGGCCACCGAACGTCCAGTGGCGAAACCTACAATATGTACAAATTCACCGCGGCCAATAAAGTCTTGCCGCTACCCACCTTTGTGCGCGTCACCAATCGCAATAATGGCAAATCGGTGATTGTTAAGGTGAATGACCGCGGCCCCTTCCACGAAGGCCGCATCATCGATTTATCGTGGGCGGCCGCCAAGAAACTGGGTATTACCCAAACCGGTACGGCACCAGTGAGAGTGGTAGCGATTGTGCCGCAAGCCAAATCGGCAGCAGTGAACAAACCGGCTCATTCTCAAGACCAATCCAACACAACACAGCAAGCGCAGTTGTATTTACAGGTCGGAGCCTTTAGCAGGGTCACCTCGGCCAGTGACATGCAAAACCGTGTGAATGCCAATACCCAATTGCCCAGTGCGTCTATCGTCATGCGCAGCGGCCTTTACAAGGTCTGGGTAGGGCCTTTCAGTAGCAACACACAGCGCCAGCAAGCCCAGCAGCAATTAAAGCAGGCCGGCATTCCATCTATTACGGTCGATTAATTCATTCTCAGGTAGTAGGCTAGGGCGAAGGCTTAGCCAACATAATGCGAGGATGTCATGAAACGCTTTTTCCTACGCAGCAGCTTGCTGCTTATTCTTTCCCTGTTTTCTTTGTCCGCGCTGGCAGACTTGCAGCCGGGCGATACCGCCCCGCAATTCACCCTGCCGGGCAGCCTTAACGGCAATGACTTCACCTTTGATCTGCAAGCTGCCTTAGAAGACGGCCCGGTGGTGGTGTATTTCTTTCCCTCGGCTTTCACCCATGGCTGTGACATTGAAGCGCATACCTTTGCCAGCCAAATGGCCGCCTTTGAAAAAGCAGGTGCCTCGGTGATTGGCGTCTCGGCAGATTCCATTGAACGCCTGCACGCCTTTTCGAAAGACCCGGATTTCTGCGCGGGACAATTTCCCGTGGCCTCCGACCCCAGTGGCAAGGTTGCCAAGGCCTATGGCCTGAGCATGCGCAAGGCAGCCGACGGCATGCAAGACGTGCGCGGCGTGGCGGTGACACACCGCCGAGTTGCGCGCGCCCCCTGTGGGATCAATTCGGACGGGATAAGCGTTAAGGCGGTTTCCACCCAGGCCGACGGCACCACGCCTATCGAGCATGTGATGCAATCATTGGCGACGGTGCGCCAGCTGTCGGATTAGTGGGCTTCGTCCCAATTCAGCCCCACACCGGCATCGACCAATAGCGGTACCGCCAATTCGGCGGCCGCTTCCATGCGCTGACAAACGCCTTCGGTCAGTGCGTCCAAATCGGCTTCGGCGACTTCGAAAATTAATTCGTCGTGTACCTGCATAATCATCAAAGCATCCAAACCCGACTCATTGAGCCAGGCATCCACGTCAATCATGGCGCGCTTGATGATGTCGGCGGCGGTGCCCTGCATGGGCGCATTAATGGCGATGCGCTCGGCGGCTTGGCGCTGCATGCCGTTGCGGCTGTTAATCGCGGGCAGATACAAGCGGCGACCAAAGAGGGTTTCCACATAACCTTGCTGGCGCGCGCTTTCGCGGGTGCGCTCCATATAGTCTTTAACGCCCGGATAACGCGCAAAATAGCGGTCGATATAGGTTTGCGCCTGATGACGGGGAATGCCCAGCTGGCGTGCCAGCCCGAAAGCACTCATGCCATAAATCAAACCGAAATTAACGGCCTTGGCGTGGCGACGGTCTTCATCGGTGACATCTGCCTCGGCAATGCCGGCCACTTCGGCGGCGGTGGCACGGTGAATGTCGCGTCCTTCGGCAAAGGCGGCACAGAGCGCCTCGTCGCCGGACAGGTGCGCCATGATACGCAGCTCGACTTGCGAATAGTCACACGACAAAATTTTGCGGCCGGCTGGCGCACAAAAGGCCTGGCGGATTTTGCGGCCTTCTTCACTACGCACCGGAATATTTTGCAAATTCGGGTCGCTGGACGATAAACGGCCGGTAGACGCCACCGCCTGATGATAGGAGGTGTGCAAGCGTCCCG
>CAYVZZ010000087.1:0-9722 GCA_964456185.1 uncultured Alcanivoracaceae bacterium
GTAGAAGTGGACACTGGCGCACGTAATGTGGACCACATTTTGAATGGCACCCTACTGCCCGAAGTAGCCGACAGCGTGTTGGCGCAAATGGCCGAAGGCAAGGCCATCAAGCAAATCAAGGTAGGCGCCAACAAGAAGGGCGAATTCACCTACAAAATCAAACAAGACGACACAACAAACAGCAAAAAACAAAACGCGGCCTGAAAGTACGGCCAGTAGAAGGACGACAGCATGGAAGTGACAGACATACTCGCATCACTCTGGGGCGCACCGACACAAAACAACCGTGTATTGCGATTGCACACCACCTTGCCGGGCACCAGCCTGGTGGCCGAACAGGTGGATGGCATCGAACGGGTCGATGGCGGCGGTTACCGTTTTCGGCTCACCGCCTTGTCACCCAGCGCGCATCTGTCACTGGAAAAACTACTTGGCGCACCGATTTTGTTCGAGCTGCAAACCGCCGAATCGCGCCATATGTTACGCCCCTTCCACGGCCACGCTATTGCCGTTGAACACCTCGGCAGCAACGGCGGCATGGCACGCTATCGTTTCACCATCGAGCCGTGGCTATCCTTCCTCAATTACCGCAAAGACAGCTTCGCCTTCCACGACCTCACCGTGGTAGAAATTGTCGAGCAAATCTTCACCCACTACGCCAAAGGCGTGGTGGCACCGGCCTGGCGTTGGGGGCTGGCCGACCCCAGCATTTACCTCAAGCGCAGCCTCACCAGCCAATACAACGAAACCGATTTCGCCTTTGTGGAGCGCCTGTTGGCCGAAGAGGGCATCTTCTATTGGTTTGAACACGCAGGCGACACCCAAAGCCCCACCTTAGGGCAACACGTCATGGTGCTGGCCGACTCCAACGCGGCCTTCAAGCCGGATAACGCCGCCAACCTTCGCTTTCACCGTGGCGATGCCACCGAGCAAGACGACACCATTCAGCAGTGGCAGCCCATCCGCCGTTGGCAAACCGGGCAGGTGCAACGCGCCAGTTGGGATTACCGCACCTTGTCTACCCGTCCGGCGTTTGCCAGCGTCTCTCAACAAGGGAATGGCACCCCCACCGTAGACGACGACACCGCCGGTCCCTATGCCTGGGCCAACCGTCAGCAGGGCGATTACCGCGCCCGCCAACAACTGGATGCCCTGCACGTGCGCACCGCCCAGGTAGAAGGCGCCGGTGGTGTGCGCACCTTGGCACCGGGGCAAAGCATTTTGCTCACCGGCCACGCCACGCAAACGGCAAGCCCGCAGGCCATCTTGCAAGTGCATCACAATGCCCGCAACAATCTTGATGCCGAAGTGCACGGCAAAATCGAAGAGCTATTGGGCAGTGCTTTTGAAGCCCTTTTTGGTGACGACGAAGCAAGCGACGCCGCGCTTTCCTCTACAACAGGCAAGCGCCAAGTCGGTGATGCCGATCAATATCACAACCAATTTTTGGCCTTGCCCGTTAGCCAAGCCTATCGCCCGCACACCGCCGACGGCCACGGCCTGCGCCGCCAGCCCAAGCCCACGGTGATTGGCGCACAAAGTGCCATTGTGACAGGCAACGGTGGCCCCATTCACACCGACCGCGACCAGCGCGTGATCGTGCAACATCACTGGCAACGCGGCAGCCAATCGGCCAGCCGCCTCGATCACCCGCGCCAAGGCAATGCTCCGGCAGATGACAGCTCAGGCACTTGGGCGCGTGTCGCCACGCCCGTGGCCGGGGCCAACTGGGGCAGCATCTACACCCCGCGCGTGGGGCAAGAGGTCTGGCTGGATTACCTCGAAGGCGACATCGACCGCCCGGTGATTGTTGCCAGCCTCTACAACGGCCAAGGCAACGCCGATGCCCCCTACAACAAAATGGCCGGCGGCCCCTCACGCGCCACCGGCAATGCCCCCGCTTGGTTCACCGGCAATGGTCATGCCGGCGTGCTGTCCGGCATTAAAACCCAAGACCTTAATACCAGTGGCAACGGAACAGGCGGCTATCGCCAACTGCAATTTGACGACACCCCCAACCAAGGCCGCGCCCAGCTTTACACCACCGACTATCACACCGGCCTCACCCTTGGCCATGTGAAATACCTGGAAGGCAACCAACGCCAAGCCGACTTGGGCTATGGCGCATCACTCGCCACCGATGCCCAAGGTGCCATCCGCGCCGGTAAAGGGCTGCTGGTCACCACCAGTGACAGCCAGCTACAAATGGATGCCGACACCGCCACCCAAGTGCTGCAATACAACAGCAGCCTCATGGAAGGCCTGGCCGATGTCGCCAACAAACAAAACGCCGGCCTCGAAGGCGAACCCGCCGCCAACGACCTGCCCGCCATTAAAGCCAGCACCAGTCTACAAAAAGACCTGCAACACACCGCAGACGGCACCCCCAGCCTGCCCAACATCGGCGGCGGCGAAGGCACCGTTATCGCCTGGACACAACCGCACCTGGTCATCCACGGCGACGAAGGCCTTATCACCGTCACCCCCAAATCCCACATTTGGAACAGCGGCCAAAGCCTCGCCATCAGCGCAGGTCTTGACGTCAACCTCGCCGCCCAAGGCGAATTCAGCGCCATCGCCGCCGACGGCATTGCGCTTTACACCCAAGGCAGCAAGCCAAACGGCTCACGCGCCGTCACCACCACCGGCCTCAGCCTACACGCCGCCACGGGTAATGCCCGCGTGCAAGCCCAAAGCGACGCCATCCACCTCGCCGCCAACAAAGCCGTGAACATCGCCAGCGCCAAAGGCGCCGCCAACCTCACCGCCAAAAGCAAAATCCAACTCGCCGCCGGCGGTGGCGGCATCCTCATCGAAGGCGGCAACATCACCATCACCGCCCCCGGCAACGCCGACTTCAAAGCTGCCAAACGCAGCCTCGCCGCCGGTGGTGGCGGAGGCGCCAGCTTGAGTGTGGGGTCGGGTAGTGTGGAGCAAGAAGCGTTTGAGCGTAAGCCTAGTTTGTGTGAGATGAAGACCCGCAGCGCGGAAGCCGAAGGCGCTGGATTAGTGGAAGGGCAGTAATCCATGACCCCATTGGATCATCGCTTTTTATTAAAGCACCAATTTGCTTTGATCAATCCACTTCAGGTGGACGAGAGTGCTTGGCGGGATTTGCCTGTTGAGCCGGTAGTGCCAGAAGCATTTGTTTCACAACCTGATTTAATGCCGCTGCTACTGGATTTTAGCCAGCTTTCCCAAACCGAGTTGGTTGGCTTAATCCAACGGGCGGAAGATTGGTTGAAAGAAGAAGGTGTTTCGTGGTTTTCGGCATTACTGAAAAGTGATGCCACTGCTGAGCGACTTCAGAAGCATCTAAAGAAGTGCCTCGCGTTGCCACGCAAGGACGAAAAACACGATCTGCTTCGGTTTTATGACCCTCGCGTGTTTCGGCATTTTGACTGGCTGCTAACCCCCGTTCAGCGTGACGCCTTATTGGGGCCGATTACCCGCTGGAGTTGGAGCCTGGACGGTACTCATTGGCAGAGCTTGCAACGTCAATCGGACAAGCCAGCCCTGTTTCGTATCACGCCCCAGCAAAAACAGGAGCTTGCCAACTTGGGGGAATTGAATGCTTGCCTGAGCGAATGGGCAAAACAACAACCCGACAAGCAGAAAGGTTCAAAGCAGATACAACAGGCACAAGAATTACTCGCCGAAGCGGCAAATGCCCAATTGCAAAGCCGCGAAGACTGCTTGCTTTACGCCCTACAAGCACTCTGCTTTCACCCAAAAATTCATCAGCACCCCAAGATGCAAGCATTGCTTGAGCAGCAACAAGCATCATCAAAAAGTTATGCCTTCATCTGCAAGCACTTAACCGATGAAGACTTGCAAACCTTTGCCAAAGACCTCATCCAAGGAACAAGGAGACACCATGAGCCAGCATAATCCAAAAAAAGGCTGCATTTACTGTGAGCGCCAAGTTGGCTTGCCTATTTTTCCCGTACGCTACGCTGTCGCACGTCAGGGGCTGGGAAATGCCCCCAAATGCTTCGCACCATTTGACCCAACAGCTTGTGGCGGCGCGCAGAAGGCGAATTTGGAATTGCCTGTATCGACAGCCAACGACAACAAAGAGGCGCCGTTTACACGTGGTGGTTACTACACCAATCGGCTGTTGCGTGGCGGTTATCTTTACGCTTACGTGGAACACCTTGAGGAATGGCAAAGTTACTTTGTAATGGATGAAGGCGTGCTGTATCCCTTCAAGCGAGGCGATAAGCCGCCCAAGGGGAAACTACCCAACGTAAAAAGCTGCTCCGGTGAAGGCTGCAAGGAAACGCACCATTTGCACAAGTTCATTTATGTGCAAGACGCGGATAACGCCACCAATGTCTGGCTGGCTTTTTCGGATGCCCCATGGACTGAAGCCGTATGGAAACAATATGATTCAGCCGCGTTTCGGAAGAAACACATGCGGAAATTTGATGTGGCTAAATGGCGAAGCAACACTCAGCAGTCTCACGTTGATGGGTTGGATGCATTGGATAAGCGTGTGGCAGAATATGCCACCACAAGAAAAGCGCTGTATGATGAGACGGTCAAATACATCAACAAGCTCATGCCCAAAGGCTGGACCATAGATAAAATTCGTGGTGATGCAGCAGTCGCCCAAGATAACATCAAGGGCTACAGCAAAAAAGCGGAAGCGATGCTGCCAACGGTGCCAAAACTACTACAAAGTTTGGCCTGTAGTTTGGGCGAAAACTACGACGCACCGGCAAGCGCAGCATGGCAATTCTCAAGTGAACCCTTCTTCATTCAAGACTATTTAAATGAGGACTTCGTTGAGTTAGTCACGCGTAATGTTGTTCGTCTCAATAATGACCTTAAACCCGCCATGGTGGGCTTGGATGATCCGGCGGGTATCGCAATGGATTTGAATGGGTTGATGATCCAGCAAATAGCTGAAGTAACGTCTGACCCTGAGTATCACTGGAAACAGCAAACTGCCGCCCACATCAGCATGTTGCGTGATACGGTGAGGCAGTCTGGCATTACCAAAGAATCTCATTCTCGTGCCGCTAAGAAATTTAACGAATTCTATGGTGGGAAAGATGTCATTGGTGCACCTATAGGAATTACTAATGTTCCGCATGGTCCTATGGCAATGGTTCAAATGCTGCCCGCCAGTGTGCAGAAAGATTACCAGCCCCTAATGGATTCCTATTGGAGTGAAATCGCCAAGGCTAGCGAACTCAGCCCCAGTGAAGCCAAACAAGCTGCAGACGATGCCTGGTCTGATTACACCAACAGATACAGCCAGACCAAGCTGAATGATTTTCTGGGGTATCAAAAAGAAGATGGCAGTTATGTTGAAGGCGATTCATCCAAACGATTTAAGAAACTAACGAAACCCCTTGCTGACCTCCTCGACAAGCCTTACGTTGCTTGGTTGGATAGCCAAGTACTGACAAATTACTTTGTCAATAATTTTGATTCAAAGCACGTCGAAAGCGGCATGGGCTATGCGTTGTTGTCACACTTATTAGTTAATGAAGCCTGCGGCCGTTCAAGAGTGATGCAATTCGTGACGAAGTCGATTGCGGGCGACCCAACAGATAAAACACAATGGCCGTTACGCGCTTTGTTTGGTAATCAGGATCAGCTGGTTCAGGCAACCCAGCAAGTGCTATCCGATGCGAAAAGTTACGATGCGGGTTCGACCCAGTTGGCTAAAGGCATAGAAAAATTGGGCACTACGCAGCGCTGTAAAGCAATGACGGAGCAGATTGCCTCTTATCTGCATCAGATTAGTGGCGCAGTCATTTTTCAATTAACCAAGCAACCGCCGCAAAGCTGGACAGAAAAAGACAAATCCCTCGTGCTTTTGACTGGTGCCATAGCAAAAGGTGAAAACCCCGATTTAAAACTGGTGACCGTAAAAGGTCATTGGAGTGCCAAGCAGGCAGCCTACACCTTGGCTCACGGGTTGGATGCCTCGGCATCGCAGCAGAGCGGGTTATTAAATAATCCGGAAATCCGCAAAGCAATAGAGAAAGCGAATAAACAAGCAGCAAAAGATTTCGCCTTTCAAGGCATTTTGTTAGTGGGTCAAGGAGTTGGACTAGCCGGTGCAATAAAAGCGACTGGGCTAGATAAGGCTTTTCAGCATGCAAAAGTAACGGGCTTCCAGGAGGCAATGGAAGACAGTATTGGTAAAATAAAAGTGTCGTCGGTGCGCGGGGCGGCCGTTGGTGGTATTTTTTCAGCCATTAGCCTCGTATATAGCTGTGAGCAACTGGCGAATGCGCCTGCAAAAGCAACAGGCTATGCCCGTGCCAACTTTGCATCCGGTTTGGCAAGCATGCTGGGAAGCATCAGTGAGGGTGTTGGCAAGGCAGCTCGTATAGCGGCTGGACGTATGGAGGGAACAACCTTTCGTGCTTTGCTCACTAACAGCGCACGTGGTGTGAAGTATTTTGATATGTTGGAGTTGGGTGGTCGTGCTTTGGGAGCGCTTGGTGGGGTTGTTGCAGGCTGGCTGCTTGTTTCACAGGGTCTTTCTGAACTTGGAGATAATTTGAACCTCGGCGCATTGCACATTGTTGAGGGTGGAGCTTTGATGATTTCGGCTCTTGTTTTGTTATTTTCAACTACTGGCGTAGGCATAATAATAGGATTAGTAATTGCGTTGGTGGTTGCGATTATTCAGTTCATTACCAACCTGCTTGAGAGTGATGAATTACAAATCTGGCTTAACCGCTCTCACTATTTTGGTGCTCAAAAGGTACTGGCCTGGTGGCACTTCCAGTCGGATGAAGACCATACCCCTTATGCCTCTGCGGTCGAACAGCGCAAAGCACTAATCAATAAAGTATTACAAGGAGCTTAAGATGCGCACCGGTTGGTGGTGGAAGTATAAGGTGGATAGACCACTTTATCCTCGTGAACAGGATAATGTTTTACCCAAGAAAGAGCCACTAAATAAAAAGATTAAGCCTGAGCAAATGGGCTCGATCATACGCCTGAATTCAACCTATATTGATGTTGTTGATTCGCACTTCAGACAGCGTGGGATGTTTTACACCACATGCGGCTCGCTCTTTATGGTGTTGTTTATAGTTATGTCTCTCATGGTGATTGGAGCGAGTTTTAAGTATCACGCATGGGTGCTTATAATTCCTATCGCGATGTTCTTTTCTGCTATGATTTGGTTATACTTAACATATTTAAGAAAAGACTATTTCACTTACACCCACTACCCAATTCGTTTTAATCGCAAGAACAGAAAAGTATACGTCTTCCAGCATAATGGCCCCGGCGGTGTACTCATTGCCTCATGGGATGAAGTTCTGTTTTATCTGGGGCGTGATACCGTGGACGTTTTTCTCTGCAATATGCGCGGTGCCCTTATGGAAGATAACATCATTCGTACAGTATTCTCATTTGGACATGATTTGGATGATGGGCCACGCATACGCCAAGTATGGGAATTTATCCGTCGCTACATGGAAGAAGGGCCTGAGGCGGTAGAGTGTAATTCAACAGGGAGGTGCCTTCAGCAGTCAGTAAGGCGCACTTGGAAAAATTATGTGATTGAGGCAGGTACCTATTGCCAGGTCAAGAGCCGAGCAGCCTATTACCTAGCTGCACCGATTTATCTTACCTTTGCAGCTTGTCGTTGGCTGGTTTTTAAAACCTGCAAAGACCCCATTTTCCCGTCTGAAGTAGAAGCCGAGTGTCGCATTGATCACAACGATCCGAACGTGTGGAAGGTTCCACGTTATACCGGGCAGTATTAACCAACATCGACCGCCCGGTGATTGTTGCCAGCCTCTACAACGGCCAAGGCAACGCCGATGCCCCCTACAACAAAATGGCCGGCGGCCCCTCACGCGCCACCGGCAATGCCCCCGCTTGGTTCACCGGCAATGGTCATGCCGGCGTGCTGTCCGGCATTAAAACCCAAGACCTTAATACCAGTGGCAACGGAACAGGCGGCTATCGCCAACTGCAATTTGACGACACCCCCAACCAAGGCCGCGCCCAGCTTTACACCACCGACTATCACACCGGCCTCACCCTTGGCCATGTGAAATACCTGGAAGGCAACCAACGCCAAGCCGACTTGGGCTATGGCGCATCACTCGCCACCGATGCCCAAGGTGCCATCCGCGCCGGTAAAGGGCTGCTGGTCACCACCAGTGACAGCCAGCTACAAATGGATGCCGACACCGCCACCCAAGTGCTGCAATACAACAGCAGCCTCATGGAAGGCCTGGCCGATGTCGCCAACAAACAAAACGCCGGCCTCGAAGGCGAACCCGCCGCCAACGACCTGCCCGCCATTAAAGCCAGCACCAGTCTACAAAAAGACCTGCAACACACCGCAGACGGCACCCCCAGCCTGCCCAACATCGGCGGCGGCGAAGGCACCGTTATCGCCTGGACACAACCGCACCTGGTCATCCACGGCGACGAAGGCCTTATCACCGTCACCCCCAAATCCCACATTTGGAACAGCGGCCAAAGCCTCGCCATCAGCGCAGGTCTTGACGTCAACCTCGCCGCCCAAGGCGAATTCAGCGCCATCGCCGCCGACGGCATTGCGCTTTACACCCAAGGCAGCAAGCCAAACGGCTCACGCGCCGTCACCACCACCGGCCTCAGCCTACACGCCGCCACGGGTAATGCCCGCGTGCAAGCCCAAAGCGACGCCATCCACCTCGCCGCCAACAAAGCCGTGAACATCGCCAGCGCCAAAGGCGCCGCCAACCTCACCGCCAAAAGCAAAATCCAACTCGCCGCCGGCGGTGGCGGCATCCTCATCGAAGGCGGCAACATCACCATCACCGCCCCCGGCAACGCCGACTTCAAAGCTGCCAAACGCAGCCTCGCCGCCGGTGGTGGCGGAGGCGCCAGCTTGAGTGTGGGGTCGGGTAGTGTGGAGCAGGAAGCGTTTGAGCGGGCACCGAGTTTGTGTGAGTTTAAAACTCGTGGTGCGGACGCCGAAGGCGCTGGCTTGGTTGAAGTGGGCTAATTATGAAAGAGCTTGATCACCGCTTTTTGTTAAAGCAGAGCTTTGCGCTTATTAACCCGCTGCAGGTAGATAAGTCCTTGTGGGAAGATTTGCCGCTGGAACCGCTCGTCCCGGATGAGTTATCGGAACAGTCAGCATTAATGCCCAGATTGCTGGCATTGAGCGATTTAACAGACAAAAAGCGCGTTGATCTGTTGTACCGCGTACAACAACAAGCAAAAACAAGCAGCTGTCCGTATTTTTCTGCGTTGATTGAAAGCAGTGTAGATAAAGAAAAGATCGCAACGCGATTAACCCAGCATCTGCTAATACAAGAGTCGGGAAGTCACAAAAAAGCGTTGTTCCGTTATTACGACCCCAAAGTCTTTGCGCACTTGCATTGGATATTGGATGAAAAGCAGCTTGCGCTATTGATGTTGGGCATTGATTCGTGGCATTGGCGCGATACGCAGGGTAATTGGCATGCCTATCAAAACGATACCGCCATTCGTTATGCCCAGCTGCGGATAAATACAACGCAATGGCAACAACTTGCCGAGCTAGGGCGGCTTAATGGGTGTCTTGAACACCTTGCCCAGCAAGACGCCATTTCTTCAGTGCAGCTTCATCAAACGAATGCAATACAAGCGTTGCTCCATCAGGCCGCGCAAGCCGGTTTGACCGATAAAACTGATCAAAATTTGTTTGTTGAGCAGGCTTTGCGATTTACACCGCGTATCCATCAGCATCGATTTTT